>NZ_JAMYRZ010000010.1:0-179711 GCF_040321675.1 Mesorhizobium sp. M0296
CGGTGCTTGCAGCACTGGCGCACTACGGCCGGCCGATCCAATACGCGCATGTTCCCGAGCCGTTGGCATTGTGGGATGTTTGGACGAAGATTGCCGCCGGGCCGGTCGCGTTCGAGGCGCCGTCGGCAGGCTTCGCGCTCGACTGGCGCACGCTCCAAGCCTGGCGTCGGCACGACGTTGGTTTTGCAACCCTCACGCATGCTGCGGGCGTCTCTTCCACCGGCGATCCCGCGCTCGACTCGCGCCTTCCCTTCGACGAGCCCTACCGCATCCCTGGGCGCACCGCGGCGCAGGTCGCGCGGGCGAAGCTCCGCGGCAGCCGCATCATTGCGATCGGCACGAGCGTAGTGCGCGCACTTGAGGCAGCCGCCAATCCCGGCGGCAATGTGCGTGCCGGAAATGGCATTGCGACAGGGCGCATCGCGCGGGGCACGCGGCTTCGCGTGGTCGATGCGATTCTCACAGGCGTCCACCAGCCCGGCGAAAGCCATTTCGAGCTCCTGCGCGCCTTTGCCGACGATGCTCTGCTCGCCAAGGCCTCCGCAGCCTTCACTGCGTATCGATACCGCGCGCATGAATTCGGCGATTCCATGCTGCTCAATCGCCAACCGCCGCTTCTATCGCGCGAACAAAATCGGGGCGAGGGGCTCGAGACGAAGGCTTTACTCGAGGTGTGCCATGATGTCGGCAGGATCGGTGGTATTTCGTGCTCGGCGCGCAAGGAAGTCGGAGCTATGTTACAGCGGACCAAATTCGGCATTTGACCCAAAGTCGAAGTTCCGAAGCCCTCACATTGGGTCCGCATTGCGGGCGAAGCGGACAACATGGCTTGCCGGGCGTCAATGCTTCGATACGTGCCACGGCAGGCAGAGCCTAGCAGGGTCCCAAGAATCGCAGGATTTCGGCCGCGAGCGCATCCGGTGCTTCCTCAGCCATGTGGTGACCACAGTCCAGGCCCTTCCCCTGCAGTCTCGCCGCCGTCCACGGTCGCCAAACTTCGAGAACATCGCCGTAAAGCTGCTCAAGGTCATCACGCAGCGACCACAGAACCATCATTCAATACGGCGGCCCGCCTCTCGGTCTTCCGCGTCGTGCAGACGGTCTATCGTGATACCTGCCCTATAATCTTCTATCATTCCGTGAATGACCCGCGGATCGTGAACGGCCGCGCTGTAATCGGCATAGGCCTCTGGGCCCATCTGTTCGGCGGAGCCACCATGCCAAGCATCGGGATCGGCATTGATAGCGCGCTCCGGCTTCTCTTGCTGGGCGAAGAAGAACCAATGCCACCACGCGGTTGCAAAGCGTGTATCACATCGTTCAAGCGCTTCGAGGATAGGAACGGCATCGAGCACGATGAGATGTGTCACCGCGGAGGGATGATCCATAGCAGTCCGAAAGGCGGTGTGGCTTCCCCGATCGTGCCCGGCGATTGCGAAGCGATCAAATCCAAGGTGCTGCATCAGGGCGATGTCAACGTTAGCATTGCTAATTGCCGTAGGTTCGGCGCATTTATCAAATGCACTGTCAATCGCCAATTGGCCTAATTGGTCAATCAAGTGTCTGCGCTAACCATATGACAGTTCGCGGTGCTTAGCGTCGTTCGACGCATTGAGTTCGTCATTGCGGACAATGCAGTGTTCGTTCGCTAGTGCGGCTAGCGCCATCGGCTAGTGTTTGTTCGTACGCGTCGTATTGGCCTGTCTAGCGTCAATGAAATTGGCGCGTAGTGTTTCTCGTATTCGCCGTTCAGTTGCCGCACGTACTGCGCGCCTGTGTTTGCGCTTGCCGTCGAATGACAGGAGCGTGTCACCATAAAACGCAACACGGTTTGCGGAGCGCTATAGAGTAAGCAGCAACAAAGGATGCCGCTTATGACACTTCTCCAGATCGCTTATCTCTGCCTCGCCGCGGGCGCGTTCATTGCCTTCGTTGGCTACCTCATCGCGTTCTTCGGTATGGGAGGGCACTGAACCGCAGCGCGATCTTTCCGGATTTCGGAAAAAGATTTGTCGTGCGTGACAAAGGATTTGTCACCCATGACAAAAAATCTTCGATAAATGGCTAGGTCATCGTCCAACGGAGCGACCTCGATGACCCTGCTTCAAATCGCTTACGCAATGCTCGCCGTCTTGTATATTGTGCCGTGGTGGCGTTGGCGGTAGGACATTCAGATGTCGCAAGATAACGAAGACGAAGCAATTCCCAAGTCTTCGTCGGCTACTGCCGCGATCGTGCAGTTCATTGAACGGGTAGGAAGGCCCTTCGTACCCGACGTCGTGAAGAGCTGGGCGTCGCGCCCGACTATCACCGAACGACCGAAAGAGAACAGGTGGCATCTGGCGAGACAGTCGGATCCTTCAACTGCAAAACGATTGGTGGCTGACTAACAACAGCGACCGTCCTCTGCGTATGGTGGGGGTGGAAATCGACCGACCACGTGTCAAGGGCGATCTTATTGTGGATGGGCCGAGGGCGCACGATGGCGAACCTGTCATCCCGCCAAAGGCGACGGTCCCGATTTCCACGCACTTCATGGTCCCCACTAGGAAGCATCACCTGAAGGCCACGAAACGCTACGATTTCACATTCGTCGATCACAACGGGCATCGGACGCGAAAACGGGGCATCGAATACAAGCCCGAGCGCCAACGCGTCAAGACGACGAAACTCAACTCCGAGGCGATTGCAGAGATCGCTGACCAAGACGAGAAGGCTCTGGCGTCGCTCCTGAAAGAGGAGATTGGGCGCTATGCGCGGCACGGTCGCCAGCATGGCGGGCTGGGGACCATTTCGGCAGTAAAGGGGAACGCGAAGATAAAGTCGATCTACCAGGATTGGTGGGCGTCCGACCGCGCTTCCGAGCGGCAGGACATCGTGGTCGAGAGCGGGCCGAAGATCGTCTCTGAGATTGGCGATGCGATCGTTGAGTACGCCTCAAAGCTTCCCGAAGATCGCTTGGCGAAGTTCCCGTCACTTTTGCTGGACCGCCTCGATAGGGATCGCGAGTATTACGGCGTGTCTTACCTCATCGTATACGCGTTGTGGCGGCTCAACCGGCTCGAAGACGCGCTCCAAACGGTATACGAACGCTATGAATTCAAGCCTGCTCTCGTCGACAACATATTCCGGCGCTCGTACGTGAACCGGGTGCTCGAAAGGAACCAGCAGTACGGCTACAGCGACGTACTCGGGCTGCTGAATGGCATGCTGAGATACGAGCATCTGCATCTAGTAGAACGCGAGCTGGAGAAGATCGAATGGCTTGCTATGAATACGAGCGAGCACCCATTCCAGATCGCGCAAAAAATCACCTCGATTCGGGCGCTGCGAATAGCAAACCGTGAATGAAGGCTATGCGCGGTGAGCTCATTACGGTGGCGCTGTGGGGGCATTGAGCGATGACTGACGAGAGAGTTTTGCTGACCAAATGGTTCGGCTCTTTGAAGAGCCTGTTGCGGCGATTGGGATGCTGCTCTACGGCGCCTATCTTTACATGAGCAGGAGCAGTTTCCGCCAAGAGATGAACGCGGGCGTATCGAAACCGGACTAGGCTGCTACAACCATTCAAGTGGAAGCGAAGCGGATCGAGGGACAGAGAGAAATCGCACGCTGGCGTGCAAAATCGCGCCTTAGCGTAGAAAAGGCTTTGGCCCCGGGCTGAGCGAAACTGCGAAGCATGAGCTGCCGATCCCTTTCCAATCTACAAATCTACGCCACAGCCTACCATCAAGATCCGCAAGCGTGACCGCGAGCGCGCGGAGCGCGTCCTCTTGGCCGGTGGGCCGAAACCGTCACTCAAGAAAAACGGGCGATCGCACTCGCATGGGCGCATGGGAGCGACAAGTGTGCGAACACGCGATCACACGGACATCGGAATTCCGGCTGCTATCTGGCCCGGATGTGTGACGAGGGCCTGCTCATCAAGATCGGCTATGGCATCTATCGCGCCACAAATCGGAAGGCGGCATAATCGGATCTTGGCTAATCTCCGGAGAATGGCAACGTTTGCAGCGGTTCGATCGCTCGAATGGAAGCTATGGCGAGAAATCGGCGACGCGGCCAGGACATCCATGTCGATTTCAATGATGGACTGGACGGACTGTCCGGAAAAGCTAATAAAAATCAAAGCTTAAGGGGGTTTAAGTTGGCGATGCAGTACCAAATGCAGTACCGCTGAAGCGCAGCCGATGATGTTTTCAGGGTCGTAGGACGGACTTGCCGTTGCGAACGTCGGCGCGACAGAGCACTTGCGGAGCCCGTGGTCGCAGAGGTTGCCCGAATGCACATTCGAGACCGGCTGAATCCCAGTCCGCGAGGTCTGCGGCGGCGCGATATGTGCTCTCCAAGAAGACCATGAGGCTTGCTTCCGGATCGGTAACTCTGCGGATCGCATAAGGCAGCAGGTATTCTCCAAGTCGTAGTGGGCGGCGTCGGCAAAGATCTTCGCCGCCGCGAAGCCTTTTGGTCGGGCGGTGGAGCGGTCGACTTTCCGGCCTTCTATTCCTAAGCCTGTCCGAAACCGCTGCTCCTCTGACGCGTCTCCTTCGCACGGACCCGTCGCAGCCCTCTTGGTGCGCGGACGCGCGATGCGCACTCTTCGGCGCTCCGATCCGTTTTTCTAGCGCGAAGCTGACCTGCGCAGTACGACCGGAAGTCACAACTTGTGGCCCGATGACAGAGTTGACAACTCTCTGCTGGTCAAAAACCTTCAAAGACGCCATCATGCAACAAAAATTGCAAGGATGTGCATCGTGGACGAGAAGGTCGAGGCTCCCAAGGACTATGAGGATCTCATCCGCGTGATACACGACCGGTATGATGGGATGAGCAAGTCGTACCAGAAGATTGCGTTGTATCTCACCCAAAATCCGAATGACGTCGCGGTGCGATCGGTGAACTCGATCGGGGAAGGCAGCGGCGTTCACGCGTCCAGCTTCGTCCGATTTGCCCAAGCATTGGGGTATGAGGGGTTCAAGGACCTGCAGAGCCTCTTCCAGAAACGATTGTCCACCGCGGCTCCCGGCTTCGAAGCCCGCGTCAAGGCGTTGGAGAAGGAACTGGGGGAGCGGACGGATCGCAGCGAGATGGGATTCATGCACGATCTGGTCGTCCGTGACATCGCGTCCCTGAAAGAGATGCTCACCGGTATTCAGCCCGAGGATCTGGCGGAAGCCGTTAGCCTGCTCGAGAAGGCCGACGTCGTCTATCTGATGGGACAACTTCGCTCGGCACCGGTCGTCGAACTCCTTCGCTATATACTGACCATGCTGGGTAAGCGCTGCGTGCTCCTGGATCCGGGCGGCGGACTGGCCACGCATATGGCCCGCGCGATGCGGAAGACGGACCTGCTGTTTGCGGTGTCGTTCCGCTTCTATGCGAACGAGGTCGTCAATGTTGTGGAAGAAGCCGCGGGGAGAGGTATACCCATCGTGGCGATCTCGGACAGCACGCTGTCTCCATTGGCCAAGAGCGCGCGCGTTCTCTTCGCCGTTCCGGAGCACGAATACACTTTCTCGCGCTCGCTGGCGGCTCCTATGTGTCTTGCCCAGGCTTTGACCGTGGCCTTGGCGGCCAGGCTTCAGAACAACGCAGTCAATCCCCGCATTCCAACGGTTACCGAGCGGTAGGGACTCCAAACCGCGAAACCTGTCGCAGCACCGGCGATCCTCCGGCCGTCGATTCTCAATCGGTGTCGGAAGGTTAAAACGCCATCGCCTTTTCAGGCACGGCCATGGGGCCGGATGCGGCACCAAGGACTGTCTGGTCGTAATCCACCACCGAACCTGTCATGAGCCCGGCATCGTCCGAAACAAGGAAGTTTACCGCCCGCGCGACCTCGCGGGGGTCGATCAGGCGCCCGAAGGGCAGGTGTGCAACGGCTTTCGCTTCCCAGTCGGGATCGCCCTTCTCGCTCGCCTGCAATTCCCGCTCGTGGTCGGACGCCATCCAGCCGATATCCAGCTGGTTGACGCGGATGCGGTTCTTCATGACGGAAAATGCCGTATTGCGGGTCAAGGTTGCCAGCGCCGCCTTGGTAGCACAGTAGACGTTGATGAAGGGCTGGCCGGCATGTTCCGAGATCGAGCCGATGTTGCAGATCGCACCCTCAATGCCATTGCGGATCATGTGCCTGATGGCCTCCTGCATGAGGAAATAAGGTCCGCGCACATTGACGGCGAACAGGGCGTCGAAGAGTTCGGGCGACGTATCGAGGATGGTGCCACGGTCCGTGCGGGCACCAGCGTTCACCAGCACATGTATCTTGCCGTAGACGCGCTCGGCCTCCGCGATCACGCGTCGGCAATCCTCGACTTTGCCGAGATCGGCATTGACGAAGTGGACCGGCACGCCGGTTTCGCGCGTGATCGCGTCGGCCACGGCACGGCCTTTGGTCTCGTTGCGGCCGAGCGTCACGACGCCTGCAGCGCCCGCTTCGGCAAGCCGATGCGCGATGGCCGCTCCCAACCCCTGCGTCGAGCCGGTGACGACACAGACCTTTCCATCTATCCGGTTCATGCGTTCAGCCCTCCACCCTGTAGCCAGCCGCGGCCATCACACGCAGCAATTCCTTGTGGCCGATCTTCGCCATTTCGAGCGGCGGACTTTTGACGGGATCCTGCTCGGCTTCAACGACGAACCAGCCTTCGTAGCCGTGGCTCGCCAAGCGCTTGACGATCGCCTCGAAATCGAGCGAGCCATCACCGGGCACGGTGAAGGCTCCCTTGACCACCGCGTCGAGAAAACTTTCCCGGCTGCGGTCGAGCCCGTCCACGACCGCTTGGCGGATGTCCTTGGTGTGTACATGCGAAATGCGGGCGTGGTGCTTGTCCACCACCCGCAGCACGTCGCCTCCGGCAAAGGCCATATGGCCGGCATCGTAGAGCAGGGGCAGACCCTCGCCGGAATGCTTCATCAGCAGATCGACCTCCTGTTCGCTTTCGATCGGCGCGGCCATGTGGTGGTGGTAGCAAATCGGCATGCCCTGACCCGCGCACCATTCGCCGAAAGTGGTGAGCTTACGGCCGTAGGCCTTGATCTGATCGTCGTCGAGACGCGGGCGCATAGCCAGCGGCGTTCCGCGGTCGCCCTGAATGGTGCGACCCGTCTCGCCATAGACGATGCAGGGCGCGTTGGTCGCCTTGAACAACTCCATCTGCGCGGCGATGCGGTCCTTCTCTTCATCGATATTGCCGACCAGCAAGCGGCCGGAGAACCAGCCGCCACAGACGCTCATGGCATGCTGCCTCAGGATGGGCTCAAGCACCGCCGCGTCCATCGGGAAGCGGCGGCCAGTCTCCATGCCGGTGAAGCCGGCCTCACGGGCCTGCCGCAGGCACTCCTCCAGCGAGACGTCGTCGCTCAGTTCGGGAAGGTCGTCGTTCCACCAGGCGATCGGCGCGATTCCAAGCTTGGCTCTCATCGTCATCTCCAATCATGATTTTCGAATGCTGCTGGCTGCCTGCGCAGCGACAAAACTGCCGGGAACAATGCTCAGGGAGTTTTGCATCGTTCCGGCAGGGGACGCCCCCGCGCGCCCGAACGGTTCAGACACCCACGCGCTGCTTCTTGCGACCTTCGGTTTGCACGGCATGCGCGTCGCGGACCTGCTGGCGCCCGCTGATCTCGGGCACGCCGACGTCCCACCAGGCATCGCCCGGGGTCCAGGTGAAGGCGTCGGAGACGATGGTGATGACGGTGGTGCGGTCGGTGGTCTTCGCCCATTCGATCGCCTGACCGAGATCGGCGAGGCTTTCGACACGGCGCGTCAGGGCGCCCATGGCTTCCGCGTGCTTGGCGAAGTCGACCGAGAACGGCTCCTTCACCCGGCAGTCCTTAATCAGATTATTGAAAGAGGCGCCGCCCTTGGCGTTCTGCAGCCGATTGATCACCGCATAGCCGCCATTGTCGCATACCACGAGAATCATCTTGTGGCCGGCGAGCACCGACGAATAGATGTCGGAGTTCATCATCATGTAGGTGCCGTCGCCGATCATGACGATCGGCGTCCGGGTAGGGTCGGCCATGGCCGCGCCCCAGCCGGCAGAGATTTCATAACCCATGCAGGAGAAGCCGAACTCGCAGTCGAAAGTGTTGGGGTCCTTCACCCGCCAGTTCTTCATCACCTCGCCGGGCAGTCCACCGGCCGCGGTGATCAGCAGGTCACGCTCGCCCGCCTTGGCGTTCACCACGCCTACGACCTGCGCATAGGTCGGGACCGGCTCGTTGGTCGGCTTCTGGAAGCCGTCAAGCATCGTGTTCCACTTGGCGAACTCGATGCGACCCTTGTCTGTCCAGGCCCTCTCCGCTTTCCAGTCGCCGAGGGCACCTTCGAGTTCGCTCATCGTCTCCAGCGCGTCGCCGACGACGGCGAGCGCCCGGTGCTTGGTGGCATCCCAGCGTGCGGCATTGATCGAGACGAACTTTGCGTCGGCCGAGAAGGCGCTCCAGGATCCGGTGGTGAAGTCCATGAGCCGTGTGCCGACGGCGATGATCACGTCGGCTTCCGCCGCCAGCGCGTTGGCCGAGGTTGAGCCGACGATGCCGATCGGTCCGACATGCGCGGGGTGGTCGTGCGTAACCGTGCCCTTGCCGGCAATCGTCTCCGCGAGCGGGATCCCATGCCTTTTGGCGAAATCGCCAAGGACCTTCTCTGCACCCGAATAACGCACGCCACCACCCGAGATGATCAGCGGCCGCTTTGCGCTTTTGAGGAGGCGCGTCGCTTCGGCGAGCCGGCTGCGATCGGGCCGGGGGCGCGGCACCTCATTCACCGTCTGTTCGAAGAAGGCTTCGGGATAATCCCAGGCGATCTCCTGCACATCCTGCGGCAAAGCGATGAAGGCAGGCCCGCAATCGGCCGGATCAAGCAGCACCGCAACCGCCTGCGGCAACGACGAGATGATCTGCTCGGGATGGACGATGCGGTCCCAGTAGCGCGTGACTGCCTTAAAGGCGTCATTGACGTTGATGGTCGGGTCGCCGAAGTGCTCGACCTGCTGCATGACCGGATCGGGCCGGCGACTGACGAAGGTGTCGCCTGAGAGCATCAGCACCGGCAGCCGGTTCGAATGGGCGACACCTGCCGCCGTCACCATGTTCAGCGCACCCGGACCGATCGAGGTCGCCGCAACCATGATCTGGCGCCGGCGCTTCGCCTTTGCAAAGCCGATCGCTGCAAGCGCCATCGACTGCTCATTCTGGCCGCGCCAGGTCGGCAGCACGTCCTTCACCGCCTCGAGTGCTTCAGAAAGGCACGTCACGTTGCCGTGCCCGAAGATGGCGAAGACTCCCGGAAAAAGCGGAACTTTCTCGCCGTCGACGACCGTGAACTGGTTGCACAGATAGCGCACGAGCGCCTGTGCCATGGTCAGACGGACGGTGGCCCTGGTCATCTTTGTCTCCTCCCTAACGACGGTCTTTCCAAATCTATACGGAATGCCCATTGACAAATCAATATGTTTGCAACGATCATTGCAAAAATTCAAACCGGGAGGACTTCATGCTCAGGATAGCTGTGCTCGGCTGCGGTCGGATTGGCAGGATGCATGCGGCAAACATCGCCGCACATCCTCGTGCGGAACTAGCCACCGTCTATGACATCAACGAATCGTCCGCGGAGACTGTCGCGGCGCGGCACGGCGTTCGCGCTTCGGGGTCGGCCGACGAGGTATTTGCCTCGGCAGATGTAGATGCGGTCCTTGTCGCGACGGTGACTGACACGCATGCCGACTACATCGAAAAGGCGGTGGCCGCTGGCAAACCCGTGCTCTGCGAGAAGCCGATCGATCTTAGCCTGGAAAGGGTGAACCGTTGCGCCGAAGCAATTTTGTCCAAGGGCGTGCCGGTCCAGATCGGCTTCAACCGACGTTTCGACCCCGGTCATCGTGCGGCGTGGAACGCCGTACGATCCGGCGAGATCGGCGACCTGCACCAGGTTATTATCACCTCGCGTGATCCGGGCATGCCGCCCCGTTCCTACTACGAGGTCGCGGGCGGGCTTTTTCGCGACATGACGATCCACGATTTCGACCTCGCCCGCTTCATGCTGGGAGAGGAGCCGGAGGAGGTGTTCGCCATCGGAGGCCGGCTGATCGACCCGGCGATGATGGAGGAACTGAACGACTACGACAGCGTCATGGTCGTGATGCGAACCAAAAGCGGCAAGCAGTGCCACATCAACAATTCCCGCACCTCAACCTATGGATACGACCAGCGCGTCGAGCTTCTGGGCAGCACCGGCATGGTGATCAGCGGCAACAGGAAGCCTCACGAACTGCGCCGCTACTCGGTCGCGCAAACCGAAGCCGCCGCGCCTTATCTCGACTTCTTCATCGAGCGATACCGCGAAGCGTTCGATGCCGAGATCGACGCCTTCGTCACCTGCGTCGAGAAGGGCGAGCCGCCGCTGGTCGGTTTTGAGGACGGGCGCCGCGCCCTGATCCTGGCTGAGGCGGCGATGAAATCGGCGGTCGAAGGCCGCTTCGTGAAGGTCAGCGAGATCGGATAAGCCATGTACGCGAACTACGGACTGTTTATCGACGGGAAGTGGCGCAAGGCATCCGATGGCGGGACGGCGCCGGTGATGAGCCCGGTGACGGAAAAGCCGCTGGGCGAGGCTCCGGTCGCCACCCGCGCGGACACGGAAGAGGCGCTGGTTAGCGCCGCCCGTGGGTTTTCCGCATGGAAATCCAAGGGTGGTTCTGAGCGCGCGTCCGCCCTGCATGCTATCGCGGACGAGATGATCCGCCGCAAGGACGAAGCCGCGCGGATGATCTCCAGCGAGACCGGCAAACCTATTGCCCAGTCCGAGCGCGAATGGGGGCTGGCGGTCGATCAGTTCCGCTGGTACGCCGAGGAGGCCCGCCGGATCTATGGGCGCGTCATCGAATCGCGCGTGCCCGGCGGTCGTTTCGAAGTTCTGCACGAGCCTGTCGGGATCGCAGCCGCCTTCACCGCCTGGAACTTTCCGGCGGCACTGGTCGCCCGCAAGGTGGCGCCGGCGCTTGGCGCTGGCTGCTCGACCATCGTCCGGCCGTCAAGTCAGACGCCCGGGACGGCGATGCTGATGGTTGACTGCATCCGCGCCTGCAATCTTCCTGCCGGCACGGTCAGCCTGGTCGTTGGGCCCACGAGCACGACCTATGCGCCGATCATGGCTTCGCCGGCGGTGCGCAAGGTGTCCCTCACCGGCTCGACCCGCGTCGGCCAGCAGATGATCCGCGATGCTGCCGACACAGTGAAGAAGGTGTCTATGGAGCTTGGCGGCAACGCGCCCCTGATCGTCTTCGACGACGCCGATCTGGATGCCGCGCTCAACGTCTCCGTGCCGACCAAATACGCCAATTCCGGCCAGGTCTGCGTCACACCGGATCGTTTCTTCGTCCACGAAAGCCTGCACGACGCCTTCGTCGAGGGCTTTGTGCAACGCGCCAAAGCGTTGAAACTGGGCGACGGGCTCGACCCATCCGTGCAGATGGGCCCGCTCATCAATGCCGGCCGGCTTTCCGAGATCGAAGACATCGTGTCCGACGCCATGAAAGCCGGTGCGAAGCTCGTCGCGGGCGGCCATCGGGTTGCGGCGTTCAATGCCGGCCATTTTCATGAGCCCACGGTCCTGACCGATGTTGCCGACGACATGCGGGTCTTTGCCGAGGAGAATTTCGGGCCAATCGCGGCGATCAGCCGGTTTTCCTCGGATGAGGAGGCGCTCGAGCGGGCGAATGCTTCGCCAATGGGATTGTCGGCCTATGCCTTCACGTCGAGCCCGAAGCGTGCGCGCCGGACGGTGGCCGAGCTGAAGGCAGGCATGGTGGGCATCAACAGCTTCGCTCTTGCCGCGTCCGAGGCTCCGTTCGGCGGCACGAAATATTCCGGAATGGGTCGCGAAGGCGGCAGCGAAGGTATCGGTGACTACCTCGACACCAAGCTTGCGCAGATCGTGTTCTGAGGAGGCCGCCTTGATCAAGAACGAGCTCAAGCAGATCTGGGCCGAAGGGCGGCCCACGATCAATGGCTGGCTTTCGATCGGCAATCCATTCACCGCCGAGATCATGGCCGCGCAGGGCTATGACAGCGTGAGCATCGATGTCCAGCACGGCGCGCTCGACTATTCGATGCTGCTTCCGATGTTCCAGGCGATGCGTGCATCCAGGGTGGTGCCCATGGCGCGCGTGCCGTGGCTGGAGCCGGGCATCATCATGAAGGTGCTGGATGCCGGCGCCTATGGCGTGATCTGTCCCATGATCAACACGCCGGAACAGGCGGCTCAGCTCGTCAGCTACCTGCGCTATCCGCCGGCCGGCCAGCGCAGTTTTGGGCCGACGCGTGCCAACTTCTCGGCGGGTGCCAACTACGCGGCCGAGGCCAATGACGAGATCCTGGCTTTCGCCATGGTCGAGACCGCCGAGGCGATGCGCAATCTCGATGCGATCGCCGCAACGCCAGGGCTCGACGGCATCTATGTCGGTCCCGCAGACCTGACCTTCAGCCTGCACCAGGGGCGTCTCGCGCCGTCCTTCGATCGCGAGGAGCCTGACATGATCGCCGCTCTGCGGACGATCGTTGCGGCCTGCAAGAAGAACGGCAAACGCGCCGCGCTCCATTGCGGCACGGCCGACTACGCCGCACGTGCCGTCGAATGGGGTTTCGAGATGACAACCGTCTCGGGTGACTCCCGACTGCTTGCCTCCGCCGCGCAGGCAAGTGTCGCTCGCTTCCGCGAATTGACGGGTGCGAAAGCCGTCCCGGCCGAAGCCGGCAAGGGAGGCTATTGATGCCCCACGTCCTGGTCGCCGGAAAGCTTCATCCGAGCGGCATCGAACTTCTCGATGGGTCGCCCGGCGTCACCTACGACTATGTCGAAGATGTCTCCGAACCAAGCTACGCACCTCTGATCGGCAAGGCCGATGGCCTCGTCATTCGCACCCAGCCCTTGTCGGCTCCGACCGTCGCACGCGCCGAGAGGTTGAAGATCGTCTCGCGCCATGGCGTCGGCTACGACGCTGTCGATCTATCCTCCCTAAATCGGCGCGGGATCGCTCTCGCGGTCGTCGGCGATGTGAACTCGGTGTCGGTGGCCGAGCACGCCATGATGCTGTTGCTGGCGGCAACCAAGCGGCTGATCCGAGCGGATCGTTCGGTGCGCGGTAACGAATGGGGTTGGCGCAACCGGCTGGAGCCAAGCGAACTCTCGGGCAAGCGGCTTCTGATCCTCGGGTTCGGCCGGATCGGCCGCCACCTGGCGCGCATGGCGGCGGCATTCGGCATGGACGTGCGTGCCTATGATCCATTCCTTGAGAGGCAAGGCTGGCCGGAGGGGCCGGTCGCGCCGGTGAGCGATTTGCAAACGGGACTCGCCTGGGCCGATGCGATCTCCGTCAACGTACCCAAGGCCGAGCGCCCGGTGATCGGCCCCGTGGAACTCTCGGCGATGAAACCGACTGCTGTTCTCATCAACACAGCGCGGGGCGGCATCGTCGACGAGGCGGCGCTGATCGCGGCGCTGCTAGCGGGGCGCATCGCAGCGGCCGGTATCGACGTCTTCGACGATGAACCACCCGCCGCGGACCATCCGCTCTTCGGCTTCGACCAGGTGATTCTGACGCCGCACATTGCCGGGCTCACCGCCGAGTGCGGCGAGCGCATGGCAATCTCGTCCGTGCAGAACGTGCTCGATTTTTTCGCCGGGCGGATCGACTCAGCGCTGGTGGTAAACGGAGCCGAGTTGAATGGCCGGTGAAAAACCTCAACTCAGAATCGGCCTGATCGGCACCGGCTTCATGGGCAAGACCCATGTGTTCGGCTTTGCTGCCGCACAACGTGTCTTCGATCTTCCCTACGAACTGGTGCTCCACACGGTTGCGGACAGAACCGAGGACCTCGCCGCGCAGGCGGCGCAGGCCTTGGGGTTCGCGCGGGCGAGCGGGGACTGGAGGCGTCTGGTCGAGGACCCGGAGATCGATATGATCGATATCACGGCGCCGAACTGCTTCCACAAGGAGATGGCGCTCGCCGCCATTGCCGCCGGCAAGCACGTCTATTGCGAGAAGCCGCTGGCGCCCCTTGCGGCGGATGCCCGACGGATGGCCGAGGCGGCGGAAGCGGCCGGCGTCAGGACGCAGGTCGGGTTCAATTATCTCTGCAACCCGCTGCTCGCGCTGGCGCGGCAGATGATCCGCGCGGGCGAGTTGGGCGAGATCCGCAGCTATCGCGGCATTCACGCCGAGGACTACATGGCGGATGCGGAAAGCCCATTTACCTTCCGGCACGATCCTGTCGGCGGTGGCGCATTGGCGGATCTGGGCAGCCATGCTCTGGCCACGGCGGAGTTTCTGCTTGGCTCGGTGGAACGGGTCCTCGGCGATTCCGTCACCGTCATAGCGAGCCGTCCGGATGGCCGAGGCGGGCGCCGGACCATCGAGGTCGACGACATCGGTCGCGCATTTCTGCGTTTTGCCAATGGTGCATCCGGCAGCATCGAAGCGAGCTGGGTCGCCACCGGCCGCAAGATGCAGCACGATTTCGAGGTTTATGGCACCAAGGGGGCGCTCGTCTTCAGCCAGGAGCGCTTCAACGAGCTGCATTTCTACAGCACGGCCGATCCCGGCGGCCGGCGTGGCTTTCGGCGCATCGAGGCCGGTCCGGATCACGATCCCTATGGACTCTTCTGCGTCGCACCAGGCCATCAGCTCGGCTTCAACGATCTGAAGGCTATCGAGATTGCGCGGTTCGTCGATGCGATCGCCGGGAAGCGAGACGAGCCTTTCGGCTTCCGGGCCGGCCAACGCATCCAGGAACTCGTGGAGGCAATTCAGGGCTCGGCCCGGGAGAGCAAGTGGCTGCGAACAGACTGATGCGAGGGAGAGTTGGTCGCCGCCCCGCATGCGTCTGAAATAAACGTTGCATGTTTGTACATTTTGCAATATAGATTGCAGCCGGAGAGAGGTACGTCGGCTGAGTGCTCAAGTCGACGTCGCACAGGGAGGAGAATGTGTCTGTGCTGGACGTACGAAGCGTCTCGAAAAGCTTTGGTGCTATCCGCGCCTTGTCAGATGTTAGCTTCGCGGTTGCTGCCGGCGAGGTGGTTGGCCTGATGGGCGACAACGGTGCCGGGAAATCGACCATGGTGAAGCTGATTGCGGGGAACTTCCCACCCTCCGACGGCGAAATCGCGGTGGACGGCAAGGTCTGCCATTTCCACAAGCCGATCGAGGCACGGGGCGAAGGGATCGAGGTCGTCTATCAAGATCTGGCCTTGGCCGACAATCTGACGGCCGCCCAAAATGTCTTTCTCGGCCGCGAGATTAAGAAGGGGTTTTGGCCGCTCCGCGTGCTCGACAAGCAGGCGATGATCAACCGCTCGGCAAAACTGTTCGCGGAGCTGAAGTCGGAGACGCGGCCGCGCGATCTGGTCAAAAAAATGTCAGGCGGCCAGCGGCAGGCGGTCGCCATTGCCCGCACCCGGCTATCCAACTCCAAGCTCGTGCTGATGGATGAGCCGACCGCGGCGATTTCGGTCCGCCAGGTAGCCGAGGTGCTGGAGCTGATCCGGCGGCTCAAATCGCAAAATGTGTCGGTAATGCTGATCAGCCACCGCATGCCCGATGTGTTCGCGGTCTGCGACCGCATCATCGTGCTGAGACGCGGCTCGAAAGTGGCCGACAAGGCGACGGAGAAGACATCGCCGGAGGAGATCACCGGCCTAATTACGGGAGCGATCCGTGATGCATAGCCAGAGCGACATGCTGAAGGAAGGCCATGCGTCCATCGGTGATGTGGTCGGCATAATAGAGCAGAGCGTTTTCCAGAAGATGATCGCCAGCCAGGCCTTCTGGGTCGCGATCGCGCTTTTCGTGTTGGTGGTCTTCATGACGTGGCTGGAGCCCAGCTTCGGCACGGTCGACAACGTTACCAACACCACCCGCAATTTTGCACCTATCGCCATCATGGGGCTGGGCATGACGGTGGTGCTGATCACCGGCGGCATCGATCTGTCGGTCGGCTCGGTGATGGGGCTGGTCGCGATCGTCGCCGGCCTGCTGCTCACTTGGCACCAGCCTTGGTATGTGGCGTTTGGCGCGGGTCTGCTCGCAGGCATCGCCTGCGGAGCCTTTAACGGTTTCTTCGTGGCCTATATCGGCATGCCGTCCTTCGTGGTGACGCTAGGCATGCTGTCGATCGCGCGCTCGCTGGCGGTCGTGCTGTCCGGCAACCAGATGCTTTACCAGTTCGGACCCGATGCGCCGATCGTCAAGGCCATCGGCCAGGCCAAATGGCCGAGGCACACGCCTGACGGCTGGGTGCCTCATTGGATCCCGGAACTGTCCTCGCAGTTCTGGGTGATGGTGATCCTCGCGCTCATCGTCGGCTCCGTCTTCATTTTCACCGCCTGGGCGCGCCACCTCTTCGCGATCGGCGGCAACGAGAACGCCTCGCGGATGACCGGCGTCCCCGTCGACTGGATCAAATTCCAGGCCTATGTCTTCTGCGCATTTACCGCATCGATCGCGTCCCTGCTGCTGCTCGGCTACAGCGGCTCGGCCATCAACGCGATGGGAACCGGCTACGAGTTGAGGGTGATCGCCGGCACCGTCATCGGGGGGGCCAGCCTGATGGGCGGCTACGGAACCGCGTTTGGCGCTGTGATCGGTTCGGCCTTCCTCGAGGTCATCCGCAACGCGCTGCTGATGGCCGGGATCGATTCGAACTGGCAGGGCGCCTTTGTCGGGGCCTTCATCATTCTTGCCGTGCTTCTCGGCATGCAGACCTCGGGCAAGTCGCTGCGGGCGACGCTGGAGGGTATGTTTACCTGGAAGCGCAAATAGAATCCGGCGGCCGCAAGCCGTCGGGGATAGTGGACGTCAAAACAAAGTGGAGGAACAGGTGAAAAAATACATTCTGACGGCGGCCGTGGCGTTTTCCGCGCTGATGGCAGGGCAGGCCTATGCCCAGCAGAAATACGTCTTCGCCCTTGTGCCGAAGAACATGAACAATCCTTTCTTCGACCAGGCTCGTGACGGCTGCAAGAAGGCCGAAGCCGAATCCAGCGGCGCGATCGAATGCATGTATATCGGCCCCGGCGAGCATGGCGGCGGCGAGGAGCAGGTGCAGATCGTGCAGGACCTGGTGGCCAAGAAGGTCGACGGCATCGCCGTCGCCCCGTCGAACGCCGCGGCAATGGCCGTCGCGCTTCAGGCCGCCAAGGAATCGGGCATTCCCGTGCTTACCTGGGACTCGGATGTGCTACCGGAGAACAAGGACCTGCGTGTCGCCTATATCGGCACGCACAATTACGAAATTGGCGTCAACCTCGCCAAGATCGTGCAGACCATCAAGCCGAAAGGTGGCACCATCTGTATCCAGTCGGGCGGAGCTGCCGCGGCCAACCACAATGAGCGCATGAAGGGTATACGCGATACGCTGGCCGGCAAGGAGTCGGCCGCCTCGCCAGGTGATGCCCTGACCGGCCAGAACGGCTGGACGGAAGCACCGGGCTGCCCTCTCTATACCAACGACGACTTCCCTCTGTCGGTTCAGCAGTTCCAGGACTTCATGGCGAAGACGCCAAACCTCGACGCCTTCGTGCCGACAGGCGGCTTTCCGCAATTCATACCGGATGCGAATCGCGCTGCGGTCGAGCCGTACAAGGATAAGATCGCCAAGAAGGAGCTGGCTCTGGTCGTCGCCGACACGCTGCCGGTGCAGATGGACCAGATGAAGGAAGGCCTGTCGCTCGGCCAGGTCGGACAGCGGCCGTTCGAAATGGGCTACAAGACCATGCTGGCGCTGAAGGACATCAAGGACGGCAAGCCCGCGCCGGCCGACCCGACCTACACCGGTCTCGACGTCTGCACCCCCGAAACCGCCGACACCTGCATCGGAAAGTAGGCGGGGGGCGCAACTCTGCGGCGGGCGAGGGATGACTCTTGCCCGCCTTTGCCCCTGAGAGGCGACAACAGACCCATCGAGCGACTGGCAAATCGACCGCTGCCGTCAGGCCTCAGAGACGCTCCGCTGGCCACGGCGTGACCATTTTTAGACGAGTGCCGGGAGTGATCCCATTCGGGAGGAGCAATTGAGAAAGATACGATATGCCGTGGTGGGCGCGGGCTGGATCACACAGGAAGCCTTTATGCCCGGTGTGTCCCAGACCGGAAACTCGACAATCACGGCGATCGTCAGCGGCTCGGCCAAAAACGCCGCCAAGCTCGCCGAATTCTACGGCGTGGAACACGTCTTCAGCTATGAGCAGTACGACCAGATGCTCGCATCGGACGTCGCCGATGCAGTTTACGTGGCATTGCCGAACTCCATGCATGCCGACTATGCGATCCGAGCCCTGAGAGCCGGCAAGCACGCGCTCGTTGAGAAGCCGCTGGCCACGACCGAGGCGGAATGCGAGGCGATGATCGCCGCCGCCAATGAGAGCGGAGCGTACCTGATGACGGCGTATCGGCTGCACAACGAGCCCGGCACTGTCGAGGTCCTGGAGCGCATCCGCAGCGGTGAGATCGGCGATCCCCGCATCTTTGCCGCGGTCTTCTCCTTCGTAGCGTCGTCCGACAATCACCGCCTCAAGGCCGCCTATTGGGGCGGTCCCTTGCAGGACATCGGCGTCTACTGCCTGAATGCCGCGCGCCATATCTTTGCCACTGAGCCGATCGAGGCAGTCGCGGTAAGGAGTTTCGGCAGCGCCTCAGTCGGGGAGGTAGAGGAAAGCATTGCCGTGACGTTGCGCTTCCCCGAGGGCCGGCTTGCACAGTTCATTGCCAGCTTCGGCGCGGACAATTCGGATTTTTACCACGTGGCCGGAACGAAGGGGAGCGTAACGGCCGACCCTGGCTTCCGTTTCGAGACTGCCGTGCAAATGAAGCTTCGGCATGGCGACATCAGAACCGAAAAGACGTTCCCGCAGACAGACCATTTCGCCGGACAGACCGCGTATTTCTCCGACTGCATCCTGAATGCACAACCGCCTGAAGCCGACGGTGGAGAAGGATTTGCCGACGTGCGCGCCCTGCTTGCCATTGAGCGCGCCGCCAGCACCGGTCAGCCTCAGAAGATAGACACGCCGGCACGGCAGGTTCATCCTACTGCGGATATGATCCGCATCTTGCCTACAACGGACCAGCGGCTGCTTCTCTGACGCGCTTTCGCCCGCGGAGCCGGCCAGGATTCATTGCGAGAAGCGTCTCACGAAACGGCATCGCGTACCGCGTTGTACCGTGCAACCGTTCATGCGGAGGCAGTCACGATCTTGTTTCCGAACGTGCTCGACGGGCTGCGCTGGGTGAAATTCATCCAGGCGGCCGCCGACTCGCACGAGGCCGGAAAAGCCCGGACAACCGGCTGGCTTGACTGAACGCATTGGAATAATACGGAAGTCAACTTGAGTATACGCGTTGGAATTATCGGCGTAGGGGTAATGGGTGCGGATCACGCGCGGATGCTCGCATCACCTCAAGCCCGGCTTGCCGCCGGACGGGAGCATTCCGCGCCCATCATCGCTGCCCTGAAACCATGGTTCGAAAAGCAGCTATCGATGATCTCCTCCGGCTCTGGCCTGGCCGAAGACATCCGGCATGGGCTCGGCCACTGGCAAGGCCTGACCCGCTTCCTGGACGATGGCCGCCTGGAACTCGACACCAACCCGGTCGAAAACGCGATCAGGCCAGTATGCCTGACCAGAAAAAAATGCCCTGTTTGCAGGTCACGAAGTCGGGGCCGAAAATTGGGCGCTGCTCGCCTCCATCGCCACCTGCAGGCTCAACGACGTCAACCCGGTCGCCTACCTCGCCGAAACCCTCGACGCCATCATCAACGGCCATCCGCAGACCCAGATCGAGGAACTCATGCCCTGGCGATTCCGAAAAACGTCAAGCCCAAATCCACAGGCGATCCGCGAGGCGCTCACCCTAAGTTTTATCATTGACGGTCTGACTTGACGTCTGGCCCGAGGGCGGCGTTCGCTACTATTCCGAAACTTAAGGTTTCGCCCTACCGCGTAATTGGGGTCGGCTGTCTTAAGAGGGCCGCTGCCCAGGGTGCCTACTTCTTAACGCATTGGCGGACTGGTGCGGCCGAGCAAACTTCGCCCACGCCGCAGTCCAGGTCGCGTGAACAAGGTTTCGGCATTTGCGGTGGCTCCAGCGTGACGAAGGGCGTCCTCGGCTCTTCCCCCGGTCTCGCCGTTCTCGGGAGGAAGGCGCCGGGATCACCGAGCGACTTCACATATCGATAGAATGACCGAATGTCGCTCTCCGGCATGACGCGAACGTTGTACCAAGGCATCGGCGGCAATGTGCGAAGTGTCTTGATGTAGGTTACATACCCGTCTTCGCTAAGGTCTTGCGCGCTCCATCTCAGATTGCTTGCATAGGTTGTGCCCCACGGCCCCGCCAACCTATTACTTTCCCTCTCAATGCCTTGGTGGGGTCGAGCGCGCCTTCGGCTTCCCTGTAGCCGTCAGTATGGCAGTCGTGACAGCTGCCGATGATGGAAACCAGCCGTCCTCTCTCGACAGACACCTCCTCTGCCGCAAACGCTGCCCCCGATGCTGTCAATATTGCTGAGCCAACCAGGAGCTTAATGAAGTGCATGGTAGCCTCCAGCGCCCTCACACCGCTCGCTCAAAGCCAATAACAACGTCGAGACTTTACCACAATTTTGCAAGTTGGGGTGGGGAAAGCAACGGATCGTTGGAGGCAATGGTCCCTAAGAGGCTCCTGGGACACTGTCGACAATCGCAGCACAGCACTACGTTCGACAACTGGGCGCTGCTCGCCTCCATCGTGGCCACCTGCAGGCTCAACGACGTCAACCCGGTCGCCTACCTCGCCGAAACCCTCGACGCCATCATCAACGGCCATCCGCAAACCCAGATCGAGGAACTCATGCCCTGGCGATTCCGGAAAACGTCAAGCCCAAATCCATAGGCGATCCGCGAGGCGCTTACGCTTCCACCGCAACGGTCTCGCTGCTTTCGCCCCTGCGCACCGAGATCAATTCGGGTCTGTCGCGAGGAACGGCCTATCCCGCGGACTGGCGTCCTCGCTTCACCGATGCCTATCGCCTGCAGGCCCAGGCCTGGATCCATTCAACACTCAGCGGAATTCCGGCCGGAGCAAGCTGCTGGACGGATACCGGGCTGCAATCGCCGCCGAGGCGGGTCTGCAATCACTATCAGAAGGGCGAAAAGGCAGTTATTGGCGCAATGAGTAAGCCAGAACTGTACAAATAGCTGACGGCATTTGAATTCATAATGACCTCGGCAGCCGACTAATAATCTTCCTTTTTCAGGCCCCTCCCGTCAGCGTGTTCCACGCAGCCGGTGCGCTGCTTCGGCTCGTCGCAGGGACACATGCGTGTTCTGTAGGATCATTTCGCGAAACGCCTCGTTTGATACTGCAAAGTTGTACCATCGTGTCCAACATCAGATGGGACGCAGTCCCAACAAACATGCAGTTCAGACAGTCGATTACGCGTCTTTGTTGAAGTGGTGCTGTACCAAATGCAGTACCGGCCTTGAAACGGTTGATCCAGTTCGTCGCTCATCAGGCCATAAGCCGCGGGCGGCTGTGTACGGGAGGGCTGAACGAAACCTCATTCACGCTCCCTCGCTACTCCGTGAGACCCCTCATTTCCTTTCTCGCAGCCTCAGTCCGGAACTCAAGGTATTTGGCCAAATCGGCGAGATGGACGCCCTTGGCACACTTCTGACTGTCCTCGATCCGCGCGAGCGGAAGGGCAATTTCCCCCATGGAAATCTTTCGGACCAACTTCGGCGGCGTCAGGTGGGAGAAATAGTCTCGGCAGACCTCATCGATCGGGATGATGGCCTTGCCACCATACTGAGCCATCAAAAGCAGTGCTGTGTTCATTCCAGGTTGCTATCCCTGTTAGGAGCTTGGCAGACTAGCAAGCCGCCCAACGGGTTCAACGGCCGGGCAGGGGGCGCGTGCAAAAGGGTGGGCGCGACCTAAGCAACGGCCGGGGCGTTCAAGTCGCTAGAGGGATACCGCCAATACAGTGCTGTGACCGAGTTCGTTTGCTGACGGGCTTCTTAATCGGCGCAAATCGGTCCGACTCCAACCTCCGCAACCAGTTCCAGCATAAATCACTAATAGTCGCGATCTGATCAAGGCCCCGCCGGAAAAAACGGCAAGGCTTTTCCCACGGCAGGTTTGGCGAAGCGCGGAAGGGCACTCTGCCGCCCAGAGTAAGCGGCCTGCACGGTGAAGACGAGAGGGACGCTTTTCCAAGCGCGGAGTTCGAATCCCTCCGAGCCCACCAAGTCGCCTCCCTGCAATGCTGGCCTGGACCTCTCAAATCGTCACGTTAATGATGTCGGTATCGGTGGTTGCGTGTCCCCGCAACCACTTCTGTCATAGTACGATAACCGTCTCGGTCTAACCGAGGCGGTTTTTTCGTGTGGCGAGTTGAAAATGTCTGGATTGCGTGAGGCCGTGAGGCCGGGCATTAAGGCGCATATTTTGCGGGAAGGCCTTCATGAACCTCAATCATCGGCAGAATGCGCCGTGCAGCGTAACCATCCGGTGTGGACCGCGGCAGACGCCGTTTCGCGTGTTAGACTGCTTGGCATGGAGATCGACACCGACAAGATTGACGCGTGCAGCGGTGGTGCTTCGACGTAGAAATCGGAAAACACGCTCGCGGCAACTCTGCACTACGCAGATGCGCGCCCATCTCCGGCCACGCAACATCGATCCGCAATTCGGGGCCATGTAGTGGTAGGTGGCGGCGCAGGACCGCTACATCGCCAGAGCCATTACCTGAGATAGTGGGTTTGAGGTGGTGGTAGAGGGAAGGGCGCTGGAAACTAACCTTCTCCATTTTCGGCAATTCGCCAACCGTCGCGATCTCGCGATTGAGCAGTGTCCTCCAGTCACTCATAGCCTGTCATCTCGAGATAGCCGCGCCCGGCATGGGTGCCCTCAAATCGGATCGGGCCTTCCCAATAGGGAGAGCGTGTGTCCATCCAGGCTTCTGGGTTTAGCGTCCGGATGGTCACATCCACTCCGTTTTCCGGCAATTGCACCCTCCAGCGGATCGGCACGCTACGTCCCGCGACTGCCGCCGTTTCGAGCGGCGTCACCCTTAGCGCGCCGGGGGCCTGCGGCTGCGGCCTGCCGTCGGCCTTGATCCATGTGGCCGATGTAAAGCCCGCGCCTCCGTCGCGCAGGCGAAAGCCCATCATCTTTTCGCCGCCGTCGAAATGCAAGGAGAACCAGTCCCACCCGGTCTGATCCTCAGCCAGCGGCTGCGAGGACCATTCGTGGTCCAACCACGCCTGACCGGACACCGCGATCACGCCCGCCGGAAGGGTCAGTGTACCGGTCACGTGGTAGAATGGTTGCGAGTAGTAATAGCTCGCCTGCCCCTTCTCGGATTTCACCGAGTAGCCCTGCACTCCCTGCGGCACCAGAGGGCCTTTGGCGTCCAGTGCCAGTTCGTAGGAAAACGCCTGTCCCGCCGCGTGCAGATCGAGCGCCGACAGCGCATCCGCCTCTGGCAGGGCCCGACCTGCCATCTGCCAGTTGTCAATCCAGGCCGCAAAGGGTGCAGCCGAAACCCCCGCCTGGCCGATGCCGCCCCGTGCCAGCCGTTCGGCCACGAATTGGTGCGTTCGCGTCGTCAGCCCGGCATGGCCCATCCAAAGCTGCGGACTGGACCAGCCGGACCGCTCCACCGGGGCCAGGGCGGATCGGAAAAGAGTCCATTGCACGCCATAGTCCGCTCCATCCGCAGCTTGCAGGTTGGCCGTCAAATACCACCATTCGATCCGGTAACCGGGGTGCGGGCCGTGGTCTGCCGGAAAGTTGAATGCAGTCCCCGGCTGCGGCACTGAAAACCCGTCAGCCTCTGTGCCAAGCCCAGCAAAACCCTGGCCAAAGGCAGGTGCGGCCAAGCTCATGTAGATCAGCAATGCTCTAACGCTCATGTGCAAATACCTTCAGCAAATCCGATGGCGAAAGACGCGCCAGCCGCCAGGCAGGCACGGCGGCTGCAAGTCCGGCCGCCAGCAACGCGAGCGCCGCCAGCCGCGCCCAGTCACCGGGAAAAAGGTGCATCGGCAGACGCCAGCCAAAAGCCTCCACATTCACCACCGCCATTAGAACAAAGGCGAGCCCGATACCTACAGGCAGAGCGGCCAGCATGGTCAAGGCTGCCAACAACAAGCCGCGCCAAAGCTCCAGCCATACGAGGTGGCGGCGGGGCAGACCCATGGCCCAGACCGGCGCCAGTTGCGGTAGGCGCATCCCCGACAGGGTCATGAGGCTCGCAAACATCGCCAGCCCCGCGACTCCCAGCGTCAGCACATTCAGCGCGGCTGTCACTCTGAATGTGCGCTCAAACACTTTGAGCGAAAAGACCTTGATCCCGGCCTGGTCAATCACGTTCTGCGCGGGCAGCCCGAATTCCGCCCGCAAACCCGCAGCCAGTGCTTCGGCCTTGCCGGGGGCAATCCGAATGGCATAGCGCAGGCGGGAGACGTCAGGATAGTGCTGGAGCAGTGTGTCGATCCCGATGATCACTTGGCCGATCGGGTTGCCATAGTCGGCATAGACGCCGACGATGCTGGCCCGCCAGCCACCGGGCAGCGTGATCTGGTCCCCTAAGCCCAACTCCTGGCGCCGCGCCAGTTGTTCGTTGATCAGGGCGCCGTCGCCTGTGGCGATCCGGTCCCACACCCCCGGCACTGCAGAGAGGATCGGCCAGTTGTCGCGATAGGTGCCATGATCGGCCACGCCGTATATTGCCGCGGGCTGGCCTGCGACCCGGCCCTCAATGCTCCAGATCGGCAGGACCGCGTCGCTGCGCTGGGCCAGCCAGTCGCGTATCGCCGTGGCCTCTGCTTCGGTGCGGGCGGTCACGTAAAGCTCTGAGGCGAGACGCTGATCGAGCCAGCCGGTGAAGGTCAGCCGAAAGCTCGACACCATCGTGCTGACGCCCACATTGACGGCCAGCGCAAGCAGCAGTGCCATTAGCGCCAATGACAGGCCGGGAAGCTGTTGACGCGTGTCGGCCCAAAACCATTCAGCCAATGGTCCACGCGCCAAGCGGCCGCCAAGGTGCAATATCCCCGTCAGCACGAGCGGCAGCGCCAGTGCCGCCCCCATCAGCAGTGCCGCCAGAAGCGCAAAGCCCGCCTCGAGGCCGGATCCGAAGTGTGCAATTCCCGCCGCCGTCAACAGGAGCACCATCGCAGCCACGCCTTGCGCGCGCAGGGCCCGCTCTGAAGCCCGCGCCCAGGCCCGAGGCTGGGCCGGCGCAAGCAGCGGCAGGTGCCATAGCCGCCAGAGGCTTTGTGCGGCCGCTACCAGCGTGCCGATTACCGCGATCGCCAGCCCCGCTGCCCACACTGCGGGGCGGATCGACAGCGTTCCCGGCACATCGACCCCGTAAAGTCCGCGCAGGGTGGCGGCGACGTCGGGCAAAAGGGCCGAGGCGACTACATAGCCAAGTGCCACGCCCACCAATCCCGCGAGGAGGGCGAAGATCAGCAGCTCGGCGATCAGCAAAAGGACCAGCACGCGGGCCGGCAAGCCCAGTGCGCGCAGCGTGCGAAACACCGGGCGGCGCTGTTCAAAAGCCAGACCGATGGCGGAATGCACGATGAAGAGCCCCACCGCAAAGGCAAGAAAACCGAAAGCCGTCAGGTTCAGGTGAAAACTGTCGGTCAGCCTGGCAAGATCCCCCGTTTCACTCGGCTCGCGCAGGGTCAGGCCGGGGGCTGTCACCTCTAGAGGGGCACGGCCAATCGGTTGGTCCGGCCAGAGCAAAAGACGAGAGATCTTGTCCTTTGCCCCAAGCAAGACCTGCGCCTGCCCGATGTCGGTGAGGACTGTGCCAGGCGGCAAACCCTCGGCCACGCGCACGGGAGGTGTTGCTTGCTCGGTTAGTCGTGCCGCGGTTTCCGGAGTTGCATAGAGCACCCCGGGCGCCGTGATGAACGGCAATAGCTCATCACCCACTGCAACATCCACCTGCTGCGCCTGCGGCGGCAAAGTCAGTGGGTCAATGCCGAGGACGCGCAACCGCACATCCCCAAACCGCATTTCACCTTCAATCACCGGCGAAGCCAGCCAGCCTGCTCGCCGCAGTCTCACAAACACCTGTTGATCCATCCGGGTCCCGTCCTCACGCACCAGTTGCGCGAGCCGGTCCTGCCCAAGGATCGCCGCTGCACGGTCATAGCTCGCCCGCGCCTCACCGTTGATCGCCTGAATCGCTGACCACAACGCCGTTGCCAGCGATAGCCCCAAAAGCAGCATCGCCAGTTGGACAGGCCGCCTGCGCCAATGCGACAAGAGCGCTGACAACCCGGTCCACACCATCAAGCCAGCCGTCCCGCGTGCAGGTGAACGTGGGCGTTCAGCCGGTTTGCCAGACGGTTGGAATGGGTAACCATTAACAGGGCGGCACCCGTTTCAGCCACCAGCGACAGCATAAGATCGAGTACAGCGTCCCCTGTTGCCTCATCGAGATTGCCCGTGGGCTCATCGGCCAAAACCAGCCGGGGCCGAACGGCTAGGGTCCGCCCAATCGCCACCCGCTGTTGTTGCCCACTCGACAGCTGTTCAGGGTAGCGCGTTAG
This sequence comes from Mesorhizobium sp. M0296, assembly GCF_040321675.1. Classification (NCBI taxonomy): domain Bacteria; kingdom Pseudomonadati; phylum Pseudomonadota; class Alphaproteobacteria; order Hyphomicrobiales; family Phyllobacteriaceae; genus Mesorhizobium; species Mesorhizobium sp. M0296. Next base: position 26,621 of record NZ_JAMYRZ010000010.1, read on the forward strand.
GACCTTGGCCAGGCCCAGCCGTTCAGCAAGGACCTTCAGCCACGCCGGATCAGGACGGCCGGCAAGTCGAGCCTGAAAGGCAAGGTTGGCTGCCACATCAAGCGAAGGGATCAGGTTGAACTGCTGGAACACAAGTCCGACTGTTCCCCGCCGCAGGGCGGCAAGGGCCGTATCGTTCAGCCCCACAATATTGGTACCGCCAAGGTGGATTTCTCCCGCATCAGGGCTGTCGAGCCCTGCAACGAGGTGCAAAAGCGTGCTCTTGCCGCTGCCAGACTCGCCGGTCAGCGCAAGGCTCTTGCCCGCCTCCAGCGAAAGATCGATCCCGTGCAGAACATGCAACGGCCCTTCGCCAGTGGGGTAGAATTTGTCGATCTGGTCCAGCCTCAGCAGCATGTTACTCCCCGGAGGCCCGCGTGCTTCTGACACGGCATGCCAGTGAAATAGCGCCAAACAACGACCCCTTTCATACAGCCTCCAAACCCACTGCCTTAATTGGACAATGGTTTTCTTCAGAGGCTCGCGTTTTGCATCTAACGCGACCTCCACTTGGAATTCGATGTACAATTACGATCTAGAGCGGTTCTCAGCTAGGCGGGATAGGCGTTGACCGTGCCGTCGCAACTCACTCTCCAAACGGAACTGGAGCGCTGCCTTCAATTCCTCAGCAGTGCCGATGCCGTTGCCGAAAAGCGCCATGATTATGCCTGCAGCCTGGTCACACTCAGGCGTGCTCGGCTCTATGCCAGCCTCACGGGAATACGCGATCAAACCTTTCGGGCAAAGAGTTCCTCTTCGATCTTTGCGCGGTTGTTTCCATACTTTTTTACCAGCCTGAGGGCATCAGCCCGTTCGAGATGGTGCTTCTTCATGAGGTACCCGACTTCATAGTCTTCGCCACCGTCGACCCGTGCTCTGTCTTGCGGACCACGCTTTGACTTGTCGTCTGCCATGACAACCTCCATGGGCGATCGCCTCGCCCAAACATGTCAAGGATAATCCTCTAATCGACGGGGACAAGGACGTAGTCGCCAACCATGTCGAAACCGCACAACTCCGCGGTCGCAGGGATAAGCCGATCCCTTACGGGGAACGCTTTGCTCGTCCGCCGTTCGAAGCGTCGAGGTCTTCTGGGCTGGTACACGTACTTGCGGCCGTGGGAGGAAGCTTTCCGCGCGACATCACGAATGGAGTCCCTTGATGCATCGAAGGTCGCCAAATAACCCGCTTCGGCTGTGGCTGCTTCCGGTTTTGCGTTCGCGAGCGCTTCAATCTCAATCAAGAACGGCATTTCAAACATGCCATCGTAGCCGAGAAAATGGAGGTATTGTCCGGCCTCGTCGTAGCTGCGGCTTCGGTTCGGAAAAGTCAGCGCCAAGGTTGAACATACCTCAAGCCGTCAAGAACCGCGTAGCGAACGTCTGTTGCAGGCTCGCGGCCTTGCGTCTCTTCGCATTGTGCGCGTTCAGAATTACGGCGGTTTCGAAGCTAAACTGCCACTCGCTTGATCCCGCTGCCCGGCCAGCGATGGAGCCGGGCTACTCCAGCACAGACTCTGCCCGTCGATCACCTCGATCGGCACGGACTCCAGACCGACATCGTCGAACAGCCGCGCATTTGACCGCGTTCGCCAAATTAATGGCCGGATCTTTGCGAAGCCTCCGCATTTTCGTGGGGGAAGCCCTCCCAGCATCATCGTGATTGGACTTCACGATCGGTTGGAGTCACGCTGGCCGCAGGCATAAGAAGGATATGGGTGGACCAACTATCGTCCGAATAGGAGGCCAAAATGAAACACCAGACGATCGAGCAACTGCAGATCGTCGCCGAGATCGATCAGGCCTACCCGCGCCAGGCCATGTCGCGCAGCGAGCGTCTTGAACACTGGGCGGAGCTCCTTGAACGGAACCCTGACCGGCGCCTCTCGACGCTGCACCAGACCGAGTATCAGCCGGTTAGAGCACGCGGGGCCATGCGCGGCGACGGCTCGCCGATCTCAGTCGCTTTCGAGGATCCTGTCCTCCGCGCCGCCGGGTTGGAAAACGACAACTACGGCGAAGCGAAGCGGTTCTTCGAACTGACCGACAGGCAATTGCATGAGATCATCTGCTATTGCCATTTCGGCGCGACGGTGACCGCCGCAACGGCCGCCCGTCACATCCGTGCGGCGATTGCCGGGAGACAGCCCGGCATGTTCGCTCGGATGCGTGAGGCGTTCGTCGGATAAAGCCAGCGCCGTTTCGCAGCATCATTTTTGAAGCGGCTCGCATGGAAAGCCGCCGCCGTAGCGCAGGCAACCGCTCCCCACGCGGGGAGGCTGCGTTGCATGAGGGGGTGCGGCTTTCCGCAGGAGCACGCCGACGCCCCTCCTGCATCTTTTCCATCCGAACCGGAAAGATCCCAATGCTGCCAGTACATCCGTGGTCAGCGCCGTGGTTCAAAGGCTCGAACAGAGCGACATGCGCGCCGGATAAGCGCTATACATTCGCCGTCGAAAATTCGGTGCTTCATGGTTGGTCGAAGGTCGCGGACCTATGTCGATCGGGACCGGGAAAGCCAAATCGTGCCAAATTTTCGCGAACTGTATATAAACATTCAATCAAGGCTCAATAGGTTTGGTGCGTAATTGCGGGTTAATATAGTCTGTTGTCGGCAAAAGTAAGAGGGATGAATTACAATAAAATTGCTTATGGCTCCGCCTTTCGGACGGCCAAAAGCGCCGGTAACAACGACTGATTTACATTTCAAATATTTTCGGTTGAGGAATTAAAAATTTGGCACTCCTATCATTCGAGTGCCAAAGGGGCTATGTTAAGTGTTGCAGTCGCTCTATGTGCGGCGGCAGAAAGAACCCCAATGAAATTCCGACCACTCCACGACCGCGTCGTCATTCGGCGCGCGGAAGGCGATACCAAATCCAAGGGCGGGATCATTATTCCCGACACCGCCAAGGAAAAGCCTCAGGAAGGCGAAGTGATCGCCGTCGGCCCGGGCTCGCGTAACGAGAGCGGCAAGCTGATCCCGCTCGACGTCAAGGCCGGCGATCTCATCCTGTTCGGCAAATGGTCCGGCACCGAGGTCAAGATCGATGGCGAGGACCTCCTGATCATGAAGGAGAGCGACATTTTGGGCATCGTCGAGAAGACCAAAGCGGCCAAGAAAGCCGCCTGACCGGGCGATTTCCGATCCCGCAATTTCAAGACTGAACTGGACGTAAAATCATGTCTGCCAAGGAAATCAAATTCGCTACCGATGCCCGCAACCGGATGCTTCGCGGCGTCGAAATTCTGAACAACGCCGTCAAGGTGACGCTCGGCCCCAAAGGCCGCAATGTCGTCATCGACAAGGCCTATGGCGCGCCGCGCATCACCAAGGATGGTGTCGCCGTCGCCAAGGAAATCGAGCTTGCCGACAAGTTCGAGAACATGGGCGCCCAGATGGTGCGCGAAGTGGCCTCGAAGACCAACGACCTTGCCGGCGACGGCACGACGACAGCCACGGTGCTGGCCGCTTCCATCCTGCGCGAAGGTGCCAAATTCGTTGCCGCGGGCATGAACCCAATGGATCTCAAGCGCGGCATCGACCTTGCTGTGGCTGCTGTGGTGAAGGACATTCAAACCAGGGCCAGGAAAGTCAAATCTTCGGACGAGATCGCCCAGGTTGGTACGATCGCCGCCAATGGCGACGCGTCGGTCGGCGCCATGATCGCCAAGGCGATGAACAAGGTCGGCAATGAGGGCGTGATCACCGTCGAAGAAGCCAAGACAGCCGAAACCGAACTCGATGTCGTCGAAGGCATGCAGTTCGACCGCGGCTATCTCTCGCCCTATTTCGTCACCAATGCCGAGAAGATGCGCGCGGAGCTGGAGGACCCTTACGTTCTCATCCATGAGAAGAAGCTCGGCAACTTGCAGGCGTTGCTGCCGATCCTCGAAGCTGTGGTTCAAAGCGGTAAGCCGCTGCTGATCATCTCGGAAGACGTCGAAGGCGAGGCGCTGGCGACGCTGGTCGTCAACAAGCTGCGCGGCGGCCTCAAGGTCGCGGCCGTCAAGGCGCCAGGCTTCGGTGACCGGCGCAAGGCGATGCTGGAAGACATTGCCGTGCTCACCGCCGGCCAGATGATTTCCGAGGATCTCGGCATCAAACTCGAGAACGTCACCATCGACATGCTCGGGCGGGCTAAGCGCGTGCTCATAGAGAAGGATACGACGACGATCATCGACGGCGCCGGCGAGAAAGCCACCATCCAGGCGCGCGTCCAGCAGATCAAGTTGCAGATCGAGGAAACGACCTCGGATTACGACAAGGAGAAACTCCAGGAGCGGCTGGCGAAGCTGGCTGGCGGCGTTGCTGTCATTCGCGTCGGCGGCGCGACCGAGACGGAAGTCAAGGAAAAGAAGGACCGCATCGATGATGCGCTGAACGCCACTCGTGCAGCCGTGGAAGAAGGCATCGTTGCCGGCGGCGGTGTTGCGCTTTTGCGCGCCAAGGCAGCTTTGACTGAGCTTACTGGCGCGAATGCTGACATGACGGCAGGTATTTCGATTGTGCTGAGAGCACTTGAAGCGCCGATCCGCCAGATTGCCGAGAATTCCGGCGTCGAGGGCTCGATCGTCGTCGGCAAGCTCGCCGACAGCAAGGATCACAATCAGGGTTTTGATGCCCAGAACGAGATCTACGTCGACATGATCAAGGCCGGTATCGTCGACCCCGCCAAGGTCGTTCGGACGGCCCTGCAGGATGCCGGCTCGATTGCCGCGCTCCTGATCACCGCTGAAGCAATGATCGCGGACATTCCGCAGAAGGATGCGTCCGCTATGGGTGGCGCAGGAGGTATGGGCGGAATGGGCGGAATGGACTACTGAGCGGCGCCTGAAACTATAGCCAGGACGACGGAAGGCCCAGCACGCGGGCACATGCGAGCCGATATCTTGGCGATCATCGGCTCGCTCGACATCGTGTTCGGGGAGATCGATCGATAGGCGCTCGTCGCTGTCGTTTTTGCTGCTAAAAATGGTCTTGGAGAAGAACATGACCGACACTCTTGCCGAGAAAACATGTACGCCTTGTCGCGGCGGCGTCCCGCCGCTCACGCGTGATGAAGCCCAACGCTTCCAGGCACAGGCTCCTGATTGGGAGCTGGGTGACGATGCCCACCGCATCCAGCGGAGCGTTCGATGCCGCAATTTCCGGGACGCGCTCACCCTTGTTCAGGAGATCGGTGCGCTCGCCGAAAGCGAGGGCCATCACCCCGACATCAGCTTCGGCTGGGGTTATGTGACGGTGTCCCTGAGCACCAAGAAGATCAAAGGACTGCACGAGAACGATTTCATCATGGCGAGCAAGATCGATCGGATGCTCGATCGCTCGGGGGGCCCCTCGACCGCCAACGGTGACACGGCAAATCCATTGCCAATCAAGTGAGGTCGTTTATGCCACACATCCGAACCGACGATCAGCCCGTCACCCAAATCACCATCGTCGATTCTGAACCGGACAAGCAGGCCGAGGCATTGTCCGTCGTGACCGAGCGAGCGCGCTTTATGGCGCGCCAGCCTGGCTTCATCTCAATCAGCCTGCATCGCAGCCTCGACGGGCGGCGCATCGTCAACTACGTCCAATGGCAGAATCGCGATCTCTTGCGATCGGCTCATCAATCGCCGGAATTCCGCAAGGAGTGGGGTCACTTCGATCAGTTGACGGACGAGATCGATCCCAATCTGTACGAGGTAGCCCAGGTGATAGATAGTGGTCAGTAGGCGTGCTGTTCAGGTGACCTGAACCGCCGGGTCGAGACAGCCGACATGAGCTGGTGAATTTACATGCACCAACGGCCCCTCCATGCACCAGTGCTCTCCGGCGGGCCTGGGGGGCCGATCCGCAATGCACTACGTCGATGTTCCACATTTGACGGCAATCAAGAAAGACAGCGCCATTCGGGTCCACGGTTCCATTGTCCCGGACAAATTTCGATTTCACCGGGCGAGGAGAAGCAAGTGCCAGACAAGGATCGAGTTATTGGATCGGCCAAAAGGGCCAAAGGCACCTCACTCCGCATCGAACTTACGTGGCGCACTGCATAACACCGAGTTCGGGGCAGCATAGAAGAAGACCTCGAGCGAGGGACGCGACTACCCCGTCAAGCTCGACGATCCAAGCTTCTCCGCTCCGATATCTGCGAGCCCGGTCGAGACCGACACCGAGGGCGCGTTCTCGCTCATCGGGTCTCGCCGCGCCGCAGAGTGATCCGACCTATAACACGAAGCCCAGCCGCAAGGCGGAGCTTCGCCATATTCAGGTTCGCCACTGCTTGGCACCTCTGTCAGATGCGGCACGTTACACTTTGGCAGGTGCCTTGCGCGCCTTCCTCACCGGCGACTTAACTGCCATTGGGGTTGTTCACAACGCTCTCCGGCGAGCCGTGACGGCTCGCAGTAAACTTCGTCAACGCTTATGAAAGGTGCAACGGAATGGCCCAGATCGGAACCTTCACCTGCAACGACGACGGCTTCTTCGGCAACATCTCAACCCTGGCGCTCGACGGGAAGCTTGCCATCCTGCCCGCCGAGAAATCGAATGCCAAAATATGCCAGACCACCGCGTTCTCTACAAAGACATGGAGATCGGTGCGGCGTGGGATCGCACCGGCGAGAAGGCTGTCGCCCTCTCTCCGTATGCATCGACGATTCATCCTTCGTGCAACCCGATCCGCGCAACTCTGTTCCAATCCGATGCCGAGAAAAGTGCTTAGGGCCTGCACTGGAGCCGGCTCTCGGAGCGCGACGAGCGAGGCTGATCGGATGCTCCTATTGCGCCTCAGCGAGCCTTTCGCGTCAACTCGGGCGCTGGTTAAACACTCCGACCCGATCTCCCGTCAGGCGGCTGGCGTGCGTAGCGAAGGTCAAGGGCGGCGGGACGCTTGCCAATGGCTGCGGACGCTCATCGCGACGCAATTTGCGGCAAGCAGGTCGGCCGACGAAGCCTTGCCCTTGAAGCGAGCACGGCGGCAGACTGCCTGTGCGTCAGGATAGGGGTGCATGCACTGTCGTCCGCAGCACCATGACAATGATGTCTGCATGCTTGGCTCACCCCGGCGTCGGCTATTTGCGCGGAACCTCCCACGCATGGTGAATGGCGGGCGCGCTCCAGCAGCACGATCTTATCCGCTGATCCATGGTTTCCGGGAAGCTGCGCGCATCGCTGATCAATGGTGCGGTTTCCATTCCGACGCGCTCTCGGCAGGGAGCGGGCGAGGCGAGCGTCCTCCATTCGCCGGTTTTCGCGCACGGGCGATATCCGGAATGACGTTGCAATGCGTAGCGACCGTTGACGCGAATGTTGCGGCAGAGGCAGTGTTCGCGGCGATTCGTTCGCCCAACAGTCGGTCGCCGACGAACGTTGCCGTAGTTGACTTAACTGCGGTCGAGCCTCGGCCGGATAGCTTGTGTGTCCGGCTGCGAGACCCGCCGCAGATAGCCTGTTTGTCCAGCGCCCTTCTACAGCATCACGTTGACAGTGGCATTCCTGGTCGAATGCATTTCGGCTTGTTGCGTTGCGGGAATTGCGGTGGGAGGGTTGTTTCAGGAGGGGGCGGGACGGGAGGGACGGCAAGATAAAGCGAGCTGGCGCTCGCCCTCGCTTCGCTCGTAAGCGTCTGTCTGCACATTGTTTTTTCCGGCGCGTGCGGACACCGAGCGGCACGGCGCGAGGTGCGAAGGGTGCTGGTTGGTCCGTTATCCCACTGATCTGAACAGGAAAGTTTAGGTGCCGCAGCGATGTGCGATCCGCCATTCTTCGCCGCAGCAAGTCTTTGCGCGCCGTAGCACGCTCTGCGCTCCGGCCATCTTGAAGCACCAAATCCATCTCCCGATGCTGTCGTCATGGCAGATCGTGACAGCGACAAATTCCAGGTTCGCACTGGCCGGATGCAGCGCAGCAGCGCGCCGGTCAATGCGCGCACGCTGCCCTTTGTGCGCCAGGTCGAGATCGCCATCCGCAAGCAAGGCGGCAATCCCAATCGCATCGGCGCAAGCAGCCGTGCCGGGAAGGGGAGTGGCCGATTCAACGCGCGCGGCCGAGGCGGCAAGCTGGCGGCAGATTTGCCAAAGGCCAGCGGCGGCTGGCGGCAGGACGAGAGCGGGGTCCGGTTTCGCTCGCGCCGCGTCGTGGTGAAGGCACGCGTCGTCAAGCTGCCGGGGCGAGGGAAGGCGAGCGGGCGCGGCCAAAAGTTCGTGACGACCAGCAAGGCCGTCGATGCGCATCTGCGCTATCTCCAGCGCGACGGCGTCACCAGGGACGGCGAGAAGGGAAAGGTGTACTCGGCCTTCGAGGACGAGGCCGACGGCAAGGCCTTCGTCGAGCGCGGCCGCGGCGACCGGCATCAGTTCCGCTTCATCGTCGCACCGGAGGCGGCTTTGCGGTGCCGCCGGTGATGCTGCCGTCGGCAGCGATGGTGGCATCGGTGCCGTAGCGGCTGACGGCGGTCAGACGTGAGGCGCTGGAGAACGGCGCCTGGTCGTAGATCAGCTTGCGATCGCCTCGGCATCGCCGCTTGTGGTGGTCGTGATCGCCGTCGCGGCGGCAGCCGCCGCGGCCGGCTCCTCGGGTGCAGCTTCCGTGTCGGTCGACTGATCTGTCGTGCCGACCGCGGCCGGTTCGGTGCCGACCGTGGCCGCCGCGTCCGGACTCTCGGTCACCGGTGCGCTACCGGAAGCGGGCTCATCCCCCGCACTCGGCTGATCCGATGAGCCGCCGCTGCCCATAGCGGCCCCGCTATTGCCGAAGCCGCCGCTCGCGCCAGCATCTGGCGAAGTCGCTTGCGCCTCCTGCGCAAAAGCCGCCATCCCTACGGAGCTTCTAATATAGGAAACAAAATATGTATCGACGCCAAAGACGCCGGCGGCAAGCAATGCCGCACCAACAAGCAACTTGTTCATGATTCCCCCGAGCCCAAGTTGCTTACTTCTACTCAGCCACAGCCAAGCGAATACGACACCGCATCATCATAGTGGGAATATCCACAGGGAAATTTTTAGGAGCCGTGAGCGTAGGAGAGGTATTTTTTAGACACCCAAGAGCCCCTCGGCTGATCTGAGGGATGCCATTGGGAGCGCCTTTGATTGATCGTCCACTGCAACACAGAATTATCGCCCGTGCGGCCGTCACTGACCTTCACGCGAAAGCTCTGAAGAAACGGCGAGGGACCGGGTTCCGATGACTACGGGACCCCGCGTGGGGATAGGTTTCGTTGAGACTGGCCTCGCATGTGTCACCCTTAGCGTGTGGGCGATACGGCAAGCTTCGAAATTGAGCTATCAAGAGGCCGAAATCGGTTCCGCATTGAGCGATACAACTTGAGATACAAACTGTGATACAAACCGCTACGAAATCCCGGAAAAAACGCTTTAAAATCAACATGGGAACCGGTGCAGTGTTGCATCTCGACCGCACCATCAAATTCGAAAGCGGAACCAGCGACGGCCATAGGGCTTATCTAGAGGCTGTTGAAGGTGCCTTCGGCGGCGACATCGACTACGCCATGCTGATCAAGCTCTATGGCACCTCGCTGGACAGCGCCAAGGGCCGCTATAGCCCCGCCGAATGCACTGGTGCGCGGAAAGAGCGGATCGAAGGCAACCCAGACATCAAGCACATCAGCACGTCATTTGCAGAGGGCCAGAACCTCACGATGCGGATGCATATGCGCCGCTTCACGCGTCTGACTAATGGCTTTTCCAAGAAGGTTGAAGCTCACGCAAACGCGGTCGCTTTGCACTTCATGTACTACAATTTTGTGCGTATCCATGCTTCACTACGCGTGACCCCGGCAATGGCCGCTGGCGTGACCGGCAAGCTTTGGGAGATCGCAAACATCGTTGCGCTGATCGAAGCTAAGGAAGCTGAAAAACCAATGGTGCGCGGCTTATATAAAAAACGAGCGGAGCCATGAGGACCTTTGCTGAGAGGCTAGTTGGCAAGTCGATTAAGAGCATCGAGAGCGGCGATCCCGGCTACTGCATTAGCATCATACTTTCTGATGGGGCCGGATTTGCCGTAAATACAGAGGTTATCGCGCGCCTACCGGAAGCGCATGAGAAACTCATCGAGCGGGTTTCCATCACAGAGAGGGAAGTCACCCTACACCTGAGGGGCGACGGTTTTATGGGCATTTCTATTGATCGAGAGCGCTTCCCAAAAGTGGTTGAATTTTTCATCTATAGCGACGACGAAGGTATGGTGGTTGAAAATTAAGAGGGGTCGATTTCAAACTGACCCACTACCACCTTTGCGCTTGCCTTGAAGGCTCCTATTCTGGAGGGTAGTATCCGCTCGTGGGCATAGAATGTCGGTACTGCCTTTCTTAAGAATTTACGCGCTGCTCAACGCGGTGCTGGCTGCGACTGGGCTTGTGGCGGTGGCTACGCTCACGATACCGGACCTGTCCGGACGAAGCAGACTGGCTTTGGCTGCCGTGCTCGCGGTCATTTGGGGCGTCTATCTCCTGGAATTGGCCGAGAAACTGCTCAAGCGCCGGGCGGGAGACGTTCGGGACAGGACGCCGGCAATCGCCATTGATGTGCTCGCGGTTTTGGTTCCACTAGCCGCATTTCTGCTCGTCGGCACGCCCGACCGGAGCCTCTACTGTGCTGTCTGGCTGCTGAAACCGCTGCGCGATTCAACTTTCTTCCCGCTGCTGGGCAGAATCCTGACCAACGAAGCGCGCAACCTGATCGGCGTCGCCACCGTCTTCGGCATCGTTCTTTTCGGTTTTGCGCTCGCAGCCTATGTCATCGAGCGCGACGTCCAACCGCAACAGTTCGGCAGCATCCCCCAGGCAATGTGGTGGGCGGTGGTCACGCTGTCCACCACCGGCTATGGCGACGCTATTCCGGAAAGCTTCGCCGGCCGCGTCCTTGCCGGGGCGGTCATGATGAGTGGCATCGGCATCTTCGCGCTCTGGGCTGGCATTCTTGCCACCGGCTTTTATCAAGAAGTCCGTCGCGAGGATTTCGTCCGCAATTGGCAATTGGTCGCCGCCGTGCCGTTGTTTCAGAAGCTCGGCCCGGCCACACTAGTCGAGATCGTGCGCGCATTACGACCTCGCATCGTGCCGGCGGGCGCTGTGATCTGCCGCAATGGCGAGACCGGTGACCAGATGTTCTTCGTCGTGGAGGGGCGCGTCAGCGTCGCGACGCCGAACCCAGTGGATCTGGGCCCTGGCGCCTTCTTCGGCGAGATGGCGCTGATCACCGGCGAACCGCGCTCGGCGACCGTCAGCGCCACAACGGTGGTCTCACTCCTGTCGCTACACTCGGCGGATTTCCAGATGCTGTGCAGCAGCAGCCCGGAGATCGCAGAAACCATCCGCAAGACCGCGCTCGAGCGGCGCGGCGCGGCAGCTAAGGGTTGACCGTACTAGGTGTTCGTCAGAGGAGGATGTGATGGCAAGGCTGCCAGCTGCCTGCCGATGGTGGCTGGCTGGAACTACATGCTTTGCCGCTGCCGAACCATCCTCAATACAGGTCGCCACGGAATCGTAGAAAAATGGCTTAAATCAACGCGGGAGGCGTTGCGGCGCTGCATCTCGACCGCACCATCAAATTCGAAAGCGGAATCTCTTGCCCGTTGAATTCGAGCACGGCAGGGAGCGTCCTTGTCGGGGCACGTGCTTTTGTCTGATTGCGGTCGCGAGTTTGGCTTATGCGAAGTGGCCATCGGCAGGCATGGCCATCTATCGACAAGCGCACATAACTATTCGCGCACCAGGCGTCCGGTCGCCCACCAAATCACCGACACAACAACGATCGATGCGTAGCCGTCCACGGCATAGTGCCAGCCAGTGAACACCGATCCGTACAGGATCAGGGCTGCAAAGGTCCAACCCAGAACGCCAAGCCAGCGATTGATCGATGACAGCAAATAGGCGTTCAATGCGGCAAAGGCGACATGCATGCTTGGCATGGCCGAGATGCCGCCGCCAAGACTTGGCCGGCCGCTTTGGTAAGCCATCAGGAGATATGCCGCGGGTTCCCGCACCATGTAACTATGGTCCAGCCTGTCCAAGGCCGCATTCAATCCGTGGAAGCGATCCACGCCGACAAAGTGGTGGTAGTAAACCGGTCCGACCGATGCCAGCGCCAGGGCCAAGACCGTTCCGAGGACGGACAACGTCAGCGCTGCTGCGCAGAGATAGCGGATGCGGGCAATCTCGTCGGACCAGAGCGACACGAAAAGGATGGCGCCGAACCACTGGTAAAACCAAATGACTTCATAGCTGTTGAAGACGACGAACGACCAATTGTTGCTGTCGAGCTTATGGACGATCTCCCATGGCGGCATCCCGTGCAGCCATTCATCAGCGTCGGCCAACCAGTTGTCGGCATAGTATGGGACGACGGACGGGATGGCGATCTTGTAGGTAGAGAACGCGGTCAAGCTGGCAAAGAAGAACAGCAGCACCAGCAGACAACCGCGCCAGCGCCCTTGAACCAAATCCAGTGCGTAGCGAACCGGTTGCCGCCGGCCATGGATTAGCGCGGCACAGCAGACGCCACCGATAAACAACACCGGAATGCCAACAAGAAACTTGTGAGAATAGATTAAGGCGGACGTATAGAATATTTCTGGATATAATGCAGATGCGCCTAAAACGTATGTCGCCATGAACAAGGAGAGGCGCAATTGCCATATGGCGGAGGGCCTGTAGCGAGAGGCTTCCGTGGTTAGGGCCAAACCAATTTACCTGTTCTTAACGTTTCGCCGGAGAGACACATACACCGGTAAGGTAAAAACCTTGCCGCCAGGTTTACTTTTCCCCGGTGGTCGACATTTGCCGGCCGGCCCGCATGCGGTGGATCGATTCCCTGAGCAGTCTTGCATCCGCATCGCTGTCCATGCCCCCGAGTCAAGGAATTGCCCCGGAGCCTCGGGGCCGAGCCGGCCGGTTGCTTGAACACGGGCCCGCCACCGCTCCCTGTTTGACATATCATAAGTTTTAGCTTATCATAAGTCATGATTTATGATTATGCAGGAATGGTGGCCTTGGCCGATCCGACGCGCCGCAAGGTGTTCGAGCTCATCGCCGATCGGCCACACTCGGTCATCGATCTGACGCGAGTGCTTCCGGTCTCGCAGCCGGCGGTATCGCAGCACCTCAAGGTTTTGAAGCAAGCCCGGCTGGTCCGCGCAGAGCCGAAAGGTGCCAGCAACATCTATCATCTCGACCCGCATGGGCTCGGCGAGATGCGTGCCTGGCTCGACCGCATGTGGGGCGATGCGCTCGACGCCTTCAAACGGGAAGTCGACAACAGCAAGGAGAAGAGGAAATGACGACCATGATCAAGCCCGCGCCGGTCAGGAAGTCGGTGACCGTGGAGGTGCCGCTCGACAAGGCGTTCGATGTGTTCACCACAGGATTCGGGCGCTGGTGGCCGGCTTCGCATTCGATCGGCAAATCCGCCCTGACGACCGCGGTGATCGAACCGAAAGCCGGCGGCCGCTGGTACGAGATCGGCGAGGATGGGTCACAATGCGATTGGGGCGAGGTTCTCGCCTGGGATCCGCCGTCCAGGCTGACGCTCGCCTGGCGCATTGGAGCCGGCTGGCGCTACGATCCGGCATTGCTGACCGAAGTCGAGATCCGCTTTGTCGCGCTCGGCGAGAACGCGACGCGTGTGGAACTCGAGCACAGGCTTCTGGAGAACATGGGCGAAACCGCAGAGGCGATGCGCGAGGCCTTCGAATCCGAGGGTGGCTGGAGCGGTCTCCTGGACCGCTATGCGGCTGAGGCCAAGCGCCACGCCGCCTGATCGGGAAGCCTTCCAGTCCAATACCAGCGAGGCCCTCGCACTGTCGGCCTCGCCGTTTTGAATCAGTGTCGATCTGCCCATCTGGTTGGGGGCGGGGAGATACGCTGCCCTTTACCTGCCGCCGCGAAGGTTTGCAGCGCCGCAGGTTTGTAGAACGTCCTCTCCTCCTACCATCCGGTATGCGCCGCGTCGTTTGGACGCGCGAACGGCGCTGTAGCAATTTGTCGTTGTGCATGGTCCTTTCGCAAAATCGATTCCGATTGTCAGGATCATGGTCTAGACCTGACAGGCACCTTATCCGGAAATCCGATGGCGGGAGGCGCTGGTGGAAGGCCAGGACGAACAGATGACCGGCGCCAGGGCGGCCGAGGAGCGCCGCGCCGACATCTATGACGAGGACGGCGTCATCCTGTCGTCGTTCCTCGCCCAGATCGGTGCCGCGATCGCCGATCGCGATACGCTGACGTTGAAGCGCGAAGTCGACGATCTGCACCAGTCGGAACTCGGCCACCTGCTCGAGGCCCTGCACCCGGAACAGCGACGCGCGCTGGTCGAATTGCTGGGCAAGGATTTCGATTTTTCCGCGCTGACCGAGGTTGACGAGGCGATCCGCCGCGACATAGTCGACAGTCTGCCCAATGCGCAGATCGCCCAGGCGGTGCAGGATCTCGATTCCGACGACGCGGTCTACATTCTCGAAGACCTCGACCAGGAGGACCAGGACGAGATCCTGTCGCAGCTGCCGTTCACCGAGCGGATCAGGCTGCGGCGTTCGCTTGACTATCCCGAAGAGACCGCCGGCCGCCGCATGCAGACGGAGTTCGTCGCGGTGCCGCCGTTCTGGACGATCGGCCAGACCATCGACTACATGCGCGAGGACAACAATCTTCCCGACCGTTTCAGCCAGATCTTCGTCATCGATCCGAGCTTCAAGCTGCTCGGCGCCATCGACCTCGACCAGATCCTGCGTACCAAGCGCTCGGTCAAGGTCGAAGAGGTCATGCATGAGACCAGGCATGCCATCCCGGCCACCATGGACCAGGAGGAGGCGGCACGCGAATTCGAACAATACGATCTTCTGTCCGCCGCCGTCGTCGACGAGAACGAGCGGCTGGTCGGCGTGCTGACCATCGACGACGTCGTCGACGTCATCCAGCAGGAGGCCGAGGAAGATCTGCTGCGCATGGGCGGCGTCGGCGACGAAGAACTCTCGGACAGCATCTTTTCGACCTCGCGCTCGCGCGTGCCCTGGCTGCTGGTCAATCTTTTGACGGCTTTCCTGGCGGCCTCGGTGATCGGCCTGTTCGACCGCACCATCGAGCATATCGTGGCGCTGGCGGTGCTGATGCCGATCGTCGCCGGCATGGGCGGCAATGCCGGCTCGCAGACCATGACGGTCACGGTGCGGGCGCTGGCGACCAGGGACCTCGACATCTACAATGCCGGCCGCATCATCCGCCGCGAAATCGGGGTGGGCTTCATCAACGGCATCATTTTTGCCATCCTGATCGGCCTCGTGGCTGCTGCCTGGTTCCACGATCGCAATCTCGGCGGCATCATTGCGGCTGCGATGATCATCAATATGTTCGTGGCGGCTCTGGCGGGCATCCTTATCCCGCTGCTGCTCGACCGCTTCAAGATCGATCCGGCTGTGGCTTCGGCGGTTTTCGTCACCACGGTCACCGATGTCGTCGGGTTCTTTGCCTTTCTCGGGCTCGCCACATGGTGGTTCGGCGTGCGCTGAACGTCACCTCAATTGACTTTTACGTAAATGCCATGCGAGGCTTTGAAAGGTGCCTTGTCCGCCGATTCTGGTACGCGCCTGGGCACCGGCGGCGCCGGCCAGTTGGAACTCGCGGCGTGGCCGGGGGCATTGGAGTGACGATGCGGGAATATTATTCGATCACGGAGCTGACCCGCGAATTCGACGTGTCGACGCGGACGTTGCGCTTCTATGAGGACGAAGGGCTGGTGCAGCCGGTAAGACGCGGCCGCACCCGGCTGTTCCGCCCATCGGACCGTCATCTCATCCGCCAGATCATGCGGGGAAAAAGGCTCGGCTTCTCGATCAACGAGATCCGCGAGATCATCCAGATGTACAGGGAGCCGCCCGGCGAGGTAGGCCAGCTCAAGCTGATGATCAAGCGCATCGAGGAAAAGCGCGAGGATCTTCGCCAGAAACGCCGCGACCTCGAAGAGACCCTGGCAGAGCTCGACCAAGCCGAGGAATCCTGCGTCGAGCGGCTGGTGGAACTCGGCGTCACCACATGAGCGTGGCGTCAGCGCCGGCTCAAATCCAGCGCCGCACCCTTTTGGCGTAGTCCCGGTATTTCTTGCCGAATTTGGCCGTCAGCACCTTCTCCTCGCTCTCGATCGTCAGCTTCTGCGTCAGGAACGCCGCGATGACTGCCAGCGGCAGGAACCAGGCGATCCCAGTGACAAAGGCGAGGCTGACCAGCAGCAGCGTGTTGGCGAGGTAGATCGGGTTGCGGCTGACGGCGAAGGGTCCGGTGGTCACCAGATGGTCAGGCACGCCGTTCGGGTTGAGCGTCGTCTTGGCGCGGATCATGGTGCGGATTGCCGTGAACCAGAGCGCGGCAACCGCCACCAACCCCACAAGGCCGGCGGCGAACAGGATGTCGCCGAGAAGATCGCCGATCCACGGCAGCGGGTAGAACAGCCCTAGCGCGACGCTGACGATGATGGCGGCGACATAGATCAGCGGCGGCCATGGGATGTGCCCCAGCTTCGGCTGCCCAGGATTTTGCTGCACGGGTTTCGGGTGACTGTCGCTCATTATTGTCCTCCCTCGATTAGCGCGTTCCCGGTTCCGCCGCCTCGGTTTGGGCGGTGCAGGTGCCGGCGAGCTCGCCAATATGCGCCTTCCACTCCGGGGACTGGTCGTTGCTGTAGAGCCGGTCAAGCGAGGCTTCGCCCTGGAGAGTGTCCAGCATGCAGGCACAATAGCTGGAGCAGAACTCGGTGTCGCGTGCCTGCTCGCAGGATATCTGGCAGGATTTCAGAAAACGCACCTCCCTGGTTTCGGCCTGCGCCGGCGTGAATTGCGAAAACAGCCAGACCGAGCCGATCAGCACCGGCTGATGGATCAAATAGAAGGCAAGGCTGTGCCGGCCGATGAAGACCAGCGGATTTGCCCAGCGGCCAGGCGCCAAGGCCGACAGCCGCGTCAGCGCGCCGGAGGTGGCGGCGAGCTTGGTAACCGCGATGCCGGCAAGTACGGCGCCGAACCAGGGCAGCAGTGGAACGTAGTCGTTGGAGCGCGGGTTGGTCGCCGACAGGCCGACCCACCACAAAGCCGGATGATCGAAAAGCTCAGATCGCAGGTAGAAAGGCGCGGCAATGGCGAGGGCCGCCACGGCAAGCGTCAGTAGCGCCGGCAGGCGCAGGAACGCCAGGCCGAGCAGGCTGGCGAGCGCGATCTCGTGCAATATGCCGAAGAAGATGAAGCCGTCGGGCGTGGCGATGCGGGTGACCAGCGATATTGCGAGCGCTGCGCCGGCAACCGTGGCGAAGCGCTTCCAGAAGCCGGTCCAGCGGATTTTCTTGCCATGGGCGAGATAGAGGCTGATGCCGACCAGGAACAGGAAGCTCGAGGCGATGCAGCGCGCGTAGATTTTCCACCAGCCGAAGGCGGTGAGGCCGGGATCGGTGTAGCCGAAGAATTCGAGGTCCCAGGTGAAATGATAGCTCGCCATGGCAAGCAAAGCGATGCCGCGTGCAATGTCGATAACGGCGATGCGCTTCGACTTCGGTTGATCCTGAACGGCTGCGCTCGGCGTGTCGATGCTCATGGTCTCGCTGTCTTGGTTCAGCCCCGGCAAGACGACTATCACGGATGCCACCGTCAAAAGAAGCAGGGCCTTGCGTCGTGTTGGCGCCGGTCGGCATCAGAGCTGCTTTAGGCCAGAGCCGGAAAGCTTTTGGCCGGCGTGCTGGCGTTCTTCGGCCTGGGCGCGGTTTTCGCGACACTCGGCCTGCTGGCGGCGGCCTGCGGCTTCGTCACCTGGCGCTATCTGCCCAAATCGCTTTGATGTGCGAGCGCCGCATGGCGCTCGCGCACCCAGCTGTGGAAGCGGTGCAAGTCGTATTCCTCGGGCATCAGCACGCCGGCCTTGTGGCGCATCGAGCGCAGGCCCATCTGGTTGACCTCGCAGATATCAGCATCCTCCTCCAGCACCTGGGTACCGAAGGCGACAATGTTGTCGATATCCGCGGCCGGATCGGCGAGCGCTTCGCGTCGCGGCAGACGAGCAGCCAGTTGCGATACCAGATGGCCTCGAGATCGCGCTGATAGGCTGCGATGTCCCAATAGGCTGTTTGACGGCAGCGTCGGCTCGGGCCGCGTCAGGCCGTTGTAGGGATCGCTTGTTCGGGCTGGGTTGCATGCCGGCTTCCTCCCCACCGCCAGCCGACACCCGGCTGCGAAAATTGTCAATCGCGGCGCCGGTCTGCGAACTTGGCGAGGCGGCGCATTCGCCACACGATCCGGCGGAATTTGGTTTGCCGGGCGCGGCGATTCTGCCTATAGTCGCTGATGTCGTCGGTTCCGTTTGGAACCAAGAGGGAATGCGGTGCGGGCGAAATTGTTTGCCCAATGCCGCGGCTGCCCCCGCAACTGTGTGCGGTAGTCCTCTCCATATGCCACTGAAGGTTCGCCTTCGGGAAGGTGGGGAAGGGCGCTGATCCGCGAGCCAGGAGACCTGCCGGCGACAGGAAACTGACTTCTATGCCCTCGGGTGGAGGGCGAAAGGACAAGACATGAATACCGCTTCCGTTTCGCTCGGCGCTTCCGCCTCCTCGCAGTCGCGTCTCATGCAGCTGGCGCTTGCTGCATTCCTCGGCATTTTCGTCATGGGCTTTGTCGGCTTCTCGCATATCGATGCGGTCCACAATGCCGCGCACGACTATCGCCATTCGATGGGCTTTCCCTGCCACTGACAAGGGGCTGACATCATGACACTGTTTCGCAACGTCGTGTTCATCGCGGCGATCGCAGGGCTTGTGGCCGGCGTGGCTCTCGCCTGCATGCAAGCCTATGCCACGGTGCCGCTCATCCTGAAGGCGGAAATCTACGAACAGGCCGGCGGCGGCCATGACCATGCCGCGGCACCTGCGGCACCGGCCGAAAACGCCGCGGGCACGACGGCTATGAGCAGCGCCGCGCCGGCACCGGCTGAAGCAATGGCTCCGGCGGAAGGCGAAGGCTGGGCGCCGGCCGACGGTTTCGAACGCTTCGCCTTCAGCGTCGTTGCCAATATCGTCACCGGCATCGGCTTCGCGCTGGTCCTGGTCGCGGTTTCGGAATTCGCCGGCGGCATCGGCAACTGGCGCCAGGGCGTGTTCTGGGGGCTTGCCGGCTTTGCCGTGTTCACGCTGGCGCCGGGCCTCGGCCTGCCGCCGGAACTGCCGGCGATGCCGGCGGCCGACCTTGTCCAACGCCAGATATGGTGGTGGGCAACAGTGGTGGCGACAGCGGCCGGTCTCGGCCTTATCGTCTTCCGCAGATCGCTGCCGCTGGTGGCTCTTGCCGTGGCGTTGATCGTTGCGCCGCATATCGTCGGCGCGCCGCAGCCCGATAGCTTCGAAACGGCGATCCCGGAAGGCCTGCACCACCAGTTCTTGGTGGCGGTGACGCTGACCAATCTGGTGTTCTGGCTGGTGCTCGGCGCGGTCGTCGGCGTGGTGCGCGGACGCTTCACGGGCACGGCGACCAGCCTGCGCGACAGCTTTGCCTGACCGCGCTGCCGGGGCACTGACCCTGGTCATCGGCGGTGGGCGCTCCGGCAAGAGCGCGCATGCCGAGAGGCTGGTAACGGCCTGTCCGGCGCCGTGGAGCTATATTGCCACCGCGCAAGCCTATGACGAGGAGATGCGCCAGCGCATCGCGCTGCACCGCTCGCGGCGCGGCGCCGGCTGGACGACCATCGATGCGCCGCTCGACCTTGCCGGCGCGATCGGAGCGCTGCCTGACGGCCAGCCGGTGCTGATCGACTGCCTGACGCTGTGGCTGACCAACCATATGCTGGCCGACCATGATGTCGAGGCCGAATGCCGGAGGCTGGCCGATGTGTTGTCGCGGCCGCGTGGGCCGTGGTTCGTGGTGTCCAACGAGGTCGGCCAGGGCATCGTGCCGGACAATGCGCTGGCAAGACGGTTTCGCGACGCCGCCGGTCGGTTGAATCAGGATGTCGCGGCTGTTGCCAGCACCGTGCTTTTGATGGTGGCGGGGCTGCCGCTCAAGGTGAAATGACATGGCTGATACTGTCGATCCCAAGGACGAAGAACGCCACCGCGCCAAGATGGCCAAGCGCAAGGCGGTGCAGGACGCCGAGGTCGCGGCCAAGACGGTCGAGAAGGGGCTGCTGATCGTCAACACCGGACCGGGCAAGGGCAAGACCACGGCCGCCTTCGGGCTGGCGCTCAGGATGCTCGGCTATGGCAAGCGCGTCGGCGTCGTCCAGTTCATCAAGGGCAAGTGGCACACCGGCGAGAAGGACGCGTTTGCTAGTTTTGGCGATCGCGTCGTCTGGCACGCCATGGGCGAGGGCTTTACCTGGGAGACACAGGACCTGAAGCGCGACATCGCGGCGGCCGAGGCTGCCTGGGCGAAAGCGCTGGAGCTGATGGCCGAGCCGTCGATCAGCCTCGTGGTGCTCGACGAGCTGAACATCGCGCTGCGCTACGACTACCTCGATCTCGAAAAGGTGGTCGCGGCGCTGAAGGCGCGTCGCGAAGGCCTGCATGTCGTCGTCACCGGCCGCAACGCCAAACCGGTATTGGTCGAGGCGGCCGATCTGGTCACCGAGATGGGCGTGACCAAGCACCACTTCTCCGCCGGCGTGAAGGCGCAGCAGGGGATCGAGTTCTGAGGGGTGTTGCTGGGGAGGCAGAGGCGCGGTGTCTCGACCTCTCAAGATTTGGGTTCCTCGCCCGCCGCGAAGCGGGGGAGAGGTGGCCGCGAAGCGGCCGGAGAGGGGGCTTTCGTAGAGCGCGGTTCCCCTCTCCGTCTCGGCTTCGCCGAGCCACCTCTCCCCACTTTCGTGGGGCGAGGAACCCAAGCTGGAACTAAGCTGCGAACCTTCAAGGCTGAAGGCGCCCTATTTTGTTCTTGCTTTGTGCCGGCAGCTATGCTACTAATTTCGGTATGGTGCTAATTGGCTCCAACGACCCGTCGCTTGGCGGGTTTTTTGTTTCCGCTCGATCTCGAGCGCAGATCACGCCAAGATAACAACCACCGCGACCACGCCGAACAGCGCGATCAGCAGAAAATCGGCAGTCCGGTAGAGTTTCAGCGCCCGTCGGATGTCGGTGCTCTCGACATCATCGCGCCGGCCGCCTTCGCCCATCAATGCGTCTTCGACCATGACGCCGTCATAGGAACGGGGGCCGGCGAGCGCCAGGCCGAGCGCGCCGGCCATCGCTGCTTCCGGCCAGCCGGCATTGGGCGAGCGGTGTTTTTTCGCATCGCGCCGCACGGCGTGCCAGGCGCCGTTGGCGTCGGCGCCCTTGACCAGAAAAGCGGCGAGTACGATCAGCAGCGCCGTCAGCCGCGACGCCGGCAGATTGATCCAATCGTCGAAGCGCGCAGCCGCCCAGCCGAAGGCTTCGTGGCGCGGGGTGCGATGGCCGATCATCGAATCGGCGGTGTTGGCGGCCTTGTAGGCGACGCCGCCGGCGAGCCCGCCGATACCGAGCCAGAAGGCCGGAGCGACGACGCCGTCGGAGAAATTCTCGGCCAGGCTTTCGATCGCGGCGCGGCAGACAGCGGCCCTGTCGAGCTTTTCCGGGTCGCGACCGACGATCCGCGAGACGGCAATGCGGCCCATGTCCAGTCCGCCGCTGTCGAGGGCGTCGGCGACCGCTTCGACATGCTCGGCCAGGCTCTTCTGCGACAGCAGCGACGTCGCCAGGATTGCGGTAACCAACAAGCCGAGGGGAATGCTCCAAAGCAAGGTTTCGAGCCAGAGGGCGAGGGCGGCCGGCACCAGCACGATCACCAGCAGCGTGACGACGCCCCAGCCGCGACGGTGGGCGTCGGAATCAGTGGCGCGGTTGAGCCTGCGGTCGAGAAAGGATATCAGCCTGCCGAACCAGGTGACGGGATGGCCAATGGCATCGAAGAGCCGGGCCGGGTAGCCGAGTACAAGTTCGATGGCCAGCGACAGGAAAGTGATCAGGATCGGCATGAAGGCTCTTGATGGAGTGACGGCGGCAGTGGACCACGGCGGAAGCCTTGGCCGGGCGAGGGCGCTTTTCCCTCACGCGCCGCTGCCTTTCGTCGACCTCTCGACCGGGATTAATCCGCACTCCTACCCGCTTTTCGATTTGCCCGCCACCGCCCTGTCGCGATTGCCGGAAACAGCGCGCGGCCGCGACTTGGCTGAACGCGCGGCAAGCGCCTATGGCGCCCCGTCGGCGGCGAATGTCGCAGCGGCGCCCGGCACGCAGATCTTGTTGCCGCGCGTCGCTTCCCTGGTCAGCCCGGGCACGGCGCTGGTGCTCGGGCCGACTTATGCCGAGCATCGGCGGGCAGCGGCGATCGCCGGCCATGCGGCGGCTGAAGTCGATGATTTCGAAGCCCTGGCGGCGGCCGACCTTGCCGTCGTCGTCAACCCCAACAACCCGGACGGGCGTGTCGTCGAGCGCGAAAGATTGCTTCGACTTGCCGGGACATTACGAGCCAGAGGTGGGCTGCTGGTGGTCGACGAGGCTTTCATGGATGTCGGCCCGCGCAGCGAAAGCCTGGCCGGCGACGTCGACCAGGGCGGCATCGTCGTGCTGCGTTCGTTCGGCAAGTTCTTCGGCCTGGCCGGCCTGCGGCTTGGCTTTGCACTGGCCGATGCGCTGACGGTCGAGCGGCTGGAGGCGCAATTCGGGCCATGGGCGGTTGCCGGGCCGGCGCTCGAATATGGCATAAGGGCGCTTGCCGATACCGGCTGGCAGGCCGGGATGCGGCGCCGTCTGGCCGAGGATGCCGCACGGCTCGATACGCTGTTCGGCCGCTTCGGCGTGCCTGTCGCCGGTGGCACCGCGCTGTTCCGCTATATCAGGCTGGCGAACGCTGCCGGCCTGTTTTCGGCGCTTGGCCAGCGCGGCATCCTGCTTCGGCATTTCGCCGATCGTCCGGATGTGCTGCGCGCCGGCCTGCCGGGAGCCGACGAAGAATGGCGGCGGCTCGAATCCGCACTTGCCGGCTGGGCCTCGCGGCGCGACGATGATGCCAAGGGAGAAACGATCCAATGATCCATGTCTGCTCGCTGTCCAAAGTCGAGGAAACGGTAACGAAGACCGGGGCCGGCCGGCTGCTTTCGCTGCTTGCCGCCGGAACGGAGGTGATGCGACCGGCCTCGATCACCAGGGAAAACCATCTGCATCTGGTCATGCATGACATTGCGGTGGCGCAAGAGGGCATGACGATGCCGGGCGAGGAGCATGTTCTGAACCTGCTCGATTTCGCACGGCAATGGAATCGCTCGCGGCCGCTGGTGGTGCATTGCTATGCCGGCATCAGCCGCTCGACCGCCTCGGCCTACATCATCGCGGCAGCGCTGGCGCCGAAGCGCGACGAGGCCGAGTTGGCCGAGACGCTGCGCGCGCTGTCGCCCACGGCGACACCCAATCCTCGGCTGATCGCAATTGCCGACGCACTGCTCGATCGCAGAGGCCGGATGATCGAAGCGATCCAGGCGATCGGGCGCGGCGCGGATGCTTTCGAAGGCACGCCGTTCGAATTGAAAATCTGAGCCTAAAAACAAATTCCAGGAAAAGTGCGCAGGAGTTCTAGCACACGGCCAAGGGGCGAATGATGATCGGGAGAATTTTGGCCATGGTTGTTGGCGTGGTCTGCGCGACAGGCAGCGCCATGGCCGCGTCCATGCCGGCTCTCAAGTCGATCGACCTGGCAGCGCTCCAAGCCACTGTCGAGGGTTTGGCCAAGGAACTTATGCTGCCCGGTGCCATGGTTTTGCTCAAGACTCCGCGGGGCAACCTCGTCTTCGGCTACGGTACGACTGAACTGGGTGCCACGAACCCGCCGCGCGCCGATACCCACTTCCGTGCGGCCTCGAACACCAAGACGATGACCGCCGCTGTCATCGTGCAACTGGTGCAGGAAGGGAAACTGAGCTTCGCCGATCTGATCTCGAAATACGTCCAGCGCGTTCCCAACGGCGACGAGATAACCATTCGGCAGCTCATAACAATGCGGAGCGGCCTCCCTAACTTCACCAATGCGCCGGAACTTGCCGAAAGCCTGGACAAGTATCCTTACAGGGTATGGACCGCTGATGAAGTACTCGGCATGGCGTTCAAACGGCCGCCGGACTTCGCGCCGGGTGCCGAATTCGAGTACAACAACACCAACTACTATCTGCTCGGCCTTGTTGCCGAGAAGATCGACGGCAAGCCGCTCTCGACCATCTTCCGGGACCGCCTGTTCGGGCCGCTCGGCATGAAGAACACCGCGTTGCCGCCGAGCACGTCGAACGCCATCCCCGAGCCATACTCAAACGGCTATCTCTACGGCAGTACTTCATACGCCCTGGCTGATGTGCCCTATCCGGACGACCTCCAGGCTGCGGCCAGGGCGGGAACGCTCAAGCCCAACGACGACACATGGCAGAACCCGTCCGCCTACTTTGCGGCTGGCGGAGTCATCTCCACCGCGGATGACCTCGCGACCTGGATGCGCGCGCTGGTCGGGGGCAAGCTCTTCAATGCCGACTTCCAGCGGCAGTGGCTTGCAAGCCCTGAGGCGCCGGAGCCTGGCGAACCCGCCATGCAAAAATATGGCTATGGCATCCTAACGCTGACCTTCGGGCCTAACGAAATCTACTATCACGAAGGCGAGATGCCCGGTTACCAGTCCTTCATGGGCTACGATCCGGCCAATGACGTCACCCTGGTCATATGGACCAACCTGACTCTCGCGCTCGACGGCCAGGCGACTGCCAACACCTTGATGGTGAAGATACTGGACGAAATCTACACGGTGTCGCCGCTTCAAGAGGTGAAGTGAGGATCCTCGCGCGCGAATGGGATCGCCCCTCGTGAGCGAGGCCTGAGCTGGTGGGATCAAACACCTACGCCAACCAATCCGCCAGCTTTGCCTTGCTCACGTCCCTCAGCAGGCCGATGAAGCCGTCGGCCTGATGTTCGGCGGTCAGCCGGCCTTTTTCGGCGGTGGCAATGCTGGCGTCGCCGACCACGCCATTCGGGTTGAGATCGCTGGCGATCCAGGCGAAGGCGTGCGTTCCGGTGTGGCGCAGCAGCGAAAATTCCTTTTCGGCGCGGGCGACCTTGGACACGAAATTGTCGGCCTTCCCCATATCGACGAGGTCGGGCCGGAAGTGCAGCATCAGCGAGGTCTCGACGTCGCCGCCATGAATGCCGTGGCGGTCCTCGATCTCGGTGTACATGCCGGCCGGCCGGCCAAAACGCTGCCAGCTGGTCTTTACCGCCAGCATTTTTGCCCGCACGCGCAATTCGCGGGTGATAATGCCCATGATCTCCTCATTGCCGCCATGCGAGTTGACGACAATCAGTTTTCGGACGCCGGCGCGCGCGACCGACAGGCCAAGTTCGGTCCACGCCTCGACCAAGGTCGTCGCCGGCAAAGTGAGGGTGCCGGGCGCATGCAAATGCTCGTTCGACTTGCCTACCGCCTGGACCGGCAGGATGCGGATGTCGAGATCGCCGGGCAGGCGCGCGATCACCGTGTCGAGCATGCCGTTCATGATCGAGGTGTCGGTCGAGACCGGCAGATGCGGCCCGTGCTGCTCGATCGCCGCCAGCGGCAGAACGGCAATGGTCGCCTCAGGATCGACGGTCGCGTATTCGGTGGTCCGGTAGTCACCCCACCATACGCGTTTTTTTGCAGCGGTCATGTCATGCCTCTTGAACCGACAAGCCCAGACCTAACGCGGGAACGATCGGCTGTCGATCATCCCGCCGCAATGACCTCGATCTCGACCTTGAATTCCGGCCGGGCAAAACCGGACACGATCATCAGCGTCGAGGCCGGCGCCGGGCTGGCGAACAGCCGGTCGCGAACCTCCATATAGGGGCGCAGGAAGGCGCGGTCGGTGACATAGGTGTTGATGCGGACGATGTCGGACAGGCCGAGCCCGGCCTCGCCGAGAATCGCCGATATGTTCCGGAAACAAAGCTCGGCCTGTGCGGCGGCCTCCTCGGGGATCTGGTCGTCCGGGGTGATTGCGACCTGGCCCGAACACAGCACCAGCCGCTTGCCGGGCGGCAGTTCGACGCCATGGCTGTAGCGGGCGAAGGGCGGCTTGATCGACTTCGGCGTGAGAAATTTGAACATGGCAATCTCCGTTCACGGCAGCCTAAAGCGGGATCGATGCGGGCATCAAGATGGCGGTGCATGTCACGAGGGCGATTGTGGACAGGCGATCAAAAAATAGGCACGATGCCTTTCGTACAGCATGACCCGTCCGGCCTTCGCGCCGCCATTGCTCAGGCGGGCATTGCACAAGCGGGCGGTCCCGGCGCAACGCGCCGGTGGCATGTGTCTTGCTTCTTGAAACAATGGTGTCGAGCCCGGCGCGTGACGCGCCGGAGCGAACAAAGGGTGGTGTGGATGTACGGAAAACTCAAGATTTCGGCGGGCGTGATCGTGCTGCTTGGCGCAGGCACGCTTGCCGCGGCAGCGAACGAAAAAGTCACCTTCGGCACCAACTGGCTGGCTGAGCCGGAGCATGGGGGTTACTACCAGGCCGTGGCGGACGGCACCTATGCGGCCTGCGGCATCGACGTGACGATCATGCAGGGCGGCCCACAGGTCAGCGGCCGGCCGCTGCTGCTGGCCGGCAAGATCGATTTTTACATGGGCGGCAATCTGCTGTCGGCCTTCGATGCCGTGCAGCAAGGCATACCGATGCGCGTCGTGGCGGCCGACTTCCAGAAGGACCCGCAGGTCATCATGTCCCATCCCGGGCAGGGGCTGGACAAATGGGAAGACCTGAAGAACGCCGAGCAGTACATCCTTGGCGATGAAGGTGCGCAGACCTTCTTCCAGTGGATGGTCACCGACCTCGGCTTCGACGCCGCCAAGCGCGCGCCCTACACCTTCAATCCGGCGCCGTTCATCGCCAACAAGAAGTCGATCCAGCAGGGTTACGTCACCTCGGAGCCATTCGCCGTCCAGAAGCAGGGCGGTTTCACGCCGAACCAGTTCCTGCTGGCCGACTATGGCTGGGACACATATGCAACGACGGTCGAGACCATGCAGGAGACGGTCGACAAGCGGCCCGAGGTGGTCCAGTGCTTCGTCGATGGCTCGGCCAAAGGCTGGTACAATTATCTCTACGGCGACAACAAGGCCGCCAACGAGATGATCAAGAAGGAAAATCCGGACATGACGGATGAGCAGATCGCCTTCTCGATCGAGCAGCTAAAGAAGTTCGGCGTGGTCGATTCCGGCGACAGCGAAAAGCTCGGCATCGGCGCCATGACCGATGCGCGCATCCAGAGTTTCTATGACAAGATGGTCAAGGCCAAGGTCACGCCGGCGGGCATCGACATCAAGAAGGCCTACACGCTGGCCTTCGTCAACAAGAGCGTCGGGCTCGACCTGAAGAAGTAGGCCGTGAAGCTGGAGAAAGTGGCGCAACAGCCAGGAAGTATACCAGGGCCGACGCTGTTGGCGCTGCGCGGTGTCGGCAAGGTGTTTTCCAACGGCGTCACCGCGCTCAGCAATGTCGAGCTGACGATCCGGGAAGGCGATTTCCTCAGCCTGCTCGGGCCGTCGGGCTGCGGCAAATCGACGGCGCTGCGGCTGATTGCCGGCCTGTCGACGCCGACCTCGGGCGTGCTCGACTGGCGCGGCAGCGGCGCCCTCGAGCGGTTGAATATCGGCGACCGTTCAAATATCGGCTTCGTCTTCCAGGAGCCGACGCTGCTGCCCTGGGCCGACGTCTTCGACAATGTCTGGCTGCCGCTGCGGCTGAAGGGCGTGTCGCGTGCCAAGGCGGCGCCGGCGGTGATGGAGATGCTGGCGCGGGTTCACCTGACCGGCTTCGAGAAGGCGGTGCCGCGCGAACTGTCGGGCGGCATGAAGATGCGCGTCTCTATCGCCCGCGCCATGGTAACCAAGCCGCGCATTCTGTTGATGGACGAGCCGTTCGCCGCACTCGACGAGATCACCCGCTTCAAGCTCAACAACGACCTTCTCGAGCTATGGCAGGATGAGCGTTTTACCGTCGTTTTCGTCACCCACAGCGTCTTCGAAAGCGTATTCCTCTCCAACCGGATCGTCGTCATGGCGGCGCGGCCGGGCCGGGTGTTTGCCGAGCTTGCCGTCGATGCATCCTATCCGCGCGACGAGGCGTTTCGCACCTCGCCCGACTATGCCGCGCTCTGCCGCCAGGCATCCGACGTGCTGATCGGCGCCATCAACTCAACTGCCGGACCGCATCATGACGGCCATTGAAGAACAGATCCCGGCGCTCGACCCGGAGGAGGCGCGCCGCGTCCGCCAGGAGCGCTTCGAGCGCATCGGCAGATGGCTGCTGCCGCTGGCGATCATGATCCTGGCCATCTGGCTGTGGGACCGCATTTGTGTCTGGAACGACATTCCGAAATACATCCTGCCGCGCCCCGGCGTGGTGCTGCAAACGCTGCACGACGATGCCGGGCTGCTGTTCTCCTCGCTGCTGGTGACACTCAGGATCACCTTCTTGAGCCTGCTTCTCGCCGTGGTCGGCGGTGTCGGGCTGGCAGTGCTGTTCGCTCAGTCGAAATGGGTGGAGATGTCGTTCTTTCCCTTCGCCATCGTGCTGCAGGTGACGCCGATCGTCGCGATCTTTCCGCTGATCAATATCTATGTCGACAACCAGACGACGAAGCTTTTGCTTTGCGCCTGGATCGTCGCCTTCTTCCCGATCCTCTCCAACACCACGCTCGGCCTCAATTCCGTCGACCGCAATTTGCGCGACATGTTCAAGCTCAACGGTGCGACCCGCTGGCAGCAATTGCGCTATCTGCGGCTGCCGGCGGCGATGCCTTATTTCCTCGGCGGGCTGAAGATCGCCGGCGGCCTGTCGCTGATCGGCGCGGTGGTGGCCGAGTTCGTCGCCGGCGCCACCGGCCAGTCGTCCGGCCTCGCCTCGCGCATCATCGAGGCCGGCTACAGGCTCAACGCACCAAGACTGTTCGCGGCGCTGATCCTGATCTCGCTCACCGGCATCCTGATCTTCCTGGTGCTGTCGCTGATTTCGCATCTTATTTTGCGGCGCTGGCACGAGAGCGCGCTGAGGCAGGAGCGGTGATGGTGGGCAGCGCCAGCACCCTCCTCTGTCCTGCCGGACATCTCCCCCTCAAGGGGGGAGATTGGATGCTATCCAGGATTTCGCTAATCGCCAACGTTGCAAGACGAGCGCCATGGGCGAGGCTGCCAATCTCCCCCCTTGAGGGGGAGATGCCAAGTAGTGGTAAAGAGGGCAGGACAGAGGGGGGTACGCCTTGATACCAGCTTCTGGTTCCTACCATCTCGCCAAGGTTCGGCTTCACGCCTCCCTGACGCCCGGCCTTGCCGCTCCTTCCGACGCCGACGGTTTTGCACTCGCAGATATCGCGGTCGCCGACGGCAGGATTTCCAGCATTGCGGCGCATCGATCCAACGCACCGGCGGACGCCCTCGATCTCGGCGGCCGCATCGTGCTGCCGTGCTTCGTCGATTGCCACACCCATATCGACAAGGGCCATATCTGGCCTCGAAAGCCCAACCCGGACGGCACCTTCATGGGCGCGCTGAACGCAACGGGCGCCGACCGCGCGGCGCGCTGGAGCGCCGCCGACGTTGCCCGCCGCATGGATTTTTCGCTGCGCTGCGCCTACGCGCACGGCACCAGGGCGCTGCGCACGCATCTCGACAGCGTCGCGCCGCAGGAAGAGATCTCCTGGCCGGTGTTCGAGACGATGCGGGAGAAATGGCGCGGCCGCATCGAGCTGCAGGCGGCCTGCCTGCTCGGCATCGAAGGCGTGCGCGACAGGAAATGGTTTGAGAGGCTGGCCAAGCGGGTGGCTGCCGCCAAGGGCGTGCTCGGCGTCGTCACCTATATGGTGCCGGACCTCGAAGAACTGCTCGACCAGGTGTTTGCGCAGGCAATCAAGCATGGCCTCGACCTCGATTTCCATGCCGACGAGACCGACGATGTCTCTGCGATCTCGCTGAAGAAAATCGCCGAAGCCGCCCTTTGGAACGGTTTTGACGGGAACATCCTGATCGGCCATTGCTGCTCGCTGGCACGCCAGCCCGATCTCGACGTGCTCGACACGCTGGATAAGGTCGCCAAGGCCGGCTTGGCGGTGGTGTCGCTGCCGATGTGCAATCTCTATCTGCAGGACCGGCGAGGCGACAGGACAACGCCGCGCTGGCGCGGGGTGACGCTGCTGCACGAGATGAAGGCGCGCGGCATTGCCGTCGCCGTCGCCTCCGACAATACGCGCGACCCGTTCTACGCCTATGGCGATCTCGACATGCTGGAGGTCTATCGCATGGCGACGCGCATCCTGCATCTAGACCATCCCGTCGCGGACTGGCCGCAAGCTGTCACCGCAACGCCGGCCAAGGTGATGCGGCTCGATGGTTTCGGCACGCTTGCCGCCGGAGCGCCGGCCGATTTCGTCGTCTTCAGGGGGCGAAGCTGGACGGAATTGCTGTCGCGGCCCGAATCGGATCGCATCGTCGTGCGCGACGGCCGGGCGATCGAGCGCCAGCTGCCCGATTATGCCGAACTCGATGATCTGATGGTGGAATGATGGATATTGCCGCGCTCAAGCGCGACCTGGACGGTTTGAAGATCGACGACCATCCGGCGATCGTCCAGCAGAAGAGCCGCGATTTCTACTGGTACAGCCCGGTGCTGAAGCAGCAGCTCGAGCACGTCACCGGCGACCTGATCGTGACGCCGAAAACCGAAGACGAGGTCGTCCGCATTCTCGCCGCCTGTCACCGGCATGGCGTGCCGGTGACGCCGCGCGGCAGTGGCACCGGCAATTACGGGCAGGCGATGCCGCTGTCCGGCGGCGTGGTGCTCAATCTCGCCGAAATGAACGCGGTCAAGACGATCGCCCCCGGCCGTGTCGTCACCGGCCCCGGCGCCGTGCTCGCCGACATCGACAGAGCGACGCGGGCGCATTCCGGCCAGGAGCTCCGCATGTCGCCGTCGACCTACAACACCGCATCGATCGGCGGCTTCGTCGCCGGCGGCTCCGGCGGTATCGGCTCGATCCGCTGGGGCGGACTGCGCGACCTCGGCAACGTCATCCGGCTGAGGACCGTGACGATGGAGGCACAGCCGCGGGTCATGGAGCTCACCGGCGAGGACGTGCTGAAGGTGATGCACGCCTACGGCACCAACGGCATCATCACCGAAGTCGAGATGCCGCTGACCGCCAGCTATGACTGGATCGACGTCATCGTCGGCTTCGACGATTTCATGGATGCGGCCGGCTTCGGCAACGATCTCGCCATCCAGGACGGCATCCTGGCGAAACTGATCACACCGATCGCAGCACCCATCCCCTACGATTACCTCAAGCGCCACCAGCGGTTTTTCCGGCGCGGCCAAAGCATCGTCGTCCTGATGATCGCGCCGCATGCGATGGATGCTTTCCTTGCCTTCACGGCGCGCAGCAAGGGCGAGATCGTCTTTCGTGCCGACAAGGAGGCCGATCTCAAAGGGCTGCCGCCGGCCTATGAGCTGACCTGGAACCACACGACGCTGCGTGCCATCCGGGTCGATCCGACGATCACCTATCTGCAGACCCGCTATCCGTCGCCGGACCACCTCGGCCACGTCAAGGCGATGGTCGACCGCTTCGGCGACGAGGTGCCGGCGCATCTCGAGTTCATCCGCTTCGACGGCGCCATCGGCATCGCCGGGCTGCCGCTGGTCCGCTTCACCACGGCGGAGCGGCTCGACGAGATCATCCGCATCCACGAGGACAATGGCTGCTGGATCTTCAACCCGCACCGCTACACGCTGGAAGAAGGCGGCATGAAGCGGACGGATGAAGTGCAACTGGCTTTCAAGCGCGAGACCGACCCGCAAGGGCTGCTCAATCCCGGCAAGATGATCGCCTGGGAGAACCCGGACTATGATTATCGCTCGGGCAAGTCGTTCCTGTTCAAGGGACTGGAGAAGGCGGGTTGAGACGATGACGGGCGTGTGGCGCTGTACCCCCCTCTGGCCTGCCCTCTTTGCCACCACTTGGCATCTCCCCCTCAAGGGGGGAGATCGGCAGTTCCATCGTCTCGACCATCTTCCAACGTCGTCAACTGGCGAAAGCGATACTGACAGCCGATCTCCCCACTTGAGGGGGAGATGCCCGGCAGGGCAGAGGGGGGTGCTTGGTGCCGACTTGCGAGATGTTCTCCTGTGAACGTCCTGGTCCTCTATGCTCATCCTGTGGAGACCAGCTTCAACGCCGATCTGCACCGGACGATCATCGAGCGGCTGAAGGCCGCCGGCCATGTCGTCGACGACTGCGATCTCTATGCCGAGGGTTTCGATCCCAGGCTGACGCGGGCCGAACGGCTGTCCTATCACGACGAACGCAGCGAAGGCGATCCGGCGTCAGCCTATGTCGAGCGCCTTCTGCGGGCCGAGGCGCTGGTGCTGTCGTTTCCGGTGTGGAACTTCGGCTATCCGGCCATTTTGAAAGGCTTTTTCGATCGCGTCTTCCTGCCCGGCGTGTCGTTCAAGCTGGTCGACGGCAAGGTGCAGCCGTCGCTGCACAACATCCGCAAGGTGGTCGCGGTCACGACCTATGGCGGCAGCCGGTTCCGAGCCATGCTGATGGGTGACCCGCCGCGCAAGCTGGTCAATCGGGTGCTGCGTGCGACGATCAAGCCCGGCGGGTCGGTCTCCTACCTTGCGCATTACTCGATGAACCTGTCGACCGAGGGCAGTCGGACGAGGTTCGTGGCGAAAGTCGCGGCCAGGATCGACGCGTTCTGAGGTGCGCTACATCCGCACCCGTTCCGACTTCGGATCGTACATCGGCTTGAGCGAGGCCTCGGCGGCAAAGCGCTCGCCGGCGATCTCGATCTCGTAGGACGACGACAGGACATCCGCCTCGCTCTCGCCCTTGCAAGGCACGTAACCAAGCCCGATCGCACCGCCGAGATGATGGCCGTAATTGCCCGAGGTGATCGGGCCGACGATCGTGCCGTCGCGCAGGATCGCCTCATTGTGGAAGAGCAGGGGCTCGGGGTCGTTCAGGCGGAACTGCACCAGCCGCCGGTTCAATCCGCTTTCTTTCTTCCTCAGCACGGCATCGCGGCCAAGAAAATCGCCCTTGGCCGTCTTCACTGCGAAGCCAAGGCCGGCCTCCAGCACATTGTCCTCGTCGTTGATGTCGTGGCCGAAATGCCGGAACGCCTTCTCGATGCGGCAGGAATCCAGCGTGTGCAGGCCGCATAGTTTTAGCCCGACATCGGTGCCTGCCTCCGCGATCGCGTCGAAGACATGGGCAGCCTGGTCGGTCGAGACATAAAGCTCCCAGCCGAGTTCGCCGACATAGGTGACGCGGTGAGCGCGGGCCAGGCCCATGCCGATCTCGATCTCCTGAAACGTGCCGAACGGATTGTTGTTATTAGAGAAATCATTCGGGCTGACCTTTTGGATCAGCTTCCTCGAATCCGGGCCCATCAGGCAAAGCACCGCTTCGGCAGCGGTCACATCGGTGATGACGACGAACTCGTCGGCAAGATGTTTTCTCAGCCAGGCCAGGTCGCGTTGCAGCGTGGCGCCGGGCACGACGAGGAAGAAGGCGGTTTCGGACAGTCGCGAGACGGTGAGGTCGCTCTCGATGCCGCCGCGCTGGTTGAGCATCTGGGTGTAGACGATCTTGCCCGGCGCCACGTCCACGTCGTTGGCGCAGAGCCTTTGCAGGAAGGCGCAGGCATCGCGGCCTTCGACACGGATCTTGCCGAACGAAGTCATGTCGAACAGGCCGACGCCGTTCCTGATCGCAAGATGTTCCTCGCGCTGGTTGTCGAACCAGTTCTGCCGCTTCCAGGAATAGCGGTATTCGCGCTCCTGGCCGGGCCTAGCGAACCAGTTCGCGCGCTCCCAACCGGCGACCTCGCCGAACACCGCGCCGCTTGCCTTCAGATGTTCGTGCAGCGGCGAGCGCCTTATGTTCCGCGAGGTCGCCATCTGCCGGTAGGGGAAATGATCGGCGTAGAGCAGGCCGAGCGTTTCGGAGACGCGCTCCTTGAGATAGCGGCGGTTCTTCTGGAACGGCTGGGCGCGGCGGATGTCGACCTCCCAGAGGTCGAAGGGCGCCTCGCCGTCATTGATCCATTGCGCCAGCGCCATGCCGGCGCCGCCGGAGGAGACGATGCCGATCGAATTGTAGCCGGTCGCCATCCAATAGCCGGAAAGCTCCGGCGCCTCGCCGAGATAATAGCGGTCGTCGGGGGTAAAACTCTCGGGGCCGTTGAAGAAGGTGTGGATGCCGGCGGTGGCCAGCATCGGCATGCGGTTGACGCCCATTTCCAGGATCGGCTCGAAATGGTCCATGTCCTGCGGCAACTGGTCGAAGCAGAAATCCTCGCTTATGCCGTTCATGCCCCAGGGCTTGGCCACCGGCTCGAAAGCGCCGAGCATCATCTTGCCGGCATCTTCCTTGTAGTAGGCGCACTCGTCCGGCACGCGCAGCACCGGCAAGCGGGAAAGCCCGGGGATCGGTTCCGTGACGAGATAGAAATGTTCGCAGGCGTGCAACGGGATGGTGACGCCGTTCCGGGCGCCAAGTTCGCGTGCCCACATGCCGGCGCAGTTGACGACGATATCGGCCTCGATCAGGCCTTGCTCGTCGCCCTGCGCCCAGGAAACGCCGGTGACGCGGCCGGCCCTGGTATGCACCTTGGTCACCTTGACGTTCTCGACGATCGTCGCACCGCGCTGGCGCGCGCCCTTGGCCAACGCCATGGCGATATTGGCCGGGTCGCACTGACCGTCGAGCGGCAGATGCACGGCGCCGACCACATCGGAAAC
This sequence comes from Mesorhizobium sp. M0296, assembly GCF_040321675.1. Classification (NCBI taxonomy): domain Bacteria; kingdom Pseudomonadati; phylum Pseudomonadota; class Alphaproteobacteria; order Hyphomicrobiales; family Phyllobacteriaceae; genus Mesorhizobium; species Mesorhizobium sp. M0296. The sequence continues at coordinate 61,482 of NZ_JAMYRZ010000010.1, forward strand.
ATTGAGATGCGGGTACATCTGCTTGACTTCGTTGGGCGAAATCTCGCGCACGTCGATATCGAAGGCGCGGGCGAGAGATGCCTGCCGATAGATCTCGTGCTTGCGCTCCTCGGTCAGCGCCACCGTGATCGAGCCGACCTGGCGCATGCCGGTGCCGACATCGGTCTCGGCCTCCAGCTTGACGTAGAGGTCGGCCGAGTACTTCGCCAGCCGCGTCATGTTCTGCGAGCCGCGCAGCTGGCCGATCAGGCCGGCGGCGTGCCATGTCGTGCCCGACGTCAGCTGCTTGCGCTCGAGCAGCACGATATCGGTCCAGCCGAGCTTGGCCAGATGATAGGCGACCGAGCAGCCGGAGACGCCGCCACCGATGATGACCGCCCTCGCTTTGGGAGGAATGGCCTTGGTCGGAATGGTTTTGGTGGGCGAGGCGTTCATGCGGCCTCGCGACCATAGCTGGAGGCGAAGCGGCGCAGGCGCGTGGCAGCCTCCATCAGTACCGGCTCAGGCTGGCAGAGGCTGAAGCGGATGTGGCCGGCGGCGGCCTCGCCGAAGCTTGAGCCGGGCATGACGCCGACATTTTCCTGGTCGAGGAAGGCCCAGGCGAATTTTTCGTCGTCCGGCTCGATCGCCGATATGTCGAGCATGACGTACATGCCGCCTTCGGAGCCGCGCACGGTGATGTTGTTCATACCGCGCATGGCATCGAGGACGACGGTGCGCCTCGCGGCGTAGCGCTCGGCGATTTCCTTGACGCCGTAGCCATTTTCGAGCGCCTCGGCGCAGGCGAGGCTGATGAAGGCCGGCAGGCCGTAGGTCATCACCAGATTGAGGTCGGTCAACAGCGAGACCATTGATTCCGGCCCGGTCAGCCAGCCCATGCGCCAGCCGGTCATGCCGTGGCTCTTGGACATCGAATTGATGACCAGCGTGCGTTCCGCCATGCAGGGCAGCGAGCGTGGTGAGACGTGCTCGCCGCCGCCCAGCGTCCAGTAGACCTCGTCCGACAGCAGCCAGAGGTCATGTTCGCGGCAGATCTGCGCCAGCTCTTCCAGGCGCTCGCGCGAATAGACGGCGCCCGTGGGATTGTTGGGCGTGTTGATCAGGATGGCGCGGGTGTTCGGCCGAAGGGCAGCGCGGATATCGGCGGCGCGCGGCTGAAAGCCATCCTCGGCGGGGGTCTCGACGACGCTGAACTCGGCGCCCGCCGCACTGAAGGTGTTGGGATAGGTGGCGTAATAGGGCGCGACGACGATGGCATGGTCGCCCTGGTCGAGAACCGCTTGTATGGCCGCGTAAAGCGCGGCCTGCCCGCCCGGGGTGGCGATGACCTGGTCGGGATTTGTCGCAACCCCGGTGCACCGCGTCGAGGCCGCCGCCATCGCCTTGCGCAGGCGCGAAACGCCGGCAAGCGGGGTGTAGTGGTGATTGCTGGCGCGAACCGCCGTCACGCAGGCTTCGATCGTCTCGCTCGGCGTGTCGAAATCATGGTCGCCGACCGACAGCATGATGATGTCCTCGCCGGCCTGCTTGCGCGCCCAGGCAGCGGAATGAACCTCCCAGCCATCCTTGCCCGAAGGCACGATGCCGGAAATGCGCGAAGATGGTCTGGGCATTATGCTGCTCCCGAAATTTCATAACCGGCCTGTTCGAGCCGGTCGCGCAGCGCGGCGATGTGGGCCGGTCCGACTTCGCAGCAGCCGCCGACGATGCCGGCGCCGGCCTCGACCCAATCGACCGCCTGGCCGGCATAGGCATCCGGATCGAGGTCGTGGCGGGCGTGCAGCACTTCCACCGTACCGCCATGCTTGAGCGCCTCAATCGAGGTGAAGCCGTTGGCATAAGCGCCGACCGGACCGCCGAGAGCGATCAGTTCGGGCAGCGCTGCAGCGATCGCTTCGGGCCGGCAGCAATTGATCAGCCGGGCCGCGACGGGCAGGCCGGCAAGAGCGCCCGACGCCGCCGCAATGGCTTCGCCGCTGCGCAGGCGCGGCGTGCCGTGGTCGGCAAGCGTCCACGACACCCATACGGGCTTGCCGCTTTCCGACGCCGCGGTGACGGCGGCGCGCGCCTCTTCGGCCGACGCCATGGTTTCGCACAGAAACAGATCGACGCCGTCCGCCTGCTCGGCAACGATACGGCGATAGATGTCGAGCGTATCCTGAAAGGATATCGTCAGCGCCGGCGCATAGCTGCCGAACAGCGGCGACAGGCAGCCGGCGATCGCCGCGTCGCCGGCCTGGTCGCGGGCTTGCCTTGCCAGTTCGATGCCGCGCTTCTGCAGCGGCTTGAACAGCTCTTGCGCGCCTTCGCGTGCCAGCCGCTCCGGCGTGGCTGAATAGGTGTTGATGGTGATGACGCGGGCGCCGGCGCGGATGAATTCCGCATGCAGGTCGCGCACCAGATCCGGTTCGTCGATCAGCACCCTGGCCGACCACAGCGGCGTCGGCTCGGAACTGCTACGGCGGACCAGCTCTTGGCCCATGCCGCCATCGGTGAGGATGACTTTCTTCATGCTCTGAGCCTCTCGTTCTTTGGATCCCATAACGGCTCATCCTTCTGCACGACCGCCCTGAAGCGTTCGCCGAAGATCTCGACCTCGACCGCGGTTCCCGGCTCGGTGAGGTCGGCGCGCAGCATGCCGAGCGCGATCGACTTGTCGATGCGATGACCCCAGCCGCCGGACGTCGTCTCGCCGACGATCCCGCCGTCATGCCAAAGCGTCGACATGGTGGGCGCGTCGCAATCGCCGGGGTTTTCGACGACCAGCGTGACGAAGCGCTTCTTGATGCCCTGCTGCTTCTCGTTCTGCAGCGCCGCCTTGCCGCGGAAGTCGGGCTTATCCCATCTGACGAAGCGCTCCAGCCCGCCCTGCAGGATCGAATAGTCGGTCGACAGGTCACCCTTCCAGGTGCGGTAACCTTTTTCGAGCCGGAGCGAATCCAGCGCGTACATGCCGAACGGTTTTAGTCTATGCCTCCTCCCAGCCGCCCAGACGGCGTCGAAGATGGCTGCGGTATCGTCGACCTTGCTGTGGATTTCCCAGCCGAGCTCGCCCGCGAAGGACACGCGCACCAGCTTTGCCCAACGTCCGGCGATACTGGTTTCCTGATGCGTCAGCCAGGGCAGGGTGAGGTCGGCCGCGCAGAGTTCGGCGAGGATTTTTCGCGAGTTGGGGCCGGCGAGGATCTGGGTGGAGTATTCCTCCGTCCGGTCGACCAGCTTGAATGTGGCGTCCTTTGGGATGCGCGATTTCAGCCATTCGAAATCATGCCACTGAGCCACAGCGGCGGTGATCAGCGTCATCAGGTTCTCGTCGTGGCGGACCACCGACATTTCGGTGACGATGCGGCCCTTGTCGTCGGCAAAATAGACGAGGCCGATGCGGCCAGGTTTCGGCACCAGGCCTGTCACCTGGAGGCTCAGCCATTCGGCGGCACCCGGACCGTCGAGATTGAAACGGGAAAACCCCGGCAGGTCCAGAATGCCGGCGGCATCGCGGACGGCGAGGCATTCCTCGCGCACACGATGTTGCCACGGTCCGTCGCGGCGGAAGGTCAGCATGGATTCTTCGGAGATGTCGTCGCCTGGCTTCGCATACCAGGTGGCGCGTTCCCAGCCATTATAGGCGTCGAACCGGGCGCCGAGTGCCTTGATGCGGTCGTGGAGCGGCGACAGCTTGCGGTCGCGCCCGGCCGGCCAGGCATGGCGCGGGAACTGGATGGCATATTCGTTGCCGTAGATCTCCATGCCCTTGGCGACGCAATAATCCGGGGCCGAGGCAAAGGCGGTGAAACGGCGTGGATCGCAGGACCACATGTCCCATTCGGTCTGGCCTTCGGTCACCCACTCGGCCAGCACCTTGCCGGCGCCGCCGCCCTGGGCGATGCCGAAGGTGAAGACGCAGGCCTCGAAGGCGTTGGGCACGCCGGGCATCGGCCCGATCAGAGGGTTGCCGTCCGGCGCATAGGGGATCGGCCCGTTGATGACCTTGGACAGGCCGGCGGTGCCGAGGATCGGCACGCGGGCGACAGCATCGGCCAGGTAATGTTCTAGCCGATCGAGATCGTCGGGAAACAGCTGGAAGGAAAAGTCGTCGGGCATCGGGTCGTTGTGGCCGACCCAGTGGGCGCGGCAATTGCGCTCATAGGGGCCGAGATTCATGCCGTTCTTTTCCTGGCGCAGATAATAGGACGTATCGACGTCGCGCAGCAGCGGCAGCTTCTTGCCCTGTTCCTTCGACCACGCCGCCAGTTCGGGGATTTCCTCGAACAGGATATATTGATGGCTCATCACCATCATTGGCACCTCGCGGCCGAACATCCTGCCGACTTCGGCGGCGCGGTAGCCGGCGGCGTTGACGACGATCTCGCAGCGGATCTCGCCTTGCGCCGTCTCGACCACCCACTCGTGATTGTCTCGGCTCACGCCGGTGACCGGACAGAAGCGGATGATCTTCGCGCCCATGTCGCGCGCGCCCTTGGCCAGTGCCTGGGTCAACTGCGCGGGGTCGATATCGCCATCATTCGGATCGTAGAGCGCGCCTTTCAGCTCATGCGTCTCGATGAAGGGGTAACGGCGCTTGATCTCGTCGAGCCCGACCACGTCGATATCCATGCTCTGGTAGCGGCCCATGCCCTTGGCGCGCTGGAATTCCTGCATGCGCTCCGCGCTATGGGCCAGCCTGAGCGAGCCGGTGACGTGGTAGTTCATGGGATAGCGGACCTCGTCGGCCAGCCGGCGATAGAGCTCGGTCGAATAACGCTGCATGTTCATCAGCGACCATGACGAGGAGAAAGTCGGCACGTTGCCGGCGGCATGCCAGGTCGAGCCGGAGGTCAGCTCGTTCTTCTCCAGAAGCACGCAGTCGGTCCAGCCCGCCTTGGCGAGATGGTAGAGCGAGGAGGCGCCGACGGCACCACCTCCGATGATCACAACGCGTGCCGTGGTCGGCAAACCGGCCATGTTCTTCTCCGACTATTTGTTTTGATGCATGTCGTTGTCCCAAAACCGCCACGCACTTTTGGGCGACATGCATTCGTTCAATAGACGGGCGGCGAAACCACCCAGATGACGACAGCCGGCTCGGCTCCAGGATTGCGCCAGCGGAACGGCTTGCCGTCGAAGCGGAAGGAGTCGCCTTCGCCAAGCCGGTGCCAGATGCCAGCAATTTCGATGTCGAAGCTGCCCGAAGCGACGTAGCCGGCTTCCTCGGTCGGCCGGCGCGCCTCGGCCTTCATCTCGGCACCCGGAGCGAAGACCGAACGCAGCATCTCGAAGCTACCGCCGAGATCGGGCGACAGAAGCTCCTCCACCAGGCCAGAATCGCTTGTGCCAAGTGTGCGCCGGCTGCCGGCGCGCACGACCACGCCGCGTTCGGTCTCGACAGGCACGTCATGGCTGAAGAACAGGCTGACCGGCACGCCGAACAATTCGGCGAAGGCCCTGAGATCGCCGAGCGACGGGACCGACAGACCGCGCTCGACCTGGCTGACCCAGCCGACGGAACGGCCGAGCTTCAGTGCGATTTCAGCAAGCGTCAGGCCGCGCGCCTTGCGCAACGCGCGGATGTCGCCGGCCAGCAGCCGTTCGCCGCTGTCCTGTTCCGATCTGGCGGCGGTTGAGGGCAAAGCCATCCCTGTCTCGGTGAAAAATTCCCAGCAAATTTCATTTGATGGCGGATTCATGAAAAAATCAAGAGGATTTTCACGCAACCACAAGATTTACTTGCGCCATTTTGACGGTTCGGGCAAAGGCTCGGCGCACGAGCGGCGAGCGGGGCGTCCGGTCGAGGCGGGTAGGCTATCGGGCGTTCAAAAAGACGCGCAAGGATGCTCCATCACTTCTAGTCGGCGCATGATCCTTCCGGAAAATCGGGTTCGGGATCATACGCAAAAGGACGGCCCATGCTGGAAAACAACTCCCGGATTGCGGCGGCGATCGTCGATGACGCGATCACCTCGCGGCGGTCGGTACGCGCCTTCTTGCCCGATATGGTCGACGACGAGACCATCCGCGATATTCTCGCCGTTTCCGCGCGCGCGCCCTCAGGCACCAATATGCAACCCTGGAAGGTCTATGTGACCAAGGGCGAGGTCAAGCAGCGCATCACCGACGCCATCCTCAGCTCGGGCATCCGCGCCGAAAAGGTCGAGTGGGACGAGTACCGCTACTATCCCGACCAGTTCTTCGAACCCTATCTGACGCGACGGCGGGCCAACGGCTTCGGCCTCTACGGCGTGCTCGGCATCGGCCGGCGCGAGGTCGACAGGATGCGTGCGCAGCACGACCGCAACTTCGTCTTCTTCGACGCCCCGGTCGGCATGATCTTTACCGTCGACCGGCGGCTGAACAAGGGGTCGTGGATCGACTACGGCATGTTCCTGCAAAACATCATGGTCGCCGCGCGGGGCAGGGGCCTGCACACCTGTCCGCAAGCCGCCTTCGCGCCCTATCACCGGCAGATCAGGCCGGTGCTCAACATTCCCGACGAGGAGATCGTCGTCTGCGGCATGGCGCTCGGCCATGAGGATACGTCCAAGCCCGAAAATGCCTTCCGCACCGACCGCGCGCCGCTGGAAGAGTGGGTGACGTTCGCGGAGTGACGTGAAGCGCCGTCCGGCTCTACTGCACTTCGTAGCCGACTTCCTCGCTCGCATGGCAGAGCGCTTTCCAGAACGAGCGGGCAAACGAGCGGAACACATAGATGTCGAACTGATCGGCGCCGGTGCGCTGGATTTGCGCGAAGATGTCGTGATGCATGGTCGAGCGGCCGGCGCCGATCGGGAAGGCCGGCAGCGCGAAGTCGATGGCGAAGAATTTCGCCAGCACCCACTCGGCCTTCGGCCCGGCGATACGGATCGCGGTGCGGCCGTGCGAAAGGTCGGTCACCGTACCGATGGCCGAAGTGACGACACTGGCAAAGGCCGGCGCCAATCGCTCGGCTTCATCGACCACAGTGAACTTTCCCGGCGCAAAGCCGAACACCGACCTGGCGCCGTTCGTCACACCGCCACCGGCGCCGTCGGGCAAAGCCAGGCCGGTGACCGCATGGATGCCGGCCATCAACTTCTTCTCCTCGCCGGGCCAGGCGGCGAGCTGCACGATCGAACCCGGCCTGGTTTCGGAGAGGATGATTTCGACACCGTGCTCGAAATTGCCATGCGAGCCTGGATGCAGCACCGGCTCAAGCGGGGATTGGCGCTCAACCATGCATGCGGCTCCCGTCCGGATCGAAGAAATGGTTGGAGACGATCTCGACCGGCCCGAACCGGTTGCGCAACGGGTCGGAAACGTAGGCACGCGAGCCGCGCCGCGCCTTGCCGCCCTTGACCAGGGCAAGCGCGATATATTTGCCGAGCGCTGGCGAATAGCAGCAGGCGGTGATGTGGCCAAGCGAGCCGTGCGGATTGGCTTCGTCAAGCTCCTCGACGATGTGTGCGCCGCCATTGAGCGGCTGGTTGTCGAGCGAAACAATACCGACGAGTTCCAGGCGGTCGGGGGCGATCAGCCCCTCGCGATCCATCATCGCCGAACCGATGAACGGCTTCTTCTTCGACAGCATCCAGTCGAGATGCAGGTCGCGTGCCGTGGTACGGCCGTCGATCTCGGCACCGGTGACGTGGCCTTTCTCGATGCGCATGGTGCCCAGCGCCTCCAGCCCGTAGGTCACCAGCCCGAACGGCTTGCCGGCTTCGATCAGCGCCTCCCAGACATGGGTGCCGTAGCCGGCGCCGGAATAGACCTCGAAGGCCATTTCGCCGGAGAAGGACAGCCGGCAGATCATCACCGGCACGCCGGCGATTTCGCCGTGGACGATGCCCATGAAGGGCAGGGCGGCATTGTCGACGGCGGTGCCGCTGACGCAAGCAGCCAGTATCTGCCTTGCCTTCGGCCCACCGATGGCGGCACCGGCCCATTGGTCGGTCACCGAGGTGACGTGGACCTTCAGCGCCGGCCAGATCACGTCGAGGAAATACTCCAGATGCTGCATCACCTTGCCGGCATTGGCGGTGGTGGTGGTCATCAGGAAATCCTGCTCGCCGAGCCGCCACGTGGTGCCGTCGTCGAAGGCGAGACCGTCCTCGCGCAGCATCAGCCCGTAGCGCGCCTTGCCGACGGCCAGCGTCGAAAACATGTTGGTGTATACGCGGTCGAGGAATTCCGCCGCGTCGGGGCCTTGCACCGCGATCTTGCCCAATGTCGAGACATCGACGATGCCGGCGCTCTCGCGCGTGGCTCTCGCTTCGCGCACATAGGCCTGCTCGATCGTCTCGCCGGGATGGCCGTAGATCATCGGCCGATACCACAGGCCGGCGGAATACATGGTGGCGCCATTGGCGACGTGCCAGTCATGCATCGGCGTCAGCCGCTCGGGCTTCAGATCGCCGAAGCGTTCGGCGGCTAGCGAGCCGATCGACACCGCCGAAAAGGGCGGGCGAAAACGCGTCGTGCCGACCTGCGGGATCGGCTTGCCCAGCGCCTCGGCCATGATGGCCAGGCCGGGTATGTTGGAGCTCTTGCCCTGGTCGGTTGCCATGCCGAGCGTGGTGTAGCGCTTCAGATGCTCGACCGAGACGAAGCCTTCGCGATGCGCCAGCCGCACGTCATCCGCAGTCACGTCATGCTGGAAATCGACGAAACTCTTTCCCTGGGCCGTGATCTCGAACACCGGCGCCGGATCGGGATCGCCAGGTGCTGCTTCGACGGCAGGCAAGGCCGCCGGCGTGGCGGTTGCGCCCGCAGCGGAAAGACCGGCGGCGCGACCTTCGGCGATCGCCTCGGCGGTGGAGAAACTGCCGGTGAAGGCGCCGGCGCCGATCCATTGCCGCGTCGTCGGCTTGGGCGGCAGGAACGCTTGCAATGCTTCGTTCCATTCCGCTCTCGCGCCGGCCTGGCTGGCCAGATGAATGGTCGGCGACCAGCCGCCCGACATCAATAGGCAATCGGCGTGGATGCTGCGCGCATCGCCGGAAAGCGCGCCGTTGACCATGTCGAAGCGCTGCACCTTGAAGCCAGAAAGCGCCTTGCCGCCCTCGGTGGCGATCACCGCGTGGCCAGAAAGGATCTCGGCCTCGGTCTCGCCGGCCAGCTTGCGCATTTCGCTCGAAAGCTCAGGGCGCACGTCGATGATGGCGACGACCACGGCGCCGGCCTGCTTCAGCGCCAGGGCCGCGCGATAGGCGCTGTCATTGTTGGTGAACAGCCCGATCCTGTCGCCGGGCAGCACGCCATATTCAATGGCATAACGCTCGGCAGCATGCGCCAGCATTACGCCTGGCCGATCATTGCCTGGAAAGACCAGCGGACGCTCCAGGGATCCGGTGGCCAGCACCACAGACTTGGCGCGGATTGTCCAGTAGCGATGGCGCGATTCGCCCTTGCCGGGCGTTTCCTTGTGGTCGGTGACACGTTCGAGCGCGGCAAGCGTGTTGCCGTCATAATAGCCCCAGACGGTGGTGCGCGGCAGCAGGCGGACATTGTCACGGCCTTCGAGCTGGCCAGCGGCGCGCGCTGTCCAGTCGGCGGCCGGCATGCCATCGATCGTCTCGCCCGACCAATTGGCCGAGCCGCCGAAATGCGGCTCGAGCTCGGCCAGGATGACGCGTGCACCCTGATCGGCAGCCGCCCTGGCGGCCATCAGCCCCGCCGGGCCGGAGCCGACTACCAGCACATCGCAAAACGCGTTCATGCGTTCGTAGCGCGCCGTATCGGGAGCCGTGCCTGCCTTGCCCAGGCCGGCGGCACGGCGGATGAAATGCTCACAGAACATCCAGAAGCGAGTGCCCTTCAGCGGACCGATCACCGGTCCCATGAAGGTCTTGTAGTAGAAGCCGGCCGACAAAAGCTTGCCGCCGAGCTGGTTCACGGCACTGACGTCCCAGGCAAGCGAAGGGAAGCGGTTCTGGCTGATTGCGGCCAGCCCGTCATAAATCTCGACCATTGTGGCGGGGATGTTCGGCTCGCGAACCTCGCCCCTCAACACTGTGACCAGCGCGTTCGGTTCCTCGACGCTGGCGGTCAGCACGCCGCGCGGGCGGTGATATTTGAACGAACGCCCAAACAGGGTGACGCCGTTGGCCAGCAGCGCCGAAGCCAGCGTGTCGCCGGCATGGCCGGTATAAGGCGCGCCGTCGAAGGTGAAACGGATGGTCCGCAGCCGGTCGATGCGGCCCCCGGCCTCTGTACGGCGCGGGCTCATGGCTTGTCCTCGGCCCGGTGCCGCGCAACCGAGTTGTGGTCGCCGCGCGCGAACGCGGTGCTGGAGATCTCGTGCGTCAGCGTGTTGCGCACGACCCTGAGATGGGCGCGGCAGCCGCCGGAATGCTGCCAGATCTCATTGTGGTCGCCGGCTGGATTAAGCCGGTCGTAGACATAGGCGTTCCAGGCGTCGAGGTTCTGCGAGGCGGGCTGTGGGCGCTGGCGATTGCCGTCGCCCTGATAGGTGAATTCGATCACGTCGCGCGGGCCGCAATAGGGGCAGGTGATGAGCATGGATCTCTAACCTAATGCAGCCGGGGCGTGGCGCCCTGACCCTTGTCGTCGATCACCAGGCCACGGTAGAAGCGGTCGAGCGTGAAGGCCGCGTTGAGACCGTGCGGCTCGTCCTTGGCAATGGTCCAGGCAAAGCACCAGCCAGAAGCCGGCGTCGCCTTGAAGCCGCCATAGCACCAGCCGCAGTTGAGATACATGCCCGGCAGCGGACCGGTGGTGATGATTGGCGAGCCGTCCATCGACATGTCGCAGACGCCGCCCCATGAGCGCAGCATGCGGACACGGGCCAGCCCAGGGAACAGCGCCAGCATCTCGCTCATCACCTCATCGACGATCGGCAGGCTGCCGCGTTGGGCGTAGCTGTTGTAGCCGTCGAGATCGCCGCCATAGACAAGGCCGCCCTTGTCCGATTGCGACATATAGAAATGGCCCATGCCGAAGGTCAGGACCGTATCGATGAACGGTTTTAGCGATTCCGTGACGAAGGCCTGCAGCACATGGCTCTCGATCGGCATCGTCTCGATGCCGGCAAGCCGCATGACCCGCCCGGTGCTGCCGGCAACCGCGACCGCTACCTTTTTTGCGCGGATTTCGCCGCGCGTTGTCGTGACGCCGGTGATGCGGTCGCCGTCGCGCAGGAAGCCGGTGACCTCGCAATTTTCGATGATGTCGACGCCGCGGCGATCTGCGCCGCGCGCATAGCCCCAGGCGACGGCGTCGTGGCGGGCGGTGCCGGCGCGCCGCTGCGTCAGGCCACCGACGATCGGGAAACGCGCGGTGGCTGAGACGTCGAGCGCCGGCACCAGGCGCGCGATTTCGGCCGTGGTCATCAGTTCGGCGTCAACGCCGAGATGGCGCATGGCGTTTCCGCGCCGGGCATAGTCGTCGAGCTGAGCAGGTGTGTGGGCGAGGTTCAGGCAGCCGCGCTGCGAGAACATGACGTTGTAGTTGAGGTCATGGGCCAGGTTCTCCCACAGCTTCATCGAATGCTCGTAAAAGCGCGTGTTGGCCGGCAGGAGATAGTTGGAACGGACCGCCGTGGTGTTGCGGCCGACATTGCCGGAACCGAGCCAGCCCTTCTCCAGCACCGCGACATTGGTGATGCCGTGCTCCTTGGCGAGATAGTAAGCGGTCGACAGGCCATGGCCGCCGCCGCCGATGACGATCACGTCGTAGGACGCCTTCGGGTCGGGCTTGCGCCAGGCCGGCTTCCAGTCCTTGTTTCCGGTCAGCGCGTTCTTGAGAAGCGAAAAGGCCGAATATTCCGCCATTCTTATTGTCATCCATTTCAGGCTTTGCGGCAGACTATAGAGCAGGCCGCCAACGCAAAGCCAAGATTGCGCCATCGCTTTTCGACTCCCCGACTTCGACTGGATTGGCCGACTTCGACTGGATTGGCCGACTTCGACTGGATTGGCCGACTTCGATTGGCGGGACTTCGAAAAACGAGACGCCTGGGATGACTTGCCCCGTGATATGAGCCTCTTTATCAAGGACGTGCTTCAAAACTGCCGATGCCGCCCGCGAGTCGCCAGAAAAATCATGTTCTTTCGTTTATTCCGCCTGGTCTTGATTCTTGCGCTTGTTGTCTCGGCGCCGCCGTCGCTCGTTGCTATGGCGCAGGCACTCGGGCAGGGCGCCGCCGGGTTGATCGCAGACCAGCAGAAGGTCATCCAGAGTCTGACGGCCAAAACCGACGATCTCGAGAAGAAGATACAGCAGGACGGCCAAGACGATGCCACCCTGGTGGAAATCCGTCTGCAATTGGAGGATCTGTCGCGGGCGGCGCTCACCAGCGCGCTAGCGTTCCGATCGCGTCTCGGCGATATCAACGATCGGATTGAGATGCTGGGACCTCCGCCGGCCGCGGGCCAGCCGGCCGAGCCAGACATCGTAACCGGTGAACGCCAGGCCTTGGCTTCCGAAAAAGCCGAGATCAACGCCGTTATTGCCAGCGCGCAGAACCTGTCGATCCGCATCAGTGGGCTGATCGAGAAGATCGGCAACATGCGCAGCGAGCTGTTCCGCAATGTGCTTACTAAGCGCTACGTGCTGTCCGATGCGCTTAGCCCCGAAGTCTTTTCCGACGCCAACGCTGAGTTTTCCGGCTTCTATAAGGCGGTCTCGTCCTGGCTGAGTTTCGCCTTCAAGTTCAAGTTCCAGGCCATTCTTGCCGCGACTTTGATGGCGCTCGCATTCGCTGCAGTGCTTTTTATCGGCGGCCGACGCCTGTTCGGCCGCGTCTTCGAAGCGGATCCCTCCGTCGAGGACCCCTCCTATCTCAGCCGCCTGTCGGTGGCGTTCTGGTCGACGTTGCTGCCGACGCTGGCGGTCGGCGCCTTCCTTGTCTCGACGATCTTCTTCTTCGATTATTACAATGTTTTACGCGGTGACATCGGCATCTTCCTGAATTCGCTGGTTGCCGTTATCGCGGTGGTGTTCTGCGTCAACCGCCTGACCAACGCAGCGCTCGAGCCCCGACTGCCGAACTGGCGTTTGATCCCGGTCGAAACCGGCCCGGCGCGCTGGCTGGTGCGGCTGACGACCGCCATGGCTGTCGTCATCGGCAGCAACAACTTCCTGTCTGTCGTCAACGACAAGATGGGCTCGCCACTGTCGCTGACCATCGCCAGAAGCTTCATCGCCACCATCGTCGTCGGCATCATCCTGATCCTTATGGGCCTGCTGAAGCCGTTCAAGGCCCCCGATGGAAGCTGGCGCCCGTGGCCGGCGTGGCTGCGCTACACCGCCGTCGTGCTAGGCCTATTCACCATCGCATCGGCACTGCTTGGCTATATCGGCCTTGCAATTTTCGTCTCGCTGCAGGTCGTGGTCACCGGCACCATCCTGGTCACCGCCTATATCGGCTTCCTGTCGGCGCGAGCGATCGGCGAGGAAGGTGGTTTCGCCAACACTTCGATCGGGCGCTGGCTAGCGGCCAATTCAAGCTACGAAGAGACCGCGCTCGACCAGCTAGGGCTTGTCGTCAGCGCCGCCATCAACATCATGATCGTGCTGGTGTTCCTGCCGCTGATCCTGTTGATGTGGGGCTTCCAGCCCGGCGACATCCAGGCCTGGGCCTACAAGTTGGCGACGGGCCTCACCATAGGCTCGGTGACGATCTCGGTCACCGGCATCCTCACCGGCGTCGTCGTCTTCATCATGGGCTATTTCCTGACGCGCTGGTTCCAGGGCTGGCTCGACGGTTCGGTGATGGCGCGCGGCCGGGTCGACACCGGTGTGCGCAATTCGATCCGGCTGGCGGTCGGCTATGCCGGCGTCGCGGTCGCGGCACTGGTCGGCATCTCGGCGGCCGGTATCGACCTCTCCAATCTCGCGTTGGTCGCAGGCGCCCTGTCTCTCGGCATCGGCTTTGGCCTGCAGAATGTCGTCTCCAACTTCGTCTCGGGCCTGATCCTGTTGGCCGAGCGGCCGTTCAAGGTCGGCGATTGGATCGTCGCCGGCGACATCAGCGGCACGGTCAAGAAGATCAGTGTACGCGCCACCGAGATCGAAACGTTCCAGCGGCAATCGGTGATCCTGCCCAATTCAAACCTGATCAACAATGCGGTCGGCAACTGGACGCACCGCAACAAGCTCGGCCGCATCGACATCAAGGTCGGCGTTGCCTATGGCAGCGACATCAAGCACGTGCATGGCGTCCTGTTGGAGATCGCGCGCAGTCATCCGCTGGTGCTGAAAAACCCCGAACCCTTCGTGCTGTTTTCCAATTTCGGCCCGGCCGCGCTCGAATTCGAGATCCGCGTATTCCTGGCAGACGTTCTTAGTGGCAATATCGTCCAGAACGACATCCGCTTTGCCATCTTCGATGTGTTCGCCGACCAGCATATCGAAATTCCGTCGACACCGCGCGCCGTCGTCGAGACCAAAAAGCACGAGGCGTGGCCGATCGACGACGACAAGATCGAAGTCGAATTCGCCGAGCGGGAACAAGCAAAAGCCCTAGCGGCGGTCGAGGCGAAACGTCTCGCCAAGTCGGGACGCAAGGTGCGGAAGCCCGATCCTGACTAGCTGTTTGGAGCTTGCCTTCAAGCCTTCGGAAACCAATTGCGGCATGAATGCGGCATTCAGTTGCCGTTCAGCTTGCATTGCATATAAGCTCACCTGCAAACGGCGAGAATGCCTTGCGAAATGCAACAGAGGCGGTGGCAACACCGATACTGCAAATGTGGAAGTCTCTCGTCGCCGCCATCGCTTTTCTGGCCGTGGGCGGTTCGGCCCATGCCGCCAGCGCGGTCAACAAGGACGCCGAGACCCGCACGCTGATCGTGACGGAAGGCGGCGGCAAGACCGAGCTGGCGCTGGCCGCTGGCGAAACCGTGGAATTTTGCCCGAGCGGCTGTTTTGTTACCTTGCCGAATGGCGACCTCGAGGCGCTGACCGGTTCGGAGACGATTGAGATCTCGGGCGGCGTCGCGCGCATCAAGTAAAGTCGACGCCATGATTTTTGAAGGCCGGGCAAACGCCCGGCCTTTTATTTGCTTCCGGTAATCGGCGATGAAGGTATGCACTTTTCTTCGAAGCTGCGCAGGACGGGCTCTAGCAGCGCCTTCATACCGAGCAGGGCGAAGGCGTAGGTCTAACTGCATTCGACGGGCTGGTGGCGCGGGCTTTTTTGGCGATGTCGCAAACAGGCTGCAAGCGCGGCGCCGCGCCGCCCTATAGTCTGCTCGCAATAGCATCTTGGAGTCGCGGGCAATGGCAGGGTTTCCGGAAAAGGCGAAGGTCGTCATCGTCGGGCTGGGCGGCATCGTCGGCGCATCGGTCGCCCATCACCTGATCGAGCGCGGATGGGACGATATTGTCGGCATCGACAAATCGGGCATCCCGACGGATATCGGCTCGACGGCGCATGCCTCCGACTTCTGCTACACGACCAGCCATGATTTCCTGTCGTGCTGGACGACGCTCTATTCCATCGATTTCTACGAAAAGATGGGTCACTACGCGCGCATCGGCGGCCTCGAGGTCGCCCGCGTCGGCGACGACGCCCGCATGGCGGAGATCAAGCGCAAGATCGCCTCGGCGAAGGCCTTCGGCACACGCGCCCGCCTGATCGATCCCGCCGAGATCAAGGAAAAATTCCCGCTGATCGAAGAACAGATGGTACAGGGCGGCCTGTGGGATCCCGACGCCGGCCTCGTCATCCCGCGCTCGCAGACCGTCGCCGGCAAGCTTGTCGACCAGGCGGAAGCTTCCGGCAAACTCAGGGCGTTTGCCAATACGTCGGCCAGGTCGCTCGTCATCGAGAACGGCCGCATCAAGGGCGTGGTGACCGACCGCGGCACCATCGAGGCCGACTATGTCGTGGTCTGCACCGGCATCTGGGGACGGCTGATCGCGGAAATGGCGGGCGAGGACCTGCCGGTCATGCCGATTGACCATCCGCTTACCTTCTTCGGGCCGTACACTGAGTTCGCCGGCACCGGCAAGGAGATCGGCTGGCCGCTGCTGCGCGACCAGGGCAACTCGGCTTACATGCGCGATACCGGCGACCCCAAGACCGCCGAAGGCGGGCAGATCGAATGGGGTTATTACGAAGAGACCAATCCGCGCCTTTGCCATCCGCGCGATATTCTCGAGAAAAACGAGGCGCGGCTTTCGCCGTCGCAACGCGATCTCGACATGGAACAAATCCTGGCGCCGCTCGAGCGCGCCATGGAACTGACGCCGATCCTGGGCGAGCTGGGCTACAATGAGAGCCATTCCTTCAACGGCCTGTTGCAGGTGACGGCGGACGGCGGCCCCTCGATGGGCGAAAGCCAGAAGGTGAGGGGCCTCTGGTATGCCGTGGCGATCTGGGTCAAGGACGGCCCCGGCATGGGCAAGCTCATCGCCGACTGGATGACGGATGGCCGCACGGCGATCGACCACCACGCCATCGACTATTCGCGTTTCTATCCGCACCAGACGAAAGAACAGTTCATCTGGGATCGCTGCACCGAAACCGCGATGAAGGTCTACAACCCGGCGGTCCATCCGCGCGAGCCGTTCTCCAAGGCTCGCAATGTCCGCCGCTCGCCCTTCTGGGAGCGCGAGAAGGAACTCGGCGGCTATTTCATGGAGCTCGGCGGCTGGGAGCGCGCCCATGGCTACGCCGCCAACGAGCATCTGCTCGAGAAATACGGCAACCGGGTGCCGGTGCGCCAAAACGAATGGGATAACCGCCACTTCTGGCGCGTCTCGAACGCCGAGCATCTCGCGATGAGCGAGGATTGCGGCATCGTCAACCTGTCGCATTTCGCCATGTACGACGTGGAAGGCCCGGATCATGTCGCGCTGATGGAATGGCTGTGCGCGGCAAAGATCGGCGGTGACGGCAATATCGGCAAGGGCATCTATACCCATTTCCTCGACGAGGAAGGCATGGTGCGCGCCGACCTGACCGTCATCCGCATGGCCGACCGCTGCCGCGTCATCGACGGCGCTGATGCCGGGCCGCGCGACTTCAAGTACATGCGCCGGACGGCAGAGGACAAAGGCTTCGACGTTACCGTCACCGATGTGACCGAGAGATATGTGACCGTCGGCATCTGGGGTCCGAACGCGCGGGCAACATTAGGCAAGGTCGTGGAAAACCCCGACGGACTGACGCCTGAGAATTTTCCCTTTGCCGCGATCAAGCCCGTCAGGATCGCCGGCAAGGACGTGACCGCCTTCCGCATCTCCTATGTCGGCGAGCAAGGCTGGGAACTGCATATGCGCTACGAGGACGGCCTGGCTGTCTGGGACGCGCTGCGGTCGACCGGCGTGATGGCCTTTGGCGTCGAGACCTATGCCAACAGCCGCCGCATGGAGAAGAGCCTGCGCCTGCAGAATGCGGACCTCTTGACCGAATACAATCTGCTGGAAGCCGACCTTGCCCGTCCGAAAGTCAAGGAGGCCGATTTCTGCGGCAAGGCAAAGCATCTGGAATATCGCGCCCGGGTGCATCAGCCGGCCATGCTTTGCACGCTTATCATGACGGACAATACAGATTCGAATGGTGTTCCCCGCTATCCGGTTGGCACGATGCCGGTGATGGACCCGCAAACCGGTAAGACGCTCGTCGACGAGCTCGGCCGCCGCTCCTTCACGACCTCGGTGGCTTATGGTCCGACCCTCGGCAAGAACATCGCGCTCGCCTACCTGCCCTGGGCGTGTTGCCAGGAGGGCCGCAAGCTGAGCGTCGAATATTTCGGCGAGAAGTACCCGGTCGAAGTGGCCGCCGTCGGCTACAGGCCGCTCTACGACCCGGAGAACCTCAATCCGCGCAGCTAAGCGTTGCTTGCCTGCCGATTCTCCACACAGGCAAGCAGAGCAGTGCCAGCAGGACCTGAATGCAGAAGCCCGATTCATCGTCGGGCTTTTCGCTTTGTGGAGCGATGATTCTCGCTTACCGTCGCGCTGCGATTGGGCGGTGCCTTTGCGGCGGATCGGCTGGGACAGAAAAAACGATGCGCTTGTGTTTCAGCTGAACCGGAATATCCCGGTTCGCGTCAGCTGGACCTTCGCAATTCCCATTGTGCTGCCCTTCCTGAACGAGTGGGCGAGCCGACCCAAGGATGCACTGATCCATACCTCTATCTTTGCAGCGCTTCTGTTTGCGTCGATATTTCTGCACGAACTGGCACACGCCTGGATCGGACGCCGACAAGGCGTCGCCACCGACAGGATAGAATTATATCTCTTCGGCGGGCTCACGCGTTTCAAACGCGCCGCAGCGCCATCGCCTGCCTGGGCGCGGATTGCGATAGCGGGTCCCCTGGCGAACGTCGCGCTCGCCGCGTTTTTCGATGCGGCCTATTATCTGGTTTTTGGAGAACTCATCCCAGTTGCGCCCGAAAGGCCATTCGGGTGGCTGCCGTCAAGATCGGCCGGTCCTCTGGAATGGACGCTTTGGATTGGCGCATTGTTGAACGTGTCACTTATCATTCTCAACATCCTGCCCGCCTACGATCTGGATGGCGGCGTGATTGCAAGACATTTGTTCCTGAGACGCTTCGGCGTCCGCCGGGCCGCGCAGATCGTCGGCATCTGCGGCATCGTACTTTCAATTCTGCGTTTTGCGATCATCTTGCCTGCCGCGGTTGCAGGTATTCTGTTGTGGCTTCCGCCGTCATTCAAGCCGAACTGGAGGGCAGCGCGCGGGGTCGGTGCTAGAAAACCGAAGCCGGACCCATCCTCCGAGACGGATGTCGAGAAGGCCGTGGAGTGGCGGGGACGGGGCGGGCACCGCATCCACAAATGAAATTCGTTTTCCGGCGGTTCGCAAAAATGTGACCGAATGAGCCCGGCTCTCCACCGGGCTTTTCTCTTTGTCGATCGGCGATTTTCGCTTACCGTGCGTCATGTCTGGTTTTGCCCGTGCAAGACATCTCGTCTCGGGTGCCGCCGCGCTGGCGTCGGTGCTATGGCTGACTGCAAACTCCCGCGCCGCCGAGCCGGTCGACGTCGAACTGGTGCTGGCAGTCGACGTTTCGCTGTCCATGTCGCCGGACGAGCTCGAAATCCAGCGTCATGGCTATGCGGCGGCGCTGACGCATGACGATGTCTTGCAGGCAATCGGCGAAGGCGCTCATGGCAAGATTGCCGTCACCTATGTCGAATGGGCTGGCGCGACCTGGCAGCAGGTCGTCGTGCCGTGGACGGTGATCGCCAATCGTGCCGACGCCGAGCGGCTGGCAGCGCAGCTTTCCGCTCATCCGCCGGCCAGTGCCAGGCGCACCTCGATCTCCGGCGCGCTGGAATTCGCCAGCGATCTCTTTGCTGAAAGCGGCTTCCAGGGCGTCAAGCGGGTGATCGACATTTCGGGTGACGGCCCCAACAACCAGGGCGCACCTGTCGATATCACCCGCGACGCCGTGATCAAGCAAGGCATCACCGTCAACGGCCTACCGCTGATGACCAGGGGCGGGTTCAGCAGCGCTTACGATGTCAACAATCTCGACCGCTACTACAGCGACTGCGTCATCGGCGGGCCGGGCTCCTTCATGATCCCCGTCAATGACTGGACGCAGTTTCCGGAGGCCATCCGCCGCAAGCTGGTGCTGGAGCTTGCCGGTCCGGCCTCGCCGGAGCGAGCGGCGGAAGAGGCGGCGCATCCGCCATTGGTGCTGGCACAGGACATCCCCGTCACCGACTGCCTGGTCGGCGAAAAAATGTGGCGCGACCGCAGCTGGATGTACAACAGCCGCTGATGGCGGAGTTTGCTGTCGATGGTGACATACCGCAGTGCAGCATCTGCTTCATTGACAAGCCTGCGGGCGTCTGTGACACAATTCCGCATCCGAACACATAAAAGGGGAACCGACATGAACAGGATCGGAATTCTTGCCGCAAGCTTGACGCTTGCCGTCGGATTGTCCGCGCCGGCGATGGCCGCCACATCGGTCAGCATCGGCATCAGTGGATGGACGGGCTTTGCGCCGCTGACGCTCGCCAAGCAGGCCGGCATCTTCGAAAAGCACGGCCTCGACGTCACCTTGAAGAAGGTGCCGCAAGCCAGCCGGCCGCTCGCCATCGCCAGCGGCGACCTGCAATGCGCCGCCACCACGGTCGAGACCTGGCTGGTCTGGAACGCCAATGGCGTGACGACCAAGCAGATATTCCAGCTCGACAAATCCTACGGCGCCGACGGCATCGTCGCCCGCAACGACATCAAGACCGTCGCCGATCTCAAAGGTAAGTCGGTCGCGTCTTCGGCGCCGGGCACCTCGCCCTATTTCATGCTGGCCTGGGTGCTCAACAAGAACGGCATGTCGACCAAGGACGTGACGGTCGTCAACCTGGAGCCGGATGCGGCGGCGCAGGCGTTTCTCGCCGGCCAGAACGATGCGGCGGTCACCTATGAGCCGTTCATCTCGGCGGTGCGCGAAAAGTCCGACCAGGGCCATATCCTTGTGACCACTCTCGACTATCCGATGGTGCTCGATACGGTCGGCTGCACGCCGGAGTTCCTCAAGGCCAATCCGGATGCGGGCAAGGCGCTTGCCGACAGCTATTTCGAGGCACTCGACCTGATCAAGAGCGATCCGGCGAAATCCTATGAGACGATGGGTGCCGACGTGAAGCAGTCGGCCAAGGAATTCGAAGAGTCGGCCAAATACCTGAAATGGGCCGATAAGGCTGAAAACAAGCAGTTCTTCACCAAGGAATTCCAGGACTTTTCCAAGACCGCCGGCGAGCTTCTGCTGCAGATGGGTTTGATCAAGGAAGCGCCTGACGTCTCGACATTGGCCGACACCAGCGCCGTCGCCGACTAACCGGCAGGATTGTCGCCCGGCGGCGGCGCGTGCGCCGCCGCTTTTTCATTCAGATCAGAGGACGGTCGAAGATGCCGCGCCCCTTGCATCCGGTCTCGCCGGGCATTCGAACCGTGCTCGGCATTTCGTTCTTCGTGCTGTTCGTGGCGTTCTGGGCGTGGATCACGCTTGGCGGCCACGTCAATCGCATTTTCCTTGCCGATCCGCTGTCGATGATGAGAGACGGTTGGCGGCTGCTGGTCGAGGACCGCTTCTGGCTCGACATCCTTATCACCATCTGGCGCGTCTTCAGCGGGTTCTTGATGGCGGCCATCGTTGCCGTGCCGCTCGGCATCGTGATGGGTGCCTGGAAGCCCGTGGAGGCGTTCCTGGAGCCGTTCGTCTCCTTCGCCCGCTATCTGCCGGCATCGGCCTTCATCCCGCTGCTCATCCTGTGGGCGGGCGTTGGCGAGCTCGAAAAACTGCTGGTGATCTTCGTCGGTTCGGTGTTCCAGATCATCCTGATCATCGCGGTCAAGGTCGGCGGCACACGGCGCGACCTGGTCGAGGCGGCCTACACGCTTGGCTCGTCCGACAACGGCATCGTGCGGCGCGTCATCATGCCGGCCAATGCGCCGGAGATTGCCGAGACCCTGCGGCTGGTGCTCGGCTGGGCCTGGACCTATGTCATCGTCGCCGAGCTGATCGGCTCGTCGTCGGGCATCGGCTACATGATCATCAACAGCCAGTCGCGGCTGGCGACAGGGCAGATCATCTTCGGCATCATCGTCATCGGCCTGATCGGGCTGTTGTCCGATTTCGCCTTCAAGGCGCTCAACCGTTGGCTGTTTCCATGGAGCCTGGCGTGAGCAAGCTGCTCATCGAAGGCGTCTCGCGCACCTTCGCCGGTGTCGGCGGTGGGCAGCCGGTCAAGGCGCTGATGCCGATCGATCTGGCGGTCGCCGCCAACGACTTCATCACCATCCTGGGGCCATCCGGCTGTGGAAAGTCGACGCTGCTCAGGATCGTCGCCGGCCTCGAAGCGCCGAGTGGGGGACGTGTTCTGCTCGACGGCAGGGTGGTGGACCGGCCCGGTCCAGACCGCGGCATGGTTTTCCAGTCCTATACGCTGTTTCCGTGGCTGACGGTCGCCGAGAACATCGCCTTCGGCCTGCGCGAACGTGGAATGGCCGAGCACGAGCGCAGCGAAATCGTCGCTTCTTACGTCGATCTCGTCGGGCTGAGAGGTTTTGAAAACCATTGGCCGAAGCAGCTTTCCGGCGGCATGCAGCAGCGCACCGCGATTGCCCGGGCACTGGCCAACGATCCGGAGATCCTGCTGCTCGACGAGCCGTTCGGCGCACTCGACAACCAGACCCGCGGGCTGATGCAGGAACTGCTTCTCGGCATCTGGGAGCGCCGGCAAAAAACGGTGCTGTTCGTCACCCACGACATAGAGGAGGCGATCTTCATGGCGTCGCGCGTGGTCGTGATGACGGCACGGCCGGGCCGCATCAAATCGGACGTTGCCGTCGACCTGCCGCATCCGCGCCACTACACGCTGAAGACCAGCCCGGAGTTTTCGGCACTGAAGGCGCGGCTGACGGAAGATATCCGCGTCGAGGCGATGCGCACGGCGCAGATATAGTCGGGTCAGCAAGGCGCCTGAACGGCTCAGAGACTTCGTAAGTCCTTGATAGCACGTAAAGATGCAGCGGGTCCGTCGGCGATTGCGCGAATCCGTAGCGTTCGTAAAACGTGCGGGCGCCGTCGTTCTTGGCGTGGACGACGACCGCGCGGATACCTGCAATATCGGCCGCCTGCAACCTGCGCAGGACGGCATCGCGCAACAGTCCGCCGCCGACGCCTTTGCCTTGCCAGTCCAGACCGACCGCAAGACGCGCCAGCAGCATTACAGGCACCGGATGGCGGGCGAGACCTTTCGTCGATCGCTCGGGCGCCACCCTCATATTTAACTTCACCAACGACCAGGGTGTAAAGGCCGATCACATCTTCGCCAGAGAGACCAATGTAGGTCTGCGATGCATTGGCTTGCTCGTTTTGGAATGCATAGCGTACGAGAAAGCGATTGAGCGGTTCTTCACCGCAGTCGAACATGTCCACCAAATGCTTGCGGACCAGTTTCTCGATCTGGAACTCGCTCACGCTGGATCGCGACCGGAAAAAATGCTTGGTTCGTTCAATAAGCGCTTGAGGCGGGGGAGATCACGCGTTGGCGCGTCGAGCGCTGCCATGAACGCGATCCATTTTTCGGCGTCTAGATGAAAGCTGCGCCGGTCGGCTAATGTTTCTTCGGCTCGCGCAAGCTCGCTTTCAAGCACGAAATCGCTGGCGAACCGCGTTCGGTCGCGGCGGCGGTTGCGAGTGTACGCTTTGCCTGGGGGTAAGGCGCAAGTCCAGTTTTTCCGATCTGGTGGTTCTGGTCGTCATTGGTACCTCTCGATTGAAGGATACCACGCCAGACAATGTCATGACAATTTCGGCCGCGCGCGCGAAACGTGCTGGATCAAGCCGCCAGAAGCTGCTTGCGGTCGACGCGTTCCTGTTGCGGCGAGCGGGCGTACAACTCGCGATAGCATTTGGAGAAATGCGAGGCGGAAACAAAGCCGCAGGCGACCGCCACTTCGACCACCGGCAACGACGACTGGATCAGCAGGTGCCGGGCGCGGTCGAGGCGGATCTCCAGATAGTAACGGGCAGGGGAGCGCCCCATCTCGGTGCGGAACAGGCGCTCAATCTGCCGGCGCGACAGGTCGACATGGTCAGCGACCTCGATCAGCGAGAGCGGCTCGGAGAGATTGGCTTCCATCAGCTCGATAATGGTCAGAACCTTGGAATTCTGCACGCCAAGGCGGGCGCGCAGCGGCAGGCGCTGGCGGTCGGTCGGGCTGCGCACGCGATCAGTCAGCACCTGCTCGCAGACGCGGTTGACGAGGCTTTCGTCGAAATCGTCGCCGATCAGCTTCAGCATCATGTCGAGCGCGGCGGTGCCGCCGGCGCAGGTGTAGATGTTCTGGTCGATCTCGAAGAGGTCGGCGAAGACATTGGCCTTGGGGAACGCCTCGGAAAAGCCCGGCAGGTTCTCCCAATGGATGGCGCAGCGCTTGTTGGACAGCAGGCCTGCGGCGGCCAGGATATGCGCGCCGGTGCACAGGCCGCCGACGGCAACGCCGCGATTGTACTCCTCGCGCAACCAGGCAAAGGCCGATTTGTTCTGGTAGCGCTCGACATTGATGCCGCTGCAGACGATGGCCATGTTCGGCCGGTCCGGTCCGGACATTTTCTTGCGCTCTTCCTCCAGCGAGGTGTTGACGGCGCATTCGACGCCGTTCGAGGCGCGCACCGGCTTGCCGTCGATGCTGGCGAGCCGCCAGCGATAGGCTTCATAGCCGAGCATGCGGTTGGCCGAACGCAACGGATCGAGCGCCGTCGCGAAGGCGATCATGGTGAAATCGGGGACCAGGAAGAATACGAACGATCGCCGGATCGGGTGCTTTACGACGTTCACGGGTAGATCCTCACGCTGCAATGGCGCGAACAGGATGTCGCGATTAGCATAGCGACATCAGGAAAGACGTTTCCTGTCAATTGGCTAGATGGCAACGGAGCGACTTTATTTGCGACACGGGTCGCAAATGGGCAATCGCTATGCGGCGAAGGACGCGACATGCCGCCGGATCGAGCAAACGAGCCTACGCAGTCTGCGCACACGAAAACGCCGCCTCGGCAAAACCGAAGCGGCGCTGGATCGACTTCGAAGCAGCGCTAGGCTGCTTCCGCCCGGATTGCCGCGTCTCAGGCGACGAAGCCGAGGCGCGCGGCAGCCATGGCACCGGTCTGGCCAGGCATGGTGTTGGCCAGGCGCTGACGCTCGAGCGCGGTCGTCAGGTTCATTTCGCGACGGGCAAAGAGGCGGGCAAAAAGCTTCATGATCATCTCCATTCGGTTGCTCAGACGGGTCGCCTTCGCTTGATGGAGTGGGGCAGCTCGTTTGTTGATGATGATATAGGCTTACGTGAGGGGAAACTAAATCGCAAAAGCGAAGCACTTGATATGAAAAGCGACACGGAATGCGACAAATTTGGGCATTCTGCCCAGGATTTTCGATTATTTACAATGTGTTGATTGCCAGTGCGGGCTGCTATGCGACTTGCTCATATGCGGCATGCGACGGCGACATGGCTCGGGAAAATCATTGGAGTACAAACAAAAAGGCCTGCCGGGCTGATCTGCGCGGCAGGCCTTCAGCTGTTGATACACACGGTTTACTTTGCTCCAGCCCAGGATCCCACACCATGGCGAGTGCCGGCCTTGGCATCGGCAGCTTCAGGCCAGCCGATATCCTTCTGCAGTTCAATCGGCAGCGCGCGGATGGCGCGTTCCGTCTGGTAGCGGGCACGGGCCTCGCTGAACTCGGTCGCGATCCGACCGATGGATGACAGGATAGACATCTCATTCTCCTTCGCGTTGGGCCGGGTTGTCCCGGCGCTTGCAGCGTCAGGCGGTACACCGGGTTTGTTTCAGCTTCATTTGGTGTCGATTGCAGGTCCGTGTCATGGTTGTTTCGGGACCACTTCGATGCGTCCTGCTTTCGATGGAGTTGACTATCCTCCCAAACTGATGTTCAATCAAACGAAATGGAATGATGGTTTGCATCAGAAAAATTGAAGGTCGCTTGCCATGAACGCCCCACTCAATCATCCGCTGCCGCTGCTCGATCTGGATGTTCTGCGCACTTTCGTCGCGATCGCCGAGACCGGCAGCTTCACCACTGCGGCCAATGCGGTCTTCCGCACGCCGTCGGCCGTCTCCATGCAGATCAAGAAGCTGGAGGACATTCTCGGCCGCTCGGTGTTCGCGCGCGACGCCCGTTCGGTGACGCTGACCACCGATGGCGAGATGCTGCTCGGCTATGCGCGCCGGCTGCTGTCGATCAATCGCGAGGTGGTGTCGAAGTTCATCATTCCAGACATTGTCGGGGTGGTGCGGCTCGGCTCGCCGGACGATTACGGCGAACGTGTGCTGCCGCATGTGCTGAAGCGGTTCGCACAGTCGCATCCATCGATCGCGGTCGACGTCACCATCGACCAGAGCGTCAATCTGCGCCGGCGCATGGACGACCGGGCGCTCGATATCACGCTGCTCACCAACTCCTACAAGACCAGCGCGATCGGCGCCGAAGTTCTGCTCACAGAGCCGATCGTCTGGGCCGGTGCCAAGGGCGGTTGCGCGCATCTGCGCGAGCCGCTGCCGGTCTCATTGTGGGAAGAGGGCTGTGCCTGGCGGGCAGGGGCATTGGAGGCGCTTGGCCGCGAGGGCCGCAACTACCGTATCGCCTATATGAGCGCGCACACGGCCGGCCAGCGCGCCGCGATCATGGCGGATCTTGCGGTGGCGCCGCTGCCGAAATCCTTCCTCGGCAGCGACATGGTCGAGCTGTGCCCGAAGGACGGCATGCCTGACATCGGCACCTACAACCTCGCCATGGTGGTGACGCCGGACGCCAGCGCGCCGGTGAAGGCAGTCGCCGACCATATCCGCGCGACGTTTGAGATGTTCAGGGAAACTGGGAAGTTCTGAGCCAAACTACGACCTGAGCGGCGCAACCAGATCGCGAGGGGTTCCGTCGCGGTCTGCCCTTTGCAGCGACAACTCTCCTGCCTTGGCATGATAACTGTCAGTTTTGTTGGTCAAGAAGGCCACTATGCTGTCCCGCGCGCGTCGCGCCTCCGGCATGTCGATCAACGGCCAGACATGGAACATGCCTTGCTCGTGGACGACCTCAATTTCGACGCCGGCCGCGCGTGCCTTTTCCGCGAAGATCAGATTGTCGGGGGTGAGCAGATCGCGTGAACCGGTCAGCAGCAGCGTTTTGGGCAGCACCGACAGGTCGCCGTAAACCGGGCTGATGCGCCAGTCGGTGGGATCTATGCCGGCGCTGTAAAGTCGGATCGCCTCGCGGCCGCCGGCAATGCCCAGCCACGGATCGTTGCGTTCGGCCTCATACATTTCTGGGTTGGCGAGCGACACGTCGAGACCGGGCGAAATCAGCACGTGGCGTGATGGCAAGGGCAGGCCATTTTGCGCAGCCATCATCGTCAGCACGACGGCCATGTTTCCGCCGGCGGAATCGCCCATGAAGATGATATCAGTCGCGCTGGTTTCGCCGAACATCTGGCGGTAGACGGCGCCGACCATGCCGAACATGGCGTGAAAATCGTGTTCGGGAGCAATGGGATAGATCGGCACGGTGATACCGAACCCGAGGCGGTCGGCCATGTCGGCGATCAGCCGCCAATGATAGGGTGTGATTTCAAAGACATAAGCGCCGCCGTGCAGGTAGAGAATCCGCCTCCGCTCACCAGCCTGGGGAGCGATCTCGTAGACGGGAAAGCCGTTGATCGTGCGGGTTGTGATCTCCAGGCGTGACCGCAGCGACGCAGGCGGCTGATGGTTTTCCGTCTTGCGCGCATAGGCGATCCAGCGCTGCAGGTTCTCGGGGCTAGAAAACGCCTTCTTGCGGCTGTACCTGAGGACGAACGACACGACGTGGCTTTTGAGACTGGGCATGCAGATACACGGACTTCGGCTGAGCCGACTAAGAGAACCCCCGACTATTTCGAAGATTGTGTCGCCACCAAAAAAGTCAAGATTGGTGCAATCTCAACACGGTCGTTTGATCCCAGCTGTCGACAAAACGTCCGGCCATGAAGTCTCTGGCCTACCGGCGCAGCTCAACGCCGCGGCAGCAACGCGGCGCGCAGCCAATTGCTGGGTGCAGCCGGAGCCGCATTGCGGCTCCGGCGAATACCGAGCAGCTTGCATTTGTCGATGAATTTCATCCGCGCTGCATGCCCCATCCGACCGAAAGCTGCCTTTCGCTCGAACGCGGCGACACCGGCCAGCCAATGTCCTTTTGGATCTCAGGCGGCAAGCTGTTGAGGATGCGCAGCGACTTGCGCGCTTCGCGTGTTTTCTTGAAGGCCGCACCATAGCGGCCGAGGCTTTCGAACATCGACATCTTGATCTCCTTGGAGCGTTGCGGTGGCCGAAAACTGTTTCCGCCTGCCGTTCGATGCCGGTTAAATGCTCCGCCTATGTATCTGGCGAATTTCACGAAAACGCGATTTCGTTTCCAGATCGGCGCGATCTGGAAACATTTGCATACAAATGAAAATGGAAGGTCTGACAGCCTAGCGGAGGCGAGTCATCCCCGCCCGCGCCGCGCGGCGTGGCCTTCGCGCGAACGCCGCCGCGGGGCAGCGTCGCCGGCAATGCCGTCTTCGCTCACCGTCTTGCGCGGCGGCAGTTTCACCGCCGCCGACAGCTTGGGAAACGGGTCGATCTTGTTCGGGAGCGCCATGGCATAAACGAAATGTTCCTGGAATTTCGGCTCCAGCGCCGTCTCGATCTTCTCGATCTTGCTAACGGTTTCCTCGATCTCGCGGCGATAGCCACGGTTCAACAGCGCCATGCGGGCGCCGGCGCCGGCCGCATTGCCAACGGCCGAGACCTTGTCGAGGTCGCAATCCGGAATCAGGCCCAGTACCATTGCGTATTTCGGGTCGATGAACGAGCCGAATGCGCCGGCGAAGTGGATGCGGTCGACATGATCGGTGTGCTGCTTTTCCATCAAAAGCTTGGTGCCGGCATAAAGGGCGGCCTTGGCAAGCTGGATAGCGCGCACATCAGTCTGGGTGATGGTGATCTTGGGCTCGCCTTCCTTCAGCACATAGGAGAAGGTGCGGCCATTGGCGACGACGCGAGGCGAGTGGCCGCTCAGCGATCCATCGACGACGCCGTCCTCGGAGATGATGCCGGCGAGATACATCTCGGCGACCACCTCGATGATGCCGGAGCCGCAAATACCGGTGACGCCGGTCGCCTGCACGCTGTCGAGGAAGCCCGGCTCGTCGGACCAGAGTTCCGAGCCGATGACGCGGTATTTCGGTTCCAGCGTTTCAGGATCGATGCGGACGCGCTCGATGGCACCCGGTGCGGCGCGCTGGCCACCGGAGATTTCCGCACCTTCGAAGGCCGGGCCAGTTGGCGATGAGGCCGCCACGACCCGCTGGCGATTGCCGAGCACGATCTCGGCATTGGTGCCGACATCGACGATCAGCATCATCTCGTCCTGGCGGTGCGGCCCTTCCGACAGCGTCACTGCGGCAGCGTCCGCGCCGACATGGCCGGCAATGCAAGGAAGCATATAGAGCCTGGCGCCCTGGTTGAGCTTCAAACCGATATCCGATGCCTTGATGTGCACGGCGCCGGAGACGGCTAGCGCGAAGGGGGCGCCGCCGAGCTCGGTCGGATCGATGCCGAGGAACAGATGGTGCATGATCGGATTGCCGACGAACACGGAATCCAGGATGTCGTTGCGTTGGACGTTGCCTTCGGTGCAGACTTTGTCCACAAGCCCCGAAATGGCCTCGCGCACGGCGACCGTCATGCCTTCGCGGCCGTCCGGGTTCATCATCACGTACGAGACACGGCTCATCAGATCCTCGCCGAAGCGGATCTGCGGATTGGATGTGCCCGACGAGGCGGCGACGCGGCCCGACAGCAACGACACCAGATGCATGGCGATCGTGGTCGAGCCGATATCGCAAGCAAGTCCGTACGCCTCGTTCTTGAGGCCGGGCCACAAAGCGATGACCCGTGCGGTCTCGCTGTCGGTGTCCTTGTGGATGGCGGCGGTCGCGGTCCAGTTGCCTTTGCGCAAAATGCCTTGCACCTGCGGCAACAGATGGAAATCGAAATCGAGGCTCTTGAGGCCCCAGTCCTTCATCAGCGCGATCTTCAGACGGTCGAGGTCGCCGAGCGGCTTGTGCATGTCGGGTTCTTCGATCTCGACATAGCACATGCGGATTGCCGCATCTCGTGCGATGACCCTGGTGTCGGCGTCCTTGCGGATGGTCTGCGCGTTGATGACGGTGTCCTGCGGCACGTCAACGACGAGATCGCCGAGAATTTGCGCCGAGCAGGACAGCCGGCGGCGCCCGGGCAGGCCGCGTACGCGCTCGTAGCGCTCTTCCTTGGCACCCTTGGGCGAGAGGTGATCGTTGGAGGAAACGATCTTGTGCTTGGCGAAATTGCCTTCCTGCACCTCGATCTGGCAACGCCCGCAAGTGGCGCGCCCGCCGCACACGCTCTCGACATAGACACCGAGCTGGCGCGCTGCATCCAGAACCGGCGTGCCGACCGGAAACCGCCCGCGCTTGCCCGACGGCATGAACAGCACGAGCGGATCGGTGATGTTGACGGGAGAGTTCATACGTTCCAGACTTTACTTTCTACGCAGCTCGGGTCTTGGCCACGGCAGCGATGCCGCTGTGTCTCGGTTCCTCCCCAGTCCTGGGCCCCATATCGTGTCGGCCAAGACCTGGCTCAACCCCGGGCCATACGCGCTTCGCGGCCGCCGCGCCTGCGTCCGCCATTGCCATTGCCATCGCCCGGCGCGTTGACCTGCGTCCGGGCGGCAACGGCCTGGCCGCCTTCAGCAGGCTTGTAGTCCTTGTAGGTCCTGATCCAGTTGGTGCAGTTCTCGTCGGTGCCGTTCAGCACGTTGGCGCCGCGCACCGCTTCCATTTCCTGCGGCCGCACCGGGTTCATGATCGCCGAGGTCATGCCGGCGCCGATCACCATCGGGATGAAGGCGGCGTTGATGCCATGACGGTGCGGCAGGCCGAACGAGATGTTGGAGAGGCCGCAGGTGGTGTTGACCTTGAGCTCCTCGCGCAGCCGGCGTAGCAGGGCAAATACCTGGCGGCCGGCATCGCCCAGCGCGCCGATCGGCATGACCAGCGGGTCGACGACCACATCATGCGCCGGAATGCCGAAGTCGGCACAGCGCTGAACGATCTTCTTGGCGACGGCGAAGCGCACATCGGGGTCCATCGAAATACCGGTCTCGTCGTTGGAAATGGCGACGACGGGAACGTTGTATTTCTTGATCAACGGCAGGATGGCTTCGAGCTTTTCCTCCTCGCCGGTGACGGAATTGACCAGCGGCCGGCCCTTGGCGACCTTCAGCGCCGCTTCGATTGCCGCAGTCACGGAGGAGTCGATCGACAACGGCAGGTCGACCAGGCCTTGCACGATCTCCAGCGTCTGCACCAGCAGCGCCGGCTCGGTGGCGTTGGGATCGACTGCAGTGACGCCGGCATTGACGTCGAGCATGGTCGCCCCACAGGCGGCCTGCTCCAGCGCATCCTTGATGACGGTCTCAAAATTGCCGGCGATCATTTCGGCGGCCAGTTTCTTACGGCCGGTCGGGTTGATGCGCTCGCCGATCACGCAGAAGGGCTGATCGAAGCCGATGATGATTTCTCGTGTCGCCGAGGCGACGATGGTGCGGGTCATGAAATCTCTCCATCGTGATATAAAGAGTTCTTTATATCGTTATCTGTTTCTGATCAAGCGAATGCTGACGATTCGCGCTGTCAATGCGCGGTCTTGACCATGTCGACCTGGGTTTCGGTGAGGTCGTCATGCAGTATGTGGTCGAGCCGGTCGGCAACGAGCTGGTCGTCGCGGCGGATTTCGCGTTTCCACGGCCGGCGACCCTTCAGCACGCCGGATTCGTCGACGATCTCGGCGACGTATTCTTCCTGGCGGTAGGCCATCACATGGACGCCGGATACACCGGGAATTTCCTTCACCTCATTGATGATGTCGATGCAGAGCTGCTTGCCTTCCTTCTTCTGATCCTGGGCGCCTTCCAGGCGCTTGACGATCTGATCGGGAATGTGAATGCCCGGTACGTTGGAGCGGATCCATTTGGCCGTCTTGGCCGAGGCCAGCGGCCCGACGCCGCACAGGATGAAACATTTCTCGGTATAGCCGAGATCGCGGACCTTCTGCATGTAGGTGCGGAACATCGGTACGTCGAAGCAGTACTGGCTCTGCACGAATTGTGCCCCGGCGGCGATCTTCTTGCCCAGCCGATAGGGCCGGAAATCGATCGGCGGCGCGAACGGGTTGATGGCCGCGCCAAGGAAAAGCTGCGGCGGCGTCGTGAGTTTTCGGCCGGACAGGAATTTGCCGTTATCGCGCATAACGCGGCAGGTTTCGAGCAGCGACATGCAGTCGAGATCGAACACCGGCTTGGCGCCGGGCTGGTCGCCGGCCTGCACGCCATCGCCGGTCAGGCAGAGCATGTTGGCGACGCCCATCGCAGCACCCCCAAGCACGTCGCCCTGGATGGCGATGCGGTTCCGGTCGCGGCAGGCGATCTGCATGATCGGGGCATAGCCCATGCGGGTCAGCAGCGCGCAGATGCCGACCGACGACATGTGGCAGTTGGCGCCGGAAGCGTCGACGGCATTGATGGCGTCGACCCAACCGTCGAAAATCCTGGCGCGGTTGTAGACGTCTTCCGGATCGGCGCTGTCAGGCGGATTGAGCTCGGTCGTCACTGCGAACTCGCCGCGCCTTAGGACGCGTTCCAGCCGGCCGCGCGAGGTGTGGCCGGGCAGGGGATCGAGCGGCAAATGGATGCCGGCCGGATTCTCGTCTGGCTGACGGCCGATCATGCCGACGCTCCGGTCTTCGTAGTATTCCGGGCCGCATTGCGGGCGGCCGCGGCCTGCGCGGTGACCCGCAGCCAGGCGGAGGTTTCGCGCAAGGACTGATCCACCGGCTTCTGCACGTCAAAAATCTTGTCGCCATGCGCCATGTTCCGCGAGCCTTCCCAAGCTTTGACCCAGACGCAAGGCATATCAGGCTCGACCTCGCAATTGCCGTTGGCGCGGACACCGCCGCAAGGGCCGTTGCGCAATTGCTTGGGGCAGTTCATCGGGCACGACATGCCGGTCGAGGAAAGAATGCACTGGCCGCACATGCGGCAGTCGAACATGAAGCCCTTGACGCGCTTTTCGACGAATTTCACCGGCCCTTCGACACGGCTGTAGCCGATGCCCTTCCACAGCGGATGGAGGAGCAGGAACATGTCAGCGAATTTGCCGTAGAACCATTCGAGCAGCCGCGAATGCCGCACAGACCAAAGGCGCACCGCGAAAGAGCGCTGCACACGCCGCTGTGGCGACACGTCGGCCGGCTTGTAGTCGGATTTCGGCGCCGCCTTCTTGACGATGGTCGCCTGGGTTACGCCGGCTCGAGCCGTCGTCGCCGGCATTGATTGGGGATCAGACATTTTCTTTGCCCCCCGCCTTGACCAGAGCGACCAGCCGCTCACGGTCGTATTTCGCATCAAGTTCCTGAAGAGCCTTCTCGGCCTCGGCTTCAAGATCGTCACTGACCGGGAGGGGTTCTGCCTTGCGCCATTCGGCAAGATAGTCGTCGGTGCCGCCAGCGCCGGTGCGCATGGCGCACATGTCGATCGCCTCGGTGAAGCGCAGCGGCAGTTCGCGCTTGGCGTTCTGCCGGCCCTTCTTGACGATGACCTGGGCGGGGATGTCGCGCCAGTAGACGACGATCAGATCGGCCATAATTTCCTGCTCCTGCAGAGCGCCGTGCGTCCAATCGGACGCACAAACGATGCTCTACCATTTAACTCCGCTGCATCGTGCTCTCCGAAGATCGATTCCGATCTTTTGGCCAATGCAGTGGTTTCGAGCATTGCCGGAAGCGCTGTTGGGCTGCTTGTTATGGGACGACGCGGGGGCCTTCAAAAGCGACGCAATCGACGGCCGCGGTTGAAAGCGGAGTTTCTTCCAGCACTGGTCAGCCGGCGCGGCCATCGTAGCTGCCGACCAGCTTCCTGTGGAAGCGCACGTAACCTCGTTCGGTCGTGCGCAAATGCTCCCCGACGATGTCATGGAAGCGCGGCAGGCGGTGGAAGGGAACGGCCGGATAGGAATGGTGCTCGGAATGGTACGGCATGTTCCAAGCCACGAAGCGCACCAGCCTTGTGGTGAAGGTGGTGCGGGTGTTCTCGAGCATGTTGGCGACATGCGGGCACAACGCGTGCTCGGCCAGCAGGTAGGCACGCAAAAACGGCTGTCCGACCAGCACCGGCACGATCCAGACCCACAACAGCAGCGCCGACTGCGCGGCGAGCGATGCGGCCAGCAATGCCGCATAGCCGATCAGGAACAGCCGTGCTTCGGCAACCACCTTGCCGCGGCCCTTCTCCGGCACGAAGCCGTCGCGATTGCGGCCAGCCGCATTGGTTACGATCACGCGGCCCATGGCGATCCAATAGGGGCTGCCGGACAGATAGCGCAGATATTGGCTGACGGTCTCCGGCTTCGGCGCCATCAGTTCGGGGTCGTTTCTCCGGTCGTGCGTGTGGCGGTGATGGGCGAAATGGAAATAGCGGAACCATGCCGGCGGCAGCAGGATCAGGAAGCCGGCCACGGCAGCAACAGCGCGATTGAGCCACGCCGTCCTGAACGCGGTTTCATGGATGGTCTCGTGCAACGGCGTGAAGAAGAAGACGATCAGGACTCCCTGCGGCAAGACGAGCAGCGGCCAGAACGGGATGCGGGCGGCGATCAGCGCGCCCAGCAGGATAACCAGCCCGGCATGGACCGCCAGCCGGACAATGCCTGGCCGGTCAAGCCTGGCGGTGAGGTCGCGACGGTCCTCGACCGAAAGGCCGGCAATGATGGTGCGGTGGTCGATGTCGCTCACGATGCAATGTTAGTGGCGGGTGGCTGTCCGGTAAATCGGCGCGTCACCAGACGCCGTTCCTTATCCCCGTCCAGAGATAAAACCATACCGTCGGATGATACCATTGTTTCGAAGGCAGGCCGGGATCCACCGTGCCGACCTTGCCAGCCAGCGCATCCCTGACCGCTTCGACGCAGATGTCGCGCGAGAAGGCCGCCTGCCGCAACGCGTAGCTTGAAATTGTGTCGCCCGGCTGCGGTTTGCCACGCGTCTGCCGCAGCACGCCGCCAGTATCGACGCCGGCGTCGACCAGATGCACGGTGGTGCCGAAGTTCTCCGCATCGCCTGAAGCCAGCGCCCAGTAGCCGCCGTTCATGCCACGATATTTCGGGGCGATGCCGGCATGGTAGTTGAGGACCGGGCAAGGGATTTTCGCCAGCGTCTGCAGCGACAGCAAGCGGCAGCCGGCGAGCAGCACCACACCCGGCTGGATTTCCGCAATCGCCTGCAGGCACTCCGGCGCGTTGGCCGACGAGACATAAATGATCTTTTGCCCAGGCTTCGGTTCGGTTTGCAGCTTCTGCCCGGCGGCAAGCCGTGCTGCGTGGCCGGCGAAGAAGCGCTTGCCGAGGCGCGTCAGCACCATCGTGCCGAGTTGACCGATGGCCGAGGTCCAGCCTTGCCGCCGCGCCCGCGCGAGAAGCAATTGCTTTTTGGATTCAGGAGCTTCGAGGATGACGCTGACCGGGCCGAGTTGATCGGCGAGGGCGTTGACGATCGCCCAGATATGCGGGCCGCCTTCGGTGACGACGACGATCGGCCGTTGGTTTGTTTTCGACAGTGCCATGCTCTGCGACCCCCCGCAAAGAACCTGTTCTTTGCGGGGGAATGCTAGGCTGACCGGGTTAACCCCTGGTGATCGGGGCTCAGCGCTTGAATTCGAGGATATCGAGCTTCGATTCGTAATAGGGCGCCGGGAACTCGATGCGCCATTCACTGGCGCTGTTGCGGAAGGCATAGCCGACCTGATCGCTTTCCGGCCCGCTGCCGTAGGGCTTTGCCGGATCGTCGTTGACGTGGAAGGAACCGAGATAGATCGCGCGTTTCTCGCCATCGTCGAAGAAGCGGCCCTTGGTGCGCTGCGAGCCGGTGATCTTTTCCAGTCTCCAGCCGGAACCGTCGTCGCTCACCTTGCATTTGAACCAGCCATAGATGACGAGCGGGCCCAATCCGCCGGCCTTGATGGTGCGGCATTGCCATTTGCCGGTCAGGTCCTTGTCAGAGAAGGGAACCAGCGGCTTTGCCAGCAAGGCGTCGAGCTGCTTGACCTCGGCGGGATCGCCGGCCTTCGCCTCGTCAAGCGCTGCCTTGCGCGTCTCGCCATATTTGTTGAGCCGCGCCTTGTCGGCAGCCGTTATCAGCTTCTGCACCTCGCCATCGGCGAACGCGGGCATCGTCAAGCAGAGGACAGTTGCTGCGGCAAACATGAGGCGAGCGATCATCGTTGGCGTTTCCCTTTTGATGGCTGGAGCAGGCTGTTTTCTTGTCTGGCGCATACCTTAATGTTTCGCCGCGTTCTGTCATCCGTGGCTGAGCATCGACAGCAGAAACGAGGTGGAAAGAATGCGGATCTTGCTGACGGGATCGTCCGGTTGGCTGGGCAGCGCCTTGGCGCCGCGGCTGCGGGCTCTTGGTCATGACGTCACCGGCCTCGATCCCGTCCCATCCTCGGAAACGCGAATCGTCGGCTCTGTCGCCGATCGCGACCTGGTCATGAGGGCGGTCGAGGAGAACCGCATCGAGGCCATCATCCATAGCGGCGCGCTGCACAAGCCTGACATCGAACGTCATCGCAACGAGGATTTCGTCGAGACGAATGTGCGCGGCACGCTCAACCTGCTCGATGCGGCAGCAGCTTTTGGCGTTCAGCGCTTCGTGTTTACGTCGACGACATCGCTGATGATTTCCGAGTCCATACGCACCACCGGCTTCACCGGCGGGGCCCGCAAGGCGGCATGGCTGACGGAAGACATGTCGCCTGAACCGCGCAACATCTACGGCGTCACCAAGCTTTCAGCCGAACAGCTCTGCCGGCTCTATCATTTGCAGTTCGGCCTGCCGGTGATCGTGTTGCGCACCGCCCGGTTTTTTCCCGAGGCGGACGACATGGCGCACGTGATCGAACAGTCGGATGCCAACACCAAGGCCAATGAGCTGTTGTTCCGCCGGCTGACGGTGGAGGACGCAGCCGACGCCCACATCGCTGCCCTGGAGAAAGGGCCGCAATTGGGCTTCGAGACTTTCATCATCTCGGCACCGACGCCTTTCCAGCCCGAAGATTGCGCGGCCTTGATCGCCGACGCGCCGTCGGTCGTCGCGCGCTATTTTCCGGATTATCCGGCACTCTACACGAAGAAAGGCTGGACGATGTTTTCGTCGATCGACCGGGTCTATGATGCGTCGCGGGCTAGGGACCGGCTGGGTTTCGTCTGCAAGACGAGCTTTGCAGATGTGCTCGCCGGGCTTGAAGCTGAAGAACGCTTTGCCTAGAAATATCGTCAAGCCAGGATTGCAGCGCTGGCCAGTTCCTTCGTCAGGTCACCATAGCCGGTCGAGCGCCGCTCATAGGCGAGGCCGAGCATTTTCGCCGCCTTTTCGGCGACCTTGTCGAGTTCCGGGTCGTCGGTCTGAGCGATATAGATCAGCTTCTCGTAGTTGCCGAAATAGTCCTTGATCAGCTCCGGGTGCTTGTCCAGACCGAGCGGCTTCATGAAGAAGGCATCGAATTGCCGGCAGAGGAAATCGGTCATGTAGAACGACATCATGTCGTCATCGGCGACCTTCGCATAGGCATCCATGCCCTGGTAGAAAGCAAAGCAATGCGGCCCGGCCATGCGCTCGACGCCATGCTTCTCGCAGATCCGATCGAGCAAGCCACCCGTGCCGCAATCGGCATAGCCGACGAATATGT
Source organism: Mesorhizobium sp. M0296 (assembly GCF_040321675.1). Lineage (NCBI taxonomy): Bacteria > Pseudomonadati > Pseudomonadota > Alphaproteobacteria > Hyphomicrobiales > Phyllobacteriaceae > Mesorhizobium > Mesorhizobium sp. M0296. The sequence goes on from NZ_JAMYRZ010000010.1 coordinate 98,787, forward strand.
GGCTGTAGCCGTCGGTCTTGGCCTTCTCGATAGCCTTGTCCATGGCCGGCGCGATGCGGTCCGGATAGAAATGGAACTCCGCCGGCAGGCAGGTCAGGTCGAGATGGTCGAGCCCGAGCTGCTCCTTGACCGCCAAAACTTCGCGCGCAATCATCCCGCAGGCGATGACGAGCAGCCTGTCGCCTTGATCGGATTGTTGTTTTCGCGCGGTAGTCATGGAACCAGTCTAATCCATCTTCGTTGCTGTCCAGCGAATTTATATCCTGAGGGAGACACCATTCATGAAATTGTTCCGCGTCGCGCCAATCGCTATTCTCGCCTGCGCCTTGGCTGTTTCGGCCTGCGCCAACACGGTGCGCGGCGTCGGTAAGGATATCAAATCCACTGCGAAGGCTGTTGACGATACCGTCAAGAAACCCTGATCCGCACGGCTCTAAACATTTGGGAATAAAAAAGCCGCACTGCAAGGCGCGGCTTTTCTCGTTGGTGCCGGACTTATTGGCTCAGGCCGAAGCGCGGACGTTGTGCTTGCGCTTCATGAAGTCCTTGGCGGTCTCGACCGCCACCGCGGCGTCGCGGCAATAGGCGTCGGCGCCGACGGCTTTGCCGAATTCCTCGTTGAGCGGTGCGCCGCCGACCAGCACGACATAGTCATCGCGAATGCCCTTTTCCTTCATCGTATCGATGACGACTTTCATGTAAGGCATGGTCGTCGTCAGCAGCGCCGACATGCCGATGATGTCGGGCTGGTGCTTTTCGATGGCATCGAGATATTTTTCGACCGCATTGTTGATGCCCAGGTCGATGACATCGAAGCCGGCGCCTTCCATCATCATGCCGACCAGATTCTTGCCGATGTCATGGATGTCGCCCTTGACGGTGCCGATCACCATCTTGCCCTGCTTCGGCGCGCCGGTGGCGACAAGCAGCGGACGCAGGATGAACATGCCGGCCTTCATCGCGTTGGCCGACAGCAGCACTTCGGGAACGAACAGGATGCCGTCGCGGAAGTCCTCGCCGACGATGCGCATGCCCTCGACCAGAGCCTCGGTTAACACCTTGTAAGGCGCCCAGCCGCGCTCGAGAAGGATATTGGTGCCTTCCTCGATTTCTTCCTTCAACCCGTCATAAAGATCGTCGTGCATCTGCTGCACCAACTCGTCGTCGGAGAGTTCCGAAAGGATGATCTCGTCGTCGGCCATTTTTTCTCAGGCTCCTTGCCGGCTACAACTGTTGCGGCAGCTTAAAAATATCGCGTCAATACCTAACCCGCACGGGCCGGTTGTCCATAGCTGATTTGCGACTTCCCGCAAAACGAAAGCGACCGTAAATCTCTTGGAATTCTTGTCGATTTTGCGACAGGCGTTGGCGCTGGCGGGCCGTTTCGAATAGGGTGCATGGCTACGATCCGGCCAGAGACCGCAATATGCGGCCGCAAACGGATTTCAGGCCGGTGCAAGAGCCAGGCCGGAGTAAATCAGGCCAGACCGAAAGCCAGGGAAGAACGATTATGAGTGAGAACGCGCCGGTCGATCAGGAAGCGTCAAACGCACGGCGCGGGCGCGCTGCCAGCGGTGGCGCCGCAGCCCGACGGGCTGCGCGTTCGGGCGGCGGCCCCGGCACACAGCTCACATATATCAAGCGCAAGATCAACGTCTATGAAGTGCTGGACGAGGAAGGGCTGGCGCTGATCGAAAAGAACACCGACACCGTGCTGGAGGAGATCGGCATCATCTTCCGCGACGACGCCGAGGCGCTGCAGCTTTGGAAAGAGGCGGGCGCCGACGTCAAGGGCGAGCGGGTGCATTTCCCCAAGGGCCTCTGCCGCTCGCTGTTGAAGACCGCTCCGTCCGTCTATACCCAGCACGCCCGCAACGGCGAGCGCTCGGTGCAGATCGGCGGCAACGCGACAGTGTTCGCGCCGGTCTATGGACCGCCCTTCGTGCGCGATCTCGACGGCGTCAGGCGCTATGCAACGATCGAGGATTTCCGGAATTTCGTGAAACTCGCCTATATGGCGCCGTCGATCCACCATTCCGGCGGCACGGTTTGCGAGCCGGTCGACGTGCCGGTCAACAAGCGCCATCTCGACATGGTCTACAGCCATATCAAATATTCAGACAAGCCGTTCATGGGCTCGGTGACCGCGCCCGAGCGCGCTGAAGATACGGTGGCAATGGCCAAGATCGTGTTCGGTGACGATTTCGTCGAGAACAACACGGTGCTGACCAGCCTGATCAACGCCAACTCGCCGATGGTTTTCGACGAGACCATGCTGGGAGCGCTGAAGGTCTATTCGCGCCACAACCAAGCCTGCATCGTCACGCCGTTCATCCTTGCCGGTGCGATGAGCCCGGTGACGGTCGCCGGTACACTGACGCAGGTTTTGGCCGAAGTGCTGGCCGGCGCGTCGTTCACGCAGCTGATCCGGCCGGGTGCGCCGGTGCTGTTCGGCACCTTCGCCTCGTCGATCTCGATGCAGTCGGGCGCGCCGACCTTCGGCACGCCGGAGCCGTCGCTGGTCTCGTATGGCGCCGCACAGCTTGCCCGTCGGCTCGGCCTGCCGTTTCGCACCGGCGGTTCGCTCTGTGCTTCAAAAATCCCCGATGCGCAGGCCGCCTACGAGAGCGCCAACACGCTGAACTCGACGATCCTCGCCGGCACCAACTTCGTGCTGCATTCGGCCGGCTGGCTCGAGGGCGGTCTCGCCTCCTGCTACGAAAAGTTCATGATGGACATCGACCAGCTCGGCATGACGCAGAAGTTCTCCGAGGGTGTCGACCTGTCGGAAAACGGCCAGGCGATGGATGCCATCCGCCAGGTCGGCCCGGGCAGCCACTATCTCGGCTGCGACCACACCCAGGCCAATTTCCAGACCGCGTTCTACCGTTCCAACATTGCCGACAACAATTCTTACGAGCAATGGCTGGCGGAAGGCGAAAAAACCGCGCCGCAGCGCGCCAACGAGCTCGCCCGCCGCTGGCTGGAAAGCTACGAGGCGCCGCATCTCGATCAGGGTATCGACGACGGGCTGAAGGACTTCATTGCCAGGAAGAAGGCGTCGATGGCCGACGCCTTCACCTGAAAGGAGCCCGAATCAGGCGGGGCTAAAGTCGCCAACATCATCCACAAGGAAGTCTGGCGGAGTGCCTTCTCCGACCCGCACAAGAAGGGGTGATTTGCGTGTCGCGGGTGAGGACGAGCGGCGAGGGAACGGTGCCAATGCCTTTCAATCCAACCAGGCGAAACCGGAACATTGGCACGCCGAAGCAGGGCCATGGGCAAAACAACCGCATGACCGTTCCCCGACCGTGGACATCCGCCGGATGGTGTGCGGCGCAGCTCAATCCTGGCCAGACGCTGCGCAGGACGGTGAATGGCAGGGCCGTAACGCTCATTGTCGAAAAGGCGAGCGGTGGGTGTGTTCACGCATGCTCGGTCAAAGATGTTGTCTTCCTTCTCTCTCATGTTCCTCTCGCTGACTGGGCCGGGCTGGAAACATTTGTCTTGCGCCAACCGACGCGAAAAGCGCGCGTACTCAGACCGGCGTGGGGGCGGATGTTTTATTATGCCGATCTTGGTTTCCGCGGATCCTCCATCGAAAAAAGTGGTCCGTCCTTATTTTTGGAAGCCTGTAACGTTGGCGACACCATCGAATGGTCCACATCGCTGGACCCTGAGGATGCGGCAGAGTTGGACAGACTTCGTTTGGACGGTCACAAAATCAGCCGGGTTGGAAAGAAGCATCTCGTTTCCACCTCACTCGATTCCGTGCGAGCCACGCAGCTCTATCGCACGCTTCTGCATGAGATCGGCCACTGGGTTGATTGGCTTGGAAAAGTGGAAGCGCCGTTCGCCCAAGGTAAGGACTACTCAACACTTTATGACCGCTATTTTGCCCGGCCCAAAGGTGAAGTAGAGGCGTTTGCTCATCGCTACGCCGATAATTTGCGTGAGACGCTTGAGAAAAGGGGAGTAATCCCGTTTTCAAGGATCGAAGGGTGACAGAGTTCCTTGAGCGCAGCATGGTCGAAACCATCGCGGCAGCGCTTTCCGCCTCCGGCCTCATGCTTCGCGGCGGCTTCAATTTTGCAGGTGGTGAAGAAACACCTTCCGGTCTCTCCGGCGCGGCCGCCAGATCCGTCCTGCTGGTGGGGCAGGCGGGTGCCGCACCTTGGCCGCACTTCCTGCGCTGGCTGGAGAAACAGTCACAGCCGATCGACGATCCGCTCGACAGATGGTCGCGCGAAGTGATCGGCGCGGTGGCCGGAAAATTCGGGGCGCGCGCCGTGTCACCGTCCGACAGACCGTATCTGCCGTTCCAGCGATGGGCGATGCGGGCGGAGGGCTTGCGGCCGTCGCCGCTCGGCATTCTCATGCATCCGCAATATGGGCTCTGGCATGCCTATCGCGGCGCGCTGCTGTTCGAAGACGAAATTGCGCTCCAAGAACCCCGCGACGTGATTCACCTTTGCGATACATGTCTGGAAAAACCTTGCCTGAAATCCTGTCCGGTAGAGGCTTATTCTGCGGACGGTTTTGCACATGAAACCTGTCTGGCGCATGTGCGCGGGCAAAACGGCGCGCCCTGCCGGACCGGCGGCTGCCTCGAACGCAACGCCTGTCCTTACGGTACCGATTATCGCTATCCGGCCGAGGTTCAGGCCTTTCACATGGCAGCATTCGCGCGTCTGTAGCGTCGCCGAATGCCGCACGAAATCTTGAAGCAGATCGCCTCATTACAGCTTGCCGCGACGGCCACCGCGGGTATCTATCGCACGTCAGATCAACGGAGCGGATGATGGCCACGCAAGCGATGCAGATCAAGACAAGCGACGGCATTGCCAAGGCCCGGCTGTTCCGTTCGGCGGCCCCAGCCAAGGCAGCGATCATCCTCTACATGGACGTTTTCGGTCCGCGACCGGCGCTTGATCAGATGGCGGAGCGGCTTACGAGCGAGGGCTATGCGGTGCTTGTGCCGGACCTTTTTTACCGCAATGCGCCCTACGGTCCGTTCGATCCCAAGACTGCGTTCGGCGACGAGAGGAGCAAGGCCGCCATCACAGATCTCCTGGACGGCACGACCCAGGAGATGACGATCCGCGACAGCGGCGCTTTCCTCGATGCACTTGTTGCGCAAGGCCTGGCCGGGCCGGTTGGCATTGTCGGCTACTGCATGGGCGGAGCGCGGGCGCTGAACGCGGCGGCCAGCTATCCCGACCGCATCGCCGCCGCGTTCAGTTTTCACGGCGGCAATCTGGCTGGTGACGCAGCCGACAGTCCGCACCGGAAGGCAGCGTCAATCAAGGCAAGGGTCTATATCGGCACTGCCGGTGTCGACCGCAGCTTTCCGCCGGAGCAATCGGCGCGGCTGGCCGAAACACTGCGCGCCGCCGAGGTCGATCATGTCATAGAGAACTATGCCGGCATGGCGCATGGCTGGTGCATGCCGGACCATAGTGCCTTCGATGCAGCCGGCGCCGAACGCCACTGGAAGCGGCTGACGATGCTGTTTGCGGAGACGCTCGGCCAAGGCACGCCAACCATTACGACGTGACCGCCCGCCAAAAAATTCTTTCCATCGCCCCAAGGAACCGCCATTAGCCTTCGTCCAACAGGCAAATGATGGCGATGATGCTGGACGAAAGCGAAGCCTCCGACGCCGAACTGATCGGACGGGCGAAGGGCGGAGACCGGGGTGCTTTCGGCAAGTTGCTCGAAAGGCACTATGGTTTCGTCTATCGCGCCGCCTATCGTTGGTGCGGCAAAAAGGCCGACGCCGAGGACATCGCCCAGGAAGTCTGCGTCCGGCTCGGGCGGGCGATCCGCGACTATCACGGCAGCGGTGCCTTCACGACGTGGCTCTACACCATGACGCTGAATGCGGCGCGCGACATGATGCGCAAGACCGCCCGCGAGACGGTCAAGACCGAGGCCTATGGCGCCTATGCGCTGATTTCGGGGGAAATCTCGGCCGAGCCGGAAGACCCGGCCGAGGCGCTCTGGGCAGCGGTGCGCAAGCTGCCGGACAAGCAGCGCGATGCGGTGCTGCTGGTTTATGGCGAAGGGCTGAGCCACGCCGCCGCCGCCGAGGCGATGGCGATCTCGGAGACAACGGTTTCCTGGCACATCCATGAGGCGAAGAAACGGCTGAAGACGCTGATGCGTTCAGCCGGGGAAGTGTGACCATGGTCGACGACAACGAACTGAACAGACTGCGCGACATCGCAGCACCGGCGCCCGACGCGGACGCAAAGGCGCGTGCCCTCCAGGCCGCGCTGCGCGCCTATGACATGGAAGAAAAAACTTTGCCGGGCGCCCAAGGATCGGTGAGCGGGCTTCGTCTCACAGAGCGAGCACAAAGGCTCTGGAGCGAAATCATGCAAAAGAAACTCTTCGCCACGCCGGCCATTGCCGGGCTCGTTGCCCTGCCGATCGCCGGATACGCTACCATTTATATGCTGGGGGAATCCAAATTCGGCGGGCCCGAATTCGGCGGGGATAAGATCACCGAAACGCTGGCTGACAAACCGGCGACCGTCAAACCGCCGGTCGTTGCCGAAGCGGACAAGCAGAAGAAGGCGGACGCCGACAGTGAAAGCCGCGACACCGGCGAGGCGCTTGTGGCGCCGACATCGCCGCCGAAGGCGGAATCGACCGCAGTCGGCGGGCTGACGCAGCAGGATGTGCTCAGCCGCAATGCACCTGAACCGGCGCAGAGCGGCGAGTTCGCGGTGGATGGGGGTGCAAGCTCCGCGGCTCCGGCAGTCGATGACGGCGCGCGGGTCGGACGCATGCCTGGCACGGTTGCCGAGCCCAAGCTGATGGCACAGCAGCCCGCCGCTGCGCCGGCCGACCAGATGCTGCCGCAAGAGGAAAACCGCGACCGCGTGGAGAATTTCAAGACCAACCCGGTGCATGCCGCACTTGAAGACCCGGTCTCGACCTTCTCGATCGATGTCGACACCGCTTCCTATTCCTTCGTCCGGCGCTCGCTGAAGGAAGGCTTTATCCCGCAGGCCGACACGGTTCGCGTCGAGGAGATGGTCAACTACTTCCCCTATGACTGGAAAGGCCCGGACTCCGCCTCGACGCCGTTCAACTCGACCGTCAGCGTCATGCCGACGCCGTGGAACGAGCACACCAGGCTGATGCATGTCGCCATCAAGGGTTTCGACGTGAAGCCGGCCGAGCAGCCCAGGGCCAATCTGGTCTTCCTGATCGATGTGTCGGGCTCGATGAACGAGCAGGACAAGCTGCCGCTCCTGCAGTCGGCCTTCCGGCTGCTGGTCAACAAGCTGAGACCTGACGACACCGTCTCGATCGTCACCTATGCGGGCGATGCCGGTACGGTGCTGGAGCCCACCAAGGCTTCGGAAAAGGACAAGATCCTCGCTGCCATCGACAATCTGACATCCGGCGGCTCGACGGCAGGCGAGGCCGGCATCAAGGAAGCCTACAGGCTGGCGCAGAAATCCTTCGTCAAGGACGGCATCAATCGGGTGATGCTCGCCACCGATGGCGACTTCAATGTCGGCCAGACCGACGACGACGACCTGAAGCGGCTGATCGAAAAGGAGCGCAAGACAGGCGTATTCCTGTCGGTGTTCGGCTTCGGCCGCGACAATCTGAACGACCAGATGATGCAGACCATCGCCCAGAACGGCAATGGCACTGCTGCCTACATCGATACGTTGGCGGAGGCCGAGAAGGTGCTGGTCGAGGATGCCTCCTCGACACTGTTCACCATCGCCAAGGACGTGAAGATCCAGGTCGAGTTCAACCCGAACAAGGTCTCGGAGTACCGGCTGATTGGCTACGAAACCCGCGCCTTGAACCGAGAGGATTTCAACAATGACCGGGTCGATGCCGGCGAGATCGGCTCAGGTCATTCAGTCACCGCGATCTACGAGATCACGCCTAAGGGCAGCGGCGGCGAACAGATCGATCAACTGCGCTACGGCCAGGCCTCGGTGAACAATGGCGGTGTCGCCAATGCCGACGAATATGCTTTCGTCAAGATCCGCTACAAGCTGCCGAACGAGGACACCTCGAAGCTGATCACCACGCCGGTAACGTCAGCCAACGAGGTGGCGTCGTTCGACCAGGCCAGCACCGACCAGCGTTTCTCCGTTGCCGTTGCTGCCTTCGGCCAGAAGCTGCGCGACGAGGATGCGACCGCGAAGTTCGGCTACGACAAGATCATGGAGATTGCCACCGCCGCCAGAGGAGCCGACCCGTTTGGATACCGGTCCGAGTTCCTCTCGCTTGTGCGCCTTGCCTCGGCGCTCGGCGGTAACCGGTAGTGGCAATGACAGCCGGTTTCTTTCAGATGGGATCGTTCTGATAGGGGGAGCCGGCCTACGGGCGGGTGAGGCAGGCGGCAAGGGAAACCTTGCCGGCCTTTTTTTGTTGCAGCGCGCGTCCATTTTGGAGATGCTGCGCGTTGATTTGGCGGAAGATTCTTTACAGGAATCGATTTTCGGGATCACGCGTCGCGTTGCTCATCGCATGTAGACCTGGTGAGGAGCAATATAGCCTATGAAATAAGAAGGCGCTCATCGATAGAAAGATGCTTCCCTGTAGCGAAGCCCCTTTTTAGTGCGCCGCGAGCTAATGTTTGTCTCAGATTTGTCCATTTGGACAAATCCCTAATCAGTTTCTCCGGCGCATTTACTGCGAGCCATTTCCCAATTCTTTCGATCGAATAGCTTTCGACCCAACGCCCGTCTTCCCAACCTTCGACGAAGCGTACAATCGCTCTGTGTGCGTCACGCTCTTCAATAGGCGATTGGAATGCTCGCTTAAATCGTTCTCTGTCGCTAGGTCGGAAAGTTCCTAACCGAGATAGTAAATCGTCCTCTAGTGGCGTGCTTTTGACCATAGCGTTGTTCGTAATCTCACAGAGTGTGGCGACAGCAGACTCTACCTCTCAAAGATAGTCGATCTCAATGTCCAATCCCATACCTTGAATCAAATAGGCAGCCGCATCCACTTGGCTCTTGGATGGCGGTTTTTGTTTGCAATATCGTCCGGAATTGGCATTTAGAATCCAGAGCAGCTTATCGTCATGCAAATCCAGCGCCAACTCTCCGGCAATCCGGGCCTTGCCTCCATCTAATAAGGTCGGATGTCCAAGTTTTTGATCTTCGGATGGATGTTTGTATCCTCGGCGCCGGGGATAGCCGCGTATGTCCGGTTTGCCGTCCAAAACTGCGATCTCCTCGACAGCAATTTTAATGTCACCATTTGCGTCCATGACCCACAGATAATTTTGAGTCTGTGCGGCAGATTTCAGAAGTGGTGATTGGGCGCAATCTCTTAGCGACGACAACGCCGCCAGCAATCCGACGTCCACAGTACAAAGAGAGTTAGGGCTTCGCTCTTTTTCCCAACTCATTATTCTCTCAGGCTCCCTAAGTTCTCCAAACTCAGCGTCGAGATCCTTTTCCAAAGCCGCAGTTCCCCAAAGCCCGCTGTATTCAGTTAACAACGAGAACTTAACTACTGCTTTGAAGATGTCCAGCCTAACCAATCATGGATTTCAAGCGCGTCCGCGGCGCCGCTCGCGGCGGGCTTCGCTGGTCTCGGCGACGTTGACCGTAGCCTGTTTGTTGCGCATCGGGCCAATGCGTTCGACGATCTGCTCGACGGTCGGGCGATCTGACTTGGTGTGCGCATCGAGCGCCTTACGCATGGCGGCGAGGTGCTGGAACGAGGTGCCGCAGCAGCCGCCGACGATTTTGGCGCCGGCATCGACGGCGAGGCGCACATAGTCGGCCATCAGCTCGGGTGTGCCGGAATAGTAGATCTCGGCGCCGCGAAATTCGGGAATGCCGCAATTGCCCTTGACGATCACCGTTGCTTCCGGCTTCGCCTCGGTCATGTCGAGCAGCGACGCGAGAATGTCGGAGGCGCCGACACCGCAATTGGCGCCGACACCGAGCGGTGTCTGCGACAGGCCATCGACGACGGCGTGGATGTCCTTCGGCAGCAGTCCCATCATGGTGCGGCCGGCGGTGTCGAAGGAGCCGGTATAGGTATAGGGCAGGCCGACGCGGATGGCGGCTTCGGCGGCGGCGCGGATTTCGTCAGGCGCCGACATGGTTTCGATCCAGGCGACTTCGGCGCCGCCGGCCTTCAGCCCTTCAATCTGCTCGGCAAAGGCTTCGACCGCCTCGTCATAGGTCATGGCGCCGAGCGGCACCAGCAGCTCGCCGGTCGGGCCGACGGAGCCGGCCACGATCACCTTGCGGCCAGCGTTGCCGGCGACGGCGCTTGCGATCTCGGCCGCGCGCTTGTTCAGCGCATAGACGCGGTCCTGCGCGTGGTGCAGCTTGAGCCGATGGCGGGTGCCGCCAAAAGAGTTGGTCAGGATAATGTCGGCGCCGGCATCGACAAAGTTCTGGTGCAGGCTGGTGATGGTGTCGGGCGCGGTCTCGTTCAAGAGCTCGGGAGCCTCTCCGGCCTCAAGGCCCATGGCGAACAGATTGGTGCCGGTGGCGCCATCGGCGAGCAGGACGCCCTTTTCGGCAAGCAGAGCGTCGATCGGATTGGTCATGTGAAATACGCCTTCCCGGAAGAATAACTGAGATAAGGATATAAAGAATTCTTTATGTGCCGTCAATGTCGGCACGTAGAGCAACCGGTCAAAATCGCATCTCCGCCAGCTTTCGTGTGAAGCTGGCCGCTTCATGCGCGTTGACGTCCGCGGCACGTATCAGATTGTCGAAATGGCTGGTCAGGATGCGGATCGGCTGCGTGGCGTTCAGCACCAGATACATGTCGCCGACGTAAATGGCGGCGCGATAGGGCCCGAAGATGGTGTAGGGGATCGAATAGCGCATCCGCCCGTCATAGAGAAACAGGCGGAAGGTGGGATAGAGGTCGTCGAGCAGCGTCGCCATGTGCAGGAGCTGCTGGTGGCGGTCGGCCTCCGGAAAGCGGTCCCACACGCCCAGCCCGCGCGCGAAGATCTCCAGCGTGTGGCGCGGCATACAGACTTCCATGTCGGTTTCGGGCCGTCGGTTGTAGTCGATGCGGTACTGCGTTTCGCCGGCCTGTGCCTCGCGGCTCTTGTTGGCGATGACGGCTTCGTAGTCGACAAGCGCCTCGGTGCGCAGAAGATCGGGAATGCCGGCCGGCACGTAGCGGATTTTCGTTCCCGCCGCCTCGGCATGCCAGCGAGCCAGCAGCGTGCGGTCGAAGCCGTCCGGCGCCTCCTCGATCTCAAGGCTCTCGCGGATTTCACCGGTGACGCCCTCATCGTGGCTGAGGCCGAGCAGCCAGTCGAGCGAGACTTTGAATTCGGCGGCGATGTTGAGCAGCGTTTCGGCGCGGGGAAGGCGGATCGACGCGCCGGAGAGCAGCTGCGACAGTGCCGAACGGTCGATGCCAACCGCGGCGGCGAAGGCCGACTGGTTCAAATCGGACCTTGTCAAGAGCATTTTCAGGCGCTCGCGAAAGATCGTCGACAGGTCGCGCTTGTCCAAATCTCTACTCTCCCTGACGTGAGCAAAATTTTGCGCCGAAGCGGTCTACATGGCGTTTAGAGCGCAAATGAATCTACGAGCTTGTTTACAATAGATAACATCTGCAGCTGAAAATGCGCAATCGCAACAGTTTGTGCGCTTTATCGCGTTGCAGCGATGCAACGCTCCTGACACAATGCTGTCAGGAATCAAACGGGTTCCGGCGACTGGAAGGCAGTGGTCGATAGCATGACGAGCATGGGCAACAGGCGACACGGCGCAACGGCCATCGAATGGCCGACAGCATTTCTCGCACTTCTCTGCTACGGCGGCTGGCTCGCTACCGGCTTCCTGCTCTGGCCCTCTTACCCGCTGCTGGCACTCGCCTTTCTGACCCTGATTGCGGCGCTGCAATCCTCGCTGATGCACGAGGTCCTGCACGGCCACCCAACCCGGAATGCGCGGCTCAACGAAGCCTTTGTGTTCCTGCCGATTGGCCTTGTCTGGCCGTTTCGCCGATTCAAGACCATTCATCTGCGCCACCATGCAGACGAGCGCCTGACCGATCCGCTCGATGATCCCGAAAGCTATTACAAGGCTCTCTGGCAGCACGAGGAGCTGCCGTCGGCGATGAAATTCCTGCTGAAGGTCAACAACACGATGATCGGGCGTTTGGTGCTAGGCCCGTGGCTTTCCTGCATCGGCTTTTTCATCGACGACGCCAGGCAAGTTGCCGCGGGCGACAATTCCATCCGCAAGGCATGGCTGCTGCATGCGATCGGCCTCGTCGTGGTGCTGCCTGTCGTGCAGTTCGGCTTCGGCATGCCGTTGTGGCTTTACGTTCTGGTGCCGGTTTGGCTTGGGCAGTCGCTGATTTCGATCCGCACCTACGCCGAGCACCAATGGTCTGAACATCCGGAAGGCCGCACGATCATCGTCGAGCGCTCGCCGCTGTCCTTCCTGTTCCTCAACAACAATCTGCATTTCGTCCATCACAAGAGCCCGACGGTGGCCTGGTACAGGCTGCCGAAGGTGTTTCGCGACCGCCGTGACGAATGGCTGCGGATGAACAATGGCTATGCCTACCCGAACTATTTCGCGCTGCTCAAGGCCTATGCCTTCAAGGCGAAGGAGCCGGTCGTCCATCCCGTGCTGCGGCGCATGCCGGAACCAGGACGCGCATTCAAGCCGCGCGTCAGGGCACGCAGCCTCAATGGGCTTGGCAGCGCACCGGTACCCGCCGAGCCGCCGAAAGAATGATTCTTGCGTTGTTGCAGGCGGTGCCGCGCGGACGACGCTTTCCTGACCTTGTCAATTTCCCGCATAACGGTCAAATCCCGGCATGAGCGAATTCATTGCGGCTTTGCCGATGTACGATCGGACGGAGGGAAGAAAAAAAGCCCGGAAACTAAGGCGTTCCGGGCTTCTTATTTTTCCATGTGATACGAATGTGGTCACTCGCCAACGCGGCGAAAGACGGTCTTGACCACATAGTTGCCGTCCCACACCTCAACGTCTGAACTGGCGATATAGACCGGGGAGGCAAGGGCGATCTCGGCGTCAATCGCCGCCTTCCTCATGCGGGCGATTGCCTCCAGGTATGCCGAATTGTCGCGGCGCGGCGCGCGCAAGATGTCGGGATCGATTTCGAACATTCCCTTTAGGCCGGTCATCGCCCTGCATCCTCGGATCGTGCTTTGTCAATCATGGCCTGCCACTCGCCGATCTGGCATTCCTCGACAGTCGGCGGACGGCCAAACCTGATGTTCAGTTCCCGCTCATCGTAGTCCATGCCGGCCTCAACCATCGCCTCGGTCGGGTCGCGCATAGCCTGGATCGCGAACCCGGCGGCGTGAACATGTTCCCTCCAATGGGCTTCGACGTATAGCTCTGTGTACCGATGGGAGGCGTCCCAACCGAACTCGCGCGTGGCGACACTTTGCCCATTCGTGACCATTCTGCCGCCCGCGCTGAGGGCTAGGGCGCGGGCAACCTTCTCAATCATGCCGGCCATGTCATCGCCTCCCTTGAAGCTGGTCGCATTCTTTTTTCGCGGCCTCGCGGCGCTTGTCAATCCAGGCGGCGAGGTCGAGCAAATAGACGCCCTTTGCCGCCTTCTGGCTGGTCTCGATCCTGACCACGGGCAAATCGATCTCGCCCTCTGTCGTCTTGCGGATGAATTGTTGCGGCGTGAGGTGGCTAAAATACGAGCCGCAAACCTTGTCGACGGGAATCACAGCCGCGCCGTCGAATTGCGCCATGAGCAGGAACGCGGTGTTCATGGGTAAACCATGATCGGCGGATTGATGGCGCGGTCAATGAAGTTGCGGAAGATTTCCGGATGCGACGTGCCATAGGTGATCATGTTCTCGATTTGGCGCTGCCGCTCGGCGCGCAAGGTGCGCTCTGTCACGCGCCGCCATCGGTCAATCTCACGCCATTGCTCGCGCGTGGTGCTTCGCGGGATTGCGTCGGCGTTAAACAGGAGGTGGATCAAATCCGCCTCCCGTCCAGCCATGCAATCGCCTTGGCCTGGATTTCGGCGTCTCGCGGGTCCCGGGCTGGCAAGGCTACGATCGCCTCGGCAATGGCGAAGGCCGGCGCGCTGGCGGCGCTTATTACGTCGCCCTCGTCTCTGATGCTGGCCTCCTGCGGAATGGCGTCACCTACCGCTTGGCAGTAAGCCGCGGCGATATGCAGGGCGTGCCTGAGAAATGCAAACTCGGCATGTCGGTCGGCAAACCCGTCTTTCTGCTTGGTGAGTTCGTCAACCAAGCGCTCGAACTCCGGCAGGCGGAGATCGAAACGCTCGGCAACACCGGCGATCCGCTCGCGCCACTCCGCAACCTGGGCGTCTGTGATGCGGCTCATGGTCAAATCTCCCGTCTGTAAACGAAACCGTTGATGTTCAGCATATCAGGCAATGGCGGCGGCGCGGCGTTCGGATCAATGCCAAGCTCGCCCAGGCAGGCCGCAATGTGCGGCTCGGCCTCGCTGCCTCTGATTTCGCGGCTGTAGCCTTTCCAGAGGGCTTCGGCGGGGCCGCGCTCGCTGATCTCCAGCCTGCCGGCGAACTCGCGGACAAGGAACACCCTGATCAGCGCCTCGCCGTGGTGGCCGGCCCAATAGCGCATAGCGGCCTTGCGGGCCTGGGTGAGATCGTCGGGCCGCTCCTTGCGCGGCGGCTTGAAGGCAACGCCACCATTGCGGCGGAACAGGGCGACGGATGCGAACGGGGTCATAGCTTGGCCCTCCAGTTGAAGAAGCCAAGCGCGCCCTTGACCGGGATGAACTCGACTGGCCGCGCGTTTGCGATGACAAAGCCGTACTTGCCGACGAACCATTTGGATGGCGAGGCTCTAACGCAGCCGACGATCTCGGCAACGCCGACGATGCCGCCGCACTCGTCTGTGTGCGGCTCTCCATCTGCGACCGTGAAGCGCTCGCCCGTAACCGGGTGGCGGTTCAGCGACAATTCCCAGGCGCAATCCTGGTCAAACTTCTTGCCGGCATGAATGCAGACCGGGCCGCGGAACTTCGTCGGCCAATCGCGGTTTTCGATGTGCTTGTGGCCGTTGACGATCAGCCATGCCCAAGGCTGCATGATCGACAAGGCGCGATCGGGGAGAGTGGCGAGGTCGATCATAGCCGTGTCTCCCTCAACATGTAGCCGAAACCGGCTTGCGATCCGATCCGCGCGCCAGACCGCTTTAGGCCGGCCATGTCGCGATAGATTGTTCGGATGTTGCAGGCTGTAGCCTCGGCGAGTTCGTCGGCCGTATGAACCTTGCCGTCGCCCATGATCAGCAACAGCTTTGCTCTCCGGTCTCGCTGGGCGAAGTTGAACAAATCGCTCACGGCTTAGCTCTCCAGTTCGTTGAAATCGTCGGCTGGGTCGTAGGGCTCAAGCTCAAGATCGGCAGGCGTGACGCCTCTTTCGAGTTCGGCAAAGGTCCGCTCAAGCACCTCGAAATATTCGCCGTCCACAAGGACGAGGATGCGAGTGGGCAAGCCGCCGCCGTGGCGCTTGGTGACCAATGTGACGCTCTGCTTGGCGCGCGGCTTCATGCCCAGCGCGGCGGCAATGTCTGTGCCTGTCACGCCGTAGGGCGTGCGGAATTTCGGGGAGACGGTCATTCCTGGATCCTCAGAGAAGCGAAAGCTGCGCCGGGTTCGGCAGATAGATGCCTGTCACTTCCTCAAGCGGCTGGCGGTTCATCGAAAACGTGTGGCCTATGCGCTTCTCGGTCTCGACATAGCGCCGATACAGTTCCGGCTTGAGCTTGGCGGCGGTGCGGAGATCGCCCCTGCTCGCCATGATGCAGAAGACGCAAGAAAGGCGCGTCATGCCCTGAGCGTAGGCAGGATGAGGTTCCTGGCCGGCGGCGGCGATCTGCTCAAACACCTGCTCGGTGGTAAGATCGAAGATTGGAAGCCAGTTGTACCATTCTCTCCCGGCGCTGCTGTTGCGCTCGTCGATACGGAACGGCGTTTGCTTGCTCCTGGCTGGGCTCTCGGCGGCACGAATGCCCATGCAGTTGACGACAAGGCCGTTGAAATGCGGATTGGCTTTAAGGTGGCGGCGGATTTCCCGATTGATCGGATCGCGCTTAAGGTCGCTTGTGCACTGGCGCTGACTGGCGCTTGGCCACATGCCGCGCCGCTCGACCATTTCCAGGAACGTCTTGTTCTCGTTGCGGCACACGATCAGCGGGAGATCGCCAACCGTGGCGCGGATGAAATCAACGTTGCCGTCCCATTCGATTTCTCCAAGGTCGGCATGAATGACCAAAAGCTGAGCGGCGGGGATGATCTTCCGAAGCGCAATCGTCATGGCCTGACTGTCTTTGCCGGCGCTGTGGTTGACGACGAAAAGAGCGCCGCGTTTGATCAGGCTTTCAATCCGGCTGTCCATCTGTTGTGATCCTTGTTGAAGTGATGCGTTATTCGCATCACTATAGACCTGTTTATAACCGCGTCAATAGAGCGTTTGAGAAAATCGCCGCATCACTGCGGCGCTCCTTTGGGTACGGCCTCAGCGTTCTTTTCCGCGCCAGTCGCGGCGGCAATCAGGCGCTCCGCAAGCAACCGGGCGGTTGCCGCGCTGATGTCAACAAAGCGCCAATTCCGCTGATCCGGCAGCATCATGACGGTGATCCTATCACCGTCGCCGCCATTGCTCACAAATGCATCTATGTCGTCTTTTACTGCGCATGCACTCACTTGTTTGGCCTCCTAGCCACTTGGTGTTGCCTAAGCTTTTCGCCTGTTTCTTGTTGTTGGTCGCTGAGCTAGGCCCGCCGCCCTGATCTCAGCAACAGTGATAGGTAGGTCGTTGAGGTAGTATTCGCTCGCCCAGGCGATCCGTTCGCCGCGTTCGCCTGCCCACTGCCGCCGCCATGTCGTCACGCGCAAGCGGCCTATAGGCGTATCGACGCCTGCGGTCGCGTCCACGCCAGTGTCGACGCCAACGATGGCGCGCTTCCTGGCCCATAGGTCTCGTGCCGCATCCTGCACCTCAGCCATATAATCGCGCCGGTCGAGCGAGGTTACGCGCGTCGGCTCGCCATCGCGCAAGCGTTTAATCGCGTCGATGATCCTGAACGCCTGTTCGGTCGGAACCTCGTCGCCAAGTGCGGCGTTGATGGCGCGCAAGGCGTCTGTGATGGCGTCCTCTCGGGCAAGGCGGGCTGTGTGGGTCATTGGTCGCCCTTCGGGAACAGCATCGCTTGAAGCTCTCCGCGCACTCGGGCGTGCTGAGGCTTCTCAAGCTCAATGGCGATGTGATCCCATTGCATAGGATGAGGCAGCATATGCTCAGCGATCGCGTCTAGCACGGCAACCTGGTCGTCGCTGTTCATCGCCGCGAAAACGCGACCGAACGTGTCTGGATCGGCTTCAATGAAAAGCGGGGCGTTTGCTCTGATATCAACCTTAATGCCGGTCATTTTGTCCTCTTTTGCAGCCAGTAGCGGGCGGAAAACTTGGTGTCCTCGTCCATATCGCTTGTGTCCCGGATCCACTCCAGGTAGCTCGGGTCATCTTGCGCGCACTGCTCGAATGTCATGGTGACGCCGTTGCGCCTGTACTTGCCGAACTTCATGACTTTGAGCAGCGCGGGATACTCACTGATCTTAGCCATTTCCTCTGGCGTCTTGTGGTCGAGCAAGCGGATGAACAGGTGCGCCGTCACATAGCTGTCAGGCAATGCACGGTGCGGCGGATCGGCGAGCTTCCGATCGCATGGAAGCTCCAGCCAATAGCGCAAGCCTTGGTTCGAATGCGTCGGCGCGTCAGGCCATACGATGCGAGCAACCTTGTATGTGTCGATCCAGCGAATGCCCCATGGCGGCGTGAAGTGTTTTTCGAAGTCAGCCTTGTGAGCGACAAGCCAGTTCGGATTACCGGCAAGTAGCCGGTCCCACAAATCGCGGGCGGGCGGCGCGTTGGCAACGTCTTCCTCGTTTATGTGATGGATGGCCTTGGTCTGCGGCGTGATCGGTCCGCGCGGGCGGCACAGTGACGTGAACGCGCTTTTAGACAGAAGCATGCGCGAGATCAGATTGACGTCATAGCTGCCCATTTCGATCACTTCGGGATCGGCGTCCTCGGGCGTTCCCGTGGTTTCGAAATCGATAACCCTTGCGATGCTATGCGACATGTTTCCATGCCTTCCCGCTGCGGATTTGGCGGATAGCCGCGCCGCTGACGCCGAAGATCGACGCGACCTTTTCTGACGATAGGTGCGAGTAATTCGCCTTTATGTCGGCAACGTCCGCCTCCGTCAGCTTGGCTTGATACGATCTCGATCCGATGCCTCGCTTGCCGTTCTCTATGGCGTCGACCAAGTTGTTTGATCGCGTTCCCCACCTGAGGTTTTCGAGGCGGTTGTTCGCCGGATCGTCGTCGCCGTGCAATCCCTCCATGCCGGGCGGGCAGGGGCCTTTGAAAGCGGTCAGCACGAGAACATGAACGTGCCGGCTGTTGCCTTTCCCGATGGCGACTGTGAGGTGTCCGCTTGGCGTTCTGCCTGGGCGTAGGACGCGACCTTTGAGCTTGCGCGAGACGGTGACGATTGAGTTGGAATAGTAGTCCTCGCGGCTATAAGTTTCGATCCTGTCGAGGCTGCGAACGCGCCCGAAATTCGAAACCTCGTATGCGCCTTCGTGGCTGACGACAGGCATCCAGATTTCGGCGAGGGCGCTCATTGCCCGATGGTCTCCAGCGCGGCGGCGGCGCATTCGGCTGGCGACTTGCCGTCAACGAAAGCTGTCAGCATCGCGAGGCGCGCGGTGCGTGTGGCGTTCTGCATCTCATAGTTCTTCCACGTCTTTTTTGTCGTGGAGACGTTCGCCTTAATCTTGGCCTCGACGGTCGACCACTCGGCGCGCATCGCGGCCTCAAGCTCGGGCTTGCCGGCGATCATCTTGCGGGCCTTCTCGGCGATCTTGTTGGGCTTCACAGTGTCACCTCATCCTTGATCCGCTCGGCTTCAATCCTGCCGGCGTCGGTGACAACGTAGCCGCTTCCGGCCATCGAAAAATCGGCTGGGTTTGAGAGCATCGAGAGCGTCACCATTCCCTTGCGCGCGAGCGCCCGAACGACGCGGCGGACGTTGGCCGGCTCGATCACCTCCGCATGGCGGATCGCCTTCATGTAGATCCCGTATTCGGGCGGAACGTCCTCGGACATATAGACCAGGACGCGCTTTTCGCGGTCGGACAGTTTCATGTTGCGGCCTCGCATAAGTGTTGCGTCTTTCACAACGCATCGCACAAACCGATTAGCCGCGCAAGCAGGTTTGTAAGAATATTTTTAAGGCCACGTTACAGGAGGTTATATAGTGCTGTGAACGCTCTTCCGGATAACGTCCCAAAACGTTGAACAATCCAAAAAATCCTCCGTTAAAAACCTCTTCGTCTGTAAATATCCAATGAAATCAATATAATAAGTAGTGACAAGATAGTTTTTAAGAAGGCAGTAAACTTTTTAATCGTGGTGGGTTGGTCGGTTTATAAAATTGAGGCTGATATATAAACGGCATATTCACCGTAATTAAAAAAGTTTGGTGCTCCTTAGAAACCTCCTTCCAAACCTCAGGCGTGATCTGCGGTCTTCGCGGCAACCATTGGTGCGTAATTCTCAACGTCTAATGCATGCTGAGATTGCGACTGGACCAATGACGCCGAAACAAGAGCAATTCGTGAGGGAATATCTGATCGATCTGAACGCAACTCAGGCGGCGATTAGGGCTGGGTATAGCGCGAAGACGGCCGGCGCTGTCGGCGCTGAAAACCTCACGAAACCTGAAATAAAAGCCGCACTCGACGCGGCCAAGCTCCAGCGCTCCGACAAGCTCGACATCACGGCTGAACGCGTCCTCAAAGAAATCTCGCGCATGGCCTTCTATGATCCGCTCGACCTGATCGAAGTCATCCGCGATGCGCTGCCCGATGAGATCGCTGATGATGTCGAGCTATCGGACGACGGCAAGGTGATCACCGGCCTGCGCAACGCTCGCGATCTCAAGTATCTGCCGGAAGACGTTCGTCGCGCCGTGGTCGGCTGGGGCTATGACCGCAACGGCAATTTCACGCTCAAGCTCGCCGACAAGAGTAAGGCGCTCGACCAGCTGGCGCGCCACCTCTCGCTCTATAACGACAAGCTCGAAGTGACCGGGCTGGACGCGCTCGCGGACCGGCTGGCGCGGGCGTCTAAACGCGATGTCTGAGAGGATCGCCTGTTGCGTGCCGTTCTGCCGTCGCACCATAGCGGCGGCAAAGCTCGCACCTCATAAGGATTGGGTTTGCTCCGTCCATTGGGCCGGCGTCTCGCGCAAGCTAAAGGCGGAATACAACCTCGCCAAGCGCCGCGCTCGCCGCATACTGAGGTTCAAGCCGATCTATGCCGAATACTGGAAGCTTCCGGGCGGATCGCCTGGGCGACTGTCGGCGGTCGCAATGTGGCGTCGGCTTGATGTCACCTGGGCGAAGTGCAAAGCCGACGCGATTGAGCGAGCGGCCGGCATATGACCAAGTTCACTGATCCGATGTTCCCGATCCTCGGCGACCCTATCGTCAAGGCTATTCCGTGGGACGCTATCAGGCCGCATGAAGTCCAGGCGCTCAAGAACCATTACCAAGCATTGAACCGGCTCGCCCAGCGCGGCGGGCTCAGTGTGGTCGAGGCTGTCCTTGTGATGCTCGGCAAGCCGCTGCACTTCAATAAGATCACTCCTGGGCAGATGGCGCACTATCGCGTCATCCTCATGCAAGAGTTGATGCGCTTTGAGCGTGAGCGGGTCGAATGACCGCCGCCCGCCGCCGCGCCGATCCGAATGACGCGATAATCGAACTCGCTGCCTCTTGCCGGTTCGATCCTCGCCGCTGGTCGCGCGTCGGCTGGGATTGGGGACACGGCTCACTCGAAAAACACGCTGGCCCGCGCGAGTGGCAAGACGACATCAACGAGATCATCCGCGACCATCTGAGCGATCCCGAGACGCGCTTTCAGCCGTTGCAGATATCGGTCGCGTCCGGTCACGGCATCGGCAAGTCAGCCGAAATGGGCATGCTCTCGAATTGGGCAATGTCCTGTTGGGATGACGCGAGGATCGTCACCACGGCGAACACAGAAGGCCAGTTACGCACCAAGACAGCGCCGGAAATCGGCAAGTGGTTCCGCATGTCGCTCACGGCTCACTGGTTTGATGTGCAAGCCATGTCGATCAAGAGCCGTGATCCGCTGCATGGCGATAGCTGGCGGCAAGACTTCATCCCCTGGAGCGAGCACAACACCGAAGCGTTCGCCGGCCTGCACAACGAAAGCAAGATCATTCTCTTGCTGTTCGATGAAGCGTCGAAAATCCATGACAAGGTTTGGGAAGTCGCCGAGGGCGCGCTCACCGACGAAAACACTGTCATCATCTGGATCGTGTTCGGCAACCCGACGCGCAATAGCGGGCGCTTTCGCGAGTGCTTCCGCCGCTTCCGTCATCGCTGGGTCAATCGGCAAATCGACAGCCGCACGGTTCCCGGCACCAACAAGACTTATCTGCAACGCCTAGTGGACGATCACGGCGAGGATAGCGATCTCGTCAAGGTTCGTGTGCGCGGCCAATTCCCGAGCCAGTCAGCCATGCAGTTCATCAGCGAGACCGACGCCGACAAGGCGCGCAACGTGCATCTGCGCAAGGAGCAATACAGCTTTGCGCCCGTCATCATTGGCGTCGATCCGGCTTGGACCGGCGACGACAAGCTAGAGATCATGCTGAGGCAAGGGCTCTATTCCAAGAGCCTCGCCAGCATCGCCCGCAACGACAATGACGTTGAGGTGGCGAACCTGATCGCCCGCCTGGAGGATGAGCACCAGGCCGATGCGGTGTTTGTCGACGCGGGATATGGCACGGGCATCGTCAGCGCCGGGCAGACCATGGGTCGGACGTGGCAACTGATTTGGTTCTCGGGCAAGCCGGTCGATCCCGGCTATCTCAATCAGCGGGCCTACATGTGGGGAATGGGCAAGCTTTGGCTCAAGGCGGGCGGTGCAATCGATCCGCATGACGAGGAATTTTATCAAGATATCGTTGGGCCGGAAACGGTCGCGCGCCTGGATGGCAAGATCCAGCTTGAGAGTAAGGAGGACATGAAGGAGCGCGGCCTGCCGTCGCCGAACAAGGGCGATGCCTGGGCGCTGACGTTTGCCCAGCCCGTGGCGAAGAAGCTGAGGCCAGCGATCGGCAGCGGCGGCGCGCGGCCTCATCAAGCTGAGGTCGATTACAACCCGCTCGGCTGAGTTGGTCGCGGCAACCATCCCGCGCGTAGTGGTCGATCCATGGAACAAACGACCGACGCGTACAGGATCGCCGTAGCTCAGAACGTCGCCACGAACGGCCGGCTGTTCTGCATCCTGCTTGCTGCCGCCAATTACGCGGCTGGACACCCTCTCGCCGTTGCGCTCGCCGCGCTTCCTGTCGGCCTCGCATGGGTCGCCGACGTTGCGCCGCGCCCATACAGGTCAAACCTCGCTGTGGCGTCGGTCGCGTCCTCGTTCGGCCTCGCAATCGCAACCCTCGTCAACTGCTGGTGATCCGCAATGTGCATTTTTCCGAAGCAAGACACTCCCGACGCGCCGCAGCTGCCGCCTGAGACTGCCGCCATGCGCGAGCCCGACGCTGGCGCGGTGCGGTCGAATACCGGCCGGCGCACGCTGGACAAGATCAGAGCCGGCACGGGCACGGTCTTGACCTCTGGATCGGGCGTCACGGCGGCGGCTCCTACCGATAAGAAAACACTGCTCGGTCAGTGATCCATGAAATTCCGGCTGCTCGATAAGGACGGCAAAGAGAAGGTTCATGAGGGCGTCATGGCGCGCCTCAAGCCGTCTCTGTCCGTGACCTGGGGAGACCGGGCATTTGTCCGCATGTCCGTTGACGATGATGTCGCGATCTTTCGTGAGGTCGACAATTTCAGGATCGGACGATGACCGACAACGCACCGCGCAACGAAACTCAGGTCGCATATCATCGCCGCCGCGCCGAAGAACTGAAAACGGTTCGCAATCCGTGGGAAACGGTCTGGCGTCCGCTCGCCGAATATATCGAGCCGACGCGTCTTCGCCTGTCCAACGCCAATGAAGGCGCGATGTCGCGCGCCAGCATCCTTGACAGCGCCGGCACAACGGCACTGCGAACGCTTGCCTCTGGCATGCATTCCGGCATCACGTCGCCGGCTCGCCCGTGGTTTCGGCTGGCTACGTCCGATCCCGATCTCAAGGACTTTGCGCCGGTCAAGGCTTACCTGTCCGAAGTCGAGACGCGCATGCGCGAGGTGTTCGCCGGCTCGAATATCTATAACGCCTTCCACATAGGCTACGGCGATCTCGGGCAGTTCGGGCAGTCGGTCGGGCTCTTGGTCGAGGACGAAAAGTCGACCATCCGCATGCAGCAATTGTTGCATGGCCGGTTCTGGATCGCCCGCGACGAAAAAGGCCGCGCAACCACGCTCTATCGCACGTTCCGCTGGTCTGTGCAGCGCATTGTCAGCCGCTTCGGCTATGACAAGGTTAGCTCGCGCATCCGCACTCTGTTCGATCAAAGCAAGTAC
The DNA here is from genome assembly GCF_040321675.1 of Mesorhizobium sp. M0296. Lineage (NCBI taxonomy): Bacteria > Pseudomonadati > Pseudomonadota > Alphaproteobacteria > Hyphomicrobiales > Phyllobacteriaceae > Mesorhizobium > Mesorhizobium sp. M0296. Next base: position 122,362 of record NZ_JAMYRZ010000010.1, read on the forward strand.
GATGAGCGCTTTGATATCTGGCACGCCGTTGAGCCGCGGCTAAACCGCAACCCGTCCCTGATCGACAAGAAGAACAAGCCGTTCCTGTCGAACTATTGGGAGGATTGCGGGACGTATGGCAGCGGCGCGGGCGGCGAAATGCTGGAGGAAAGCGGGTTCGATGACAACCCGATCATCGCGCCGCCCTGGGAGCTTGCCGGCGATGATCACTATGGCTTGTCGCCTGGGCAGATTGCCCTTGGCGACGTGAAGGGCTTGCAGCTTGAAACCAAGCGCAAATGGGAAGCGATCGACAAGAAAGTGCGCCCGCCAATGACCGGGCCAACGTCAATGAAGAACAATCCGGCTTCGCTTCTGCCTGGGTCGGTCACGTACGTCGATGATCCGACCGGCAAGGGCTATCGGGCGGCGATGGAAGTGAACATCGATCTGGCCCACCTCACGGCCGACATTCGCGAGCTTCGCGACCACATCAAGGAAATTTTCTACGCCGATCTGTTCTTGATGCTCGCCAACATGGAAGGCATACAACCGCGCAATCAATTCGAGATCGCGGAGCGCAAAGAGGAAAAGCTGCTCGCGCTCGGGCCGGTTCTGGAGAACATTTACGGCGGTCAGCTTGAGCCGGTGATCGACCGCACCTATGCGACCATGATCCGGCGAAACATGCTGCCGCCGCCGCCGCCTGACCTGCACGGGGAAAATCTCGAGATCGAATACATTTCGATCCTCGCCCAGGCACAGAAGGCCGTCGCCACGGGCAGCATCGAACGCGGCTTTGCCTTCGCTGGGCAGCTTGCGTCGGTCAAGCCCGAAGTTCTCGACAAGCTCGACGCCGACGAAGCGATTGACGTGTATTTCGATTACCTGGGCGTACCGCCGTCGATCGTCATCCCTGACGATGAAGTCGCCAAAATCAGGCAGTCGCGGGCTAAGCAACAGCAAGCGGTCAAGAACGCCGAAATGATGGCGGCTGTTGCGCCCGCCGCAAAGCAAGGCGCGGATGCCGCTGCCGTGCTGGCCGGCGCACAAAACAACCCAGGCGGCGCGGAACTGCTCAATCGGCTGGGGATCGGCTGATGTCCGACGATTTGAGCGAACAACTATCTCCGCAGGAACAATCCGAGCGTGACGAACTGGCGAAGGCGTTTCGCGATGTCGTCGCCACGGCGTCGGGCAAGCGCGTCCTGTTCTGGTTCATGGAACAGACCTCGCTCTATCCCGATCCGTTCGCGGGCGAGAACACGAACGCCACGAACTATTCGCTCGGGCTCCAGGCGGCAAGCCGCAAGCTGATCTCAAAGCTCGATGAGATCGATCCGCGCCTTTATCCGCGCCTGCTGCTCGATGTCGCCGATTTGAAAGCAATGGACCGCGCGGCGCTCGCCGCCAAACAGGAGACGGAAGATGAGGAATAGGATCGCGGCGCTGATGACTGGATCGTCGCCCTTCGCCATGGCGACTTTCAACGCGGATGGTAGCGGCGGTGGCGGTGCGCCTGCCGATCCGCCCGTTGCTCCGCCGCCGCCTGAGAGCGTGCTGTTCCCGGCCGAAAAGCCAGCCGATCCTCCTGCCGGTGAAAAGCCGGTTGACGGCGAGAAGCCGGCCGACTGGAAAGAGTACGTCGATGATCCGACCAAGTCGGCAGACGAGAACGCCGCCGCCAAGGTCGAGCACGACAAGACCAAGCCGGCCGAAAAGACCGACGCGGAAAAGGCGCTCGATGTCGTTCCCGAGGACGGCAAGTATGCGCTGACGATGCCGGAAGGCGTCCAGGTCGATCAAGAATTGCTCGACGCCCTGGGGCCGAAATTCGCGGCCAAGAAGATGACGACGCGCGAGGCCCAAGAACTCACCGACGAGTACGTCAAAATCGAAACCGCGCGCTCGCAAAAGCGGCTCGAAGATTGGGGCAAAACAATCTCCGGCTGGGTCGATACCGCCAAGAAAGACGGCGAGATCGGCGGCGACAAATGGGACGGCACAGTCCAGGCCGGGCAGCGCGCCGTCAACACGCTCGGATCGCCGGGCCTCAAAGATTATCTCAACGCGAGTGGTGGCGGCAACCATCCCGAGCTTATCCGTTTCATGGCAAAGGTCGGCGCGATGATTTCCGAAGACAGTCCGCCAACGGATGGGGCGGGAGGCAAAGGAAAGCCAGCGGAAGCCGCACACGTCTTGTTTCCGAACGACGCACCGAAAGGCTGAATGAACTATGGCAACCATCGGCAACACCTACCCGCAGCTGATCGACATGCACAAGGCGTCTGCCGAAGGCACCGTCATCGAACTGCTCAAGCAGAACAACCCGATCCTCGACGACGCGATTGCAACGCCCTGCAACATGGATGCGCTGCACCGTCATTCGATCCGCACCGGTTATCCGACCGTCTCTTGGGGTCGGCTGTACAAGGGTGTGAAGGCTTCCAAGGCCACCATGCAGCAGGTCGATGACACGACTGGTTTCCTCCAGGCGCGTTCCGAAATCGACGTTAACCTGCTCAAGCTCGCGCCCGATCCGGCCAAGGCCCGCCTTGTGGACAGCGCGCCGTACCTGGAAGTCATGAACCAGGAAATGGCGACCGGCATGTTCTATCACAACACCGACGCCACGCCCGAAAAGTTCAAGGGCTTGTCGCCGCGCTTCGCGCTCTACAACACCAATATTCCCGATCCGACCAAGCCGAACATCGCCAATCAGGTCATCCACGGCGGCGGCGTCGGCTCGGACAATACCTCGATTTGGTTCATTACCTGGGCCGATCACGCCACCTCTCTGCTTTACCCGAAGCTGAGCAAGGCTGGCGTCCAGATCATGGACAAGGGCGAGGAAAAGGTTTTCGACGCCAACAACGATCCGTACTACGCCAAGGTGACGCTGTTCCAGTGGGATATCGGCGCTTTCGTGAAGGACTATCGTTACAACGTCCGGATCGCGAACATCGACGTTTCCGACATGCTCGCCGGCACGGTCGATCTGTGGGCTCTGCTCCGCAAGGCTTACTATCGCATGTTCCAGGTCTACGGCATCGGCGCTCTTGGCGGCAAATCGGCCTGCTACATGAACCGTCAGGTTCTCGAAATCCTGGACGCGCAGTCCACGGATCGCGCGCTGATCGCCGCAAACCCGAACTATACCGCGCTGGGGCAGGCCCAGGTCGAGGGCAAGCTTGTCAGGACGTATCGCGAAATACCGATCCGTATGACCGACGCGCTTCTGAACACCGAAACGGCGGTCGGCTCCGTCGCCATCTAACGGATCACGCTTGGGCCTGTCGCCATCTGGCGGCGGGCAAATGAACTTTCAACGAAAGGCAAGGCAATGATTTTCGACCAGCAGACTTTGCTTTCCGACGCCCAGGCGATCACGGCGACGGCGGCAAGCACCAATCTAATCGATCTCGGCCCGATCAACGCCGGGTTCGCCCGCGATATCGGCAAGGGTAAGCCGATCCCACTGCGTATCCAGGTGGTCGAGGCGTTCAACAACCTCACCTCGCTTACCGTCGCTCTCCAGACCGACGACAATTCGGGTTTTGCATCGCCGAAAACCATCTGGTCTCAGGTGGTCGTGCTGGCCGATCTCATCCTCGGCAAGGTGGTCGTGCCCGAGTTCATCACGCGCGGCACGGATGAGCGCTACATGCGTCTCAACTACACCGTGACAGGCACCGCGCCGACGCTTGGCAAGGTCACGGCCGGCGTCGTCATGGGGGGTCAGTCCAATGGCTAAAGTGATCGCACAGATGCGCGGTTACTTCGGCGGCATTGTCCGCGAAGTCGGCGAGGCTTTCGGGATCGATGACGAGATCATGGACGATCCGAAGCGCCGCCCGCGCTGGGTCAAGGAAGCCGGCGCATCGGATGAAGTGGCCGAGGTCGAAGAGACCAACGCCAATGCCGACGCCGACGCCGACGCCGACGACAAGCCGAAGACAGGCAAGGGCAAGGCCGGCCGCAAGTCCAAGGCCGAAACGATCCAAGCTCCGGAAGCCAAGCCGTTCGCCGACGCCCCGACTCCGATCCGGGCCAAGAGCGAGATCAACGACGCTCTCGGCACTACGCAGCCGGATTGGCTTGCGCCCGGCGCTCCCGTCGCTGTGACCGATTAAACGGAAGGGCGCTTGTCGCCCTTCTTCTCTCTCCAGGCGGGTGATCCGTGGCCGAGGTCTTCAACGATCAGAGGGTTCTTGGTGTCCGCCTCCAGGCTGACGGAACGACCATGTTCAACGGCCTTCCCGTCATCGGCGTTGTCGACGCCGGACTTGCCCTGATCGTCAGCAATCAGCGAACGCTTGGCGTCAACGTCCTGGGCGCGGATGTCGCGATCAGCAACGATCAGCCGGTTCGCGGCGCGGTACTGATCGGCGATGGCCGCAAGCTTTACGGCAATCAACTTGTCATTCCGGTCAAGGCGATTAGCGGGGTTTTGGCATGACCATGATCTACGATTTTGCGCTCGCTCTCTTTTGGTCCGTCCTGGCCGTCACGCTCGGGATCGCGGCTGCACTCATCACTATGCCGGGGAGCTTCTGACCGTGAAACTGACAAGCCTCAAGCGCAAGTATAGCGAGCTTAGCAAGCCAGTCGGCGCTGAGACGGATGAATACTATCCGTCCCTCTATCTCGATGAAAAGCAGATGGATGGCCTTGAAGTCGACAACGCGCGCGTCGGCACGGAAATGCAGATGACGGCGACTGTCCGCGTCTCAAGCCTCAGCGAGAGCAAGAACGGCTCGCGGTCGATGTCATTCGAGATCACCGAAGCCGGATTTGAGCCGAAGGAAAAGAAGCCTGACGCGGCCTCCGTCCTGTTCCCGAACGGATAAGTCGCATGGCCTCCGTAGTCTCGATCTGCAACATCGGCCTGTCTAACCTCGGCAAGGACAATATCAGCGCCTTGACTGATGCCGGCGCTGAGGCGCGCGCGTGCAACCAGTTCTATGATCACGTCCTAGATACGCTGCTCCAGGTCTATCCGTGGAGCTTCGCGGGCAAGACGGCATCGCTCGCGCAAGTCACCAATGACAAGGCCGGAACGTGGCTGTACGCCTATCGCCGCCCGACTGACTGCCTCAAGGTCCGCTATGTGAGGCCGCAGTATTCCGAAGCCGATCCGGCTGACTACAGCGCAGCCAAGGCCGACGCCTTCGGCTTTGCGCATGAGATCGAAGGCCAGACGATCTATTGCGATCTGTCGCCGGCCTTCCTGCGCTACACCTGTCGGCTCACCGATCCAACCAAGTATTCCCCGATGTTCATTGAGGCGCTGTCCTGGCACTTAGCCGTGCGCTTCGCCATGCCTCTGACGCGCGATCCGAAGATCCGTGCCGACGCCTATCAGCTTGCCCAGGCTACCCAGGCACAGGCGGCGGCGTCGGACGCGAATGAGGTTCGCGAGACTTCCGACCACGACAGCGAATTTGTCACCGGGCGGGCTTGATGGCTGATCTGCGCGCTTATCAGCCCTCGTTCACTGCCGGTGTTCTGTCGCCGGCACTGTGGGCGCGCGTCGATCTGGCGAAGTACGCGACCGGGCTCAAGACAGCGCTCAACCTGTTCATTCATCCGCACGGCGGCGCGTCAAACCGGGCAGGGACGGAGTTCATTCGCGAGGTAAAGGACAGCGCCGACAACGGCAACCTCATCCCTTTCCAGTTCAATACTGAGCAGTCCTATATCCTGGAGTTCGGCGATCTCTATTTCCGCGTCTTCCGCGATGGCGCGTTGATCCTTTCCGGTGGCGTCCCTTACGAGGTGGTGACGCCCTACGTGCACGCGGACCTTGACGACTTGGTTTTCGTCCAGGAGGCCGATGTCATGTACATCACGCATCCAAACTATGCGGTGCGGAAGATCGGCCGGCTTGCGGATGACAACTGGACGCTGGAATTGGTTGACTTTGCGCCGGCCACGGTCGCGCCGACAGGGCTGACGGGAGCAGCGACATACTCTCTGCCAAAGGGCGATGGCGATAACCTTGCGTTTAAGGTCACGGCGGTCAACTTGGCCGGCGAAGAAAGCGCCGCATCAGTAGCAGCTAGCTCAAGTTTTTTTCGGTACGGCGAGCCAGCCGGGCGCTACCTCAAGATGATCTGGAGCCCAGTCGTAGGCGCAAATATTTATCGCGTCTACAAGACGGGCGGCAACGGGGACCAAGGCTTCATCGGCGAAGCAATCGCGCCTGAATTTGAGACGACATCAAACAATGGCGATCCGACAGACCTAGCGCCTGCCGTGGCCGATCCCGGCGCTCCAGCCACTCCGGCCGGCCTCGTTGTGACAAATGAGTTTGGCAAGAACCTAGTCTATGTGGTTGCGGCAGTAGACGAGGATACCGGCGAGGAAAGCCTGCCGTCGAATGAGCTAACGCTTAAGAATGATATGTCATTCCAGGGCAACAGAAACAGGCTGTCATGGGATGCGGTTGCCGGCGCTTCCGCCTATATCGTCTATAGGAACGACAACGGCGTCTTTGGGTACATCGGCCGATCTGAGGCCACGACTTTTACCGATGAGAATATTACCGCCGATATTTCCGACACGCCCCAGACCGCAAGAAACCCGTTTGTAGGGGCTGGCAACTATCCGCGATGCGCCACGTTCATAGAGCAGCGCCTCGGGCTGTTTTCGACAAAGAACGAGCCTCAGGCTGCTTGGCTATCTCAATCAGCGAATTATGAAAACTTCGGCGTGTCGTCGCCAGCAAAGGCGAGCGATGCGGTAACGTTCCGCATTCGTGCGCGGCAAGTGAATGAGATCAGGGCTGCGCTGCCGATCCGCGGCATGATGCTTCTCACCTCGGGCGCTGAGTGGGTTGTGTCTGGCGGAGCCAATTCCGACGCGATCACGCCATCGGCTATCAAGATCGAAAATCAAGGCTTCCGGGGATCGGCCAAGGTTCAGCCGGTCGTTGTCGGTAACACGGTCCTATTCCCTCAGGAACGCGGCTGCGTCATTCGCGATTTCAGCTATGAGTTCGCGCAAGACAGCTTCACCGGCAAGGATTTGACGATCCTCGCGCGGCATCTTTTCGAGAACAAGAACATCAAATCATGGGCGTTCGCCCAGGCTCCCTATTCGATGGTGTGGGTGGTGATGGATGACGGCTCGCTTGTCACGCTCACCTATCTGAAAGAGCATGACATTTGGGCATGGACGCACCACGAAAGCGGCCCGAATGACGATGCTGTTTTTGAGAACGTGGCGGTGGTCGCTGAGGGCAACGAAGACGTTCCGTATTTCATCGTCAAGCGCACCGTCGACGGCTCGTCCAAGCGGTATATCGAACGGCTTCACTCGCGCGCCTTCACCTCTGTCGAGGATGCATTCTTTGTCGACTGCGGCCTTACCTATGAGGGCGCGGCGGCGACGGTGATCAGCGGGCTTGACCATCTTGTCGGACAATCTGTCGTGGCACTTGCGAACGGCAACGTGGTCCGCAATCTGACGGTCTCGCTCGGCGGATCGGTGACGTTGCCGAACGCGGCAACAAAGGCTCATATCGGCCTGCCGATGACTGCGGCACTGCAAACGCTCGATCTCGATCTTGGGCAAGTGAAGGGGCTCGGCACGGTTCAAGGTCGCATGAAGTCATTTTCTGAGGTGACGCTGAGGGTCCAGGACACGCGCGGCATCTTCCTGGGTCCGAAAGACGGCGGGCGCGACGATGTGAACACGCTGGTGGAGTACAAACAGCGCTCAACTGAGGCATGGAACGAAGCGATCCAGATGTACACCGGCGATATCAGGATCACGCCGCATTGGGATTGGTCCGATGGTGCGAACATGTGGGTCAAGCAATTCGATCCTCTGCCGATGACAATTCTTGCGCTGATGCCAGATGTCACGCTCGGCCGTTGATATCCAGGTAGTCCCGGCCCGCGCCGCGCACATCAGGACTATCGCCCGGCGCATGCGTCAGGCGGATCGTGATGAGGTGTTTGCGGCGTCTGAGCGCTCGCCGGCCGGCGCGTTGGTCTTCTCTCTGCGCAAGTCGTCGCACGCCTGGACGGCCATGATCGACGGCGTTCCTGAGGTGATGTTCGGAATTGGCGACATCAACGTTCTTGCCGGTATCGGCGCGCCGTGGCTGCTCGGGACCGATGCGGTTGAGCGGCACTATGTGGCGTTCCTTCGCCGCTCGGTCGGGTTTCGGGACCAACTGTTGAAGCGCTATCCGACCATGAGAAATTTTGTCGACGTTCGCAACCGGGCGTCGATCCGCTGGCTGCGCTGGCTGGGCTTCACGCTCTCCGATCCGGTCACGCTCCGGGGGCATGAGTTCCGGCTGTTCGAACTGAGGTCTGCCTAATGTGCGATCTGTCAATTGCCTTGATGATCGGCTCGACGATGCTCGGCGCGGCTGGCACGGTGCAGCAAGCCCAGGCGACGGCTGCGGCGGACAAATACAACGCCCAGGTCCAGGACATGAATGCCACGCTCTCTGAGCGCCGGGCGAGGGATGCAATCGAGCGCGGGCAGAAAGAGGAACAGCGCAAGCGCCAGCAAGTCGCCGGCATCAAGGGTCAGCAGCAAGCCGCGATGGCCGCGAATGGCGTCGATCTCACCTTTGGCTCGCCACTCGATACCCTCGTTGATACCGCCGTTATGGGCGAGCTCGACGCCCTGACGATCCGCACCAATGCCAATCGCGAGGCGTACGATTACCGCGTCGATGCGGTCAACAAGCGGGCCGGCGCGAACATGAGCCGGATGAGCGCCGCGTCGGCAAGCACGGGCGGATATCTCGATGCCTTGGGAACCGTCCTCGGCGGGGCTGGCAAGGCTTACGGGCAATACAAGACTTCGCAAATCGGCAATATCGGGTGAGGTGAGGGATGGTCAAGGTTCCCGAGTATCAATCGGATATTTCGACGCGCCCGATCTTTCAGCAAGACTTGGACGCCAACGCCACGCCGGAAGCTTTCGGCGCGGGCATTGGTCGCGGCATGCAGTCTGCGGCGCGCGGTCTCGATATGGCCGGCGATGCCGTCGCTCGCGTCCAGGAGCTTGAGGATGTGGCTCGCGCCAAGGATGCCGACAATTCCTATTCCGACTGGCTTCGCGAACGCATGTATGGCGACAACGGCTTTATGACGCTGGAGGGCCGCAACGCGATCGATCAGCGCAAAACGTTCGAAGAGGACGCCGCCAACAAGCGCAAGGAATTTGGCAGTAGTCTTTCGGCCGGCGCTGCTCGCGCTTACCAGACCGCATCACAGGCGCGGCTCCAGTCTGTCTATCAGCAATCGATCATCCACACTGCTGGCGAGCGCAAAGCATGGTTCAAGGACGCTTCGGCCGCGCGCGTCCAGACGTTCGCGAACGATGCGCTGGTCAATTTCAACAACCCGTCTGCGGTCAACAAGAACCTCGGGGCGGGCATTATGGAAATCAGGGAGACAGGTGCGCTCCAGGGTTGGGATGCCGACACGCTCAAGCTGCGCGAGAGCGAGTTCACCTCGGGCGTTCACAAGAATATCACTCTCAGGATCGCCCAGGACGATCCTGTCGCCGCAGAAAGCTACATGAAGGCGAACGCAAAGCAGATGACCGGCGCGGATCAATACGCGTTGAGCACGTCGCTTGAAACCGAACTCGTGGCCGAAAAGTCCAAGCGCGAGGCTGAGGCGATCCTGTCGGGCGGTCGCGCCGCCGATGTGCCAGCGGCGTCAGCTGCGGATAGAACCGTTCGCGAGACCGGCCCGACGAAGGCGCGCGGGTTCCTTTACGGTCGCTTGACGGGAGGCAAAGGCAAGGGAAGCGTCGACGGCCTGCGGGAGAGCTTCGCAACCAATCTGGCCGCGATGATGCAGGATGCCCCTCCAGGCATCCGTGAGGGCCTGGGCATCTATTCCGGCTATCGCTCGCCGGAGCACCAGGCGGAGTTATATGCATCGGCGGTCAAGCGGTATGGATCGCCCGCTGCGGCTCGCAAATGGGTCGCGCCTCCAGGCCATTCGCAGCACAATGAAGGCAACGCCGTCGATCTCGCCTATAACGGCCAATCGCTTTCGCATGCGCCGAAAAACGTTGTCGATTGGGTGCATGAGAACGCGGGCAAATACGGTCTCTATTTCCCGATGAAGCATGAGCCGTGGCATGTCGAACCGATGGGAACGCGCGGGTCGGCGGGTTTCGCCGGCACTGTCGCGCCTAGGAGCAACACCGTCGCACCGCGCGCCGTCGCGCCGTCCTATGACGACATCGAGACGAAGCTTGCCGCGATCTCCGATCCTGACGTGCGAGACGCCACGCGCAAGCGGCTCTATTCGGCGTTGGAGGCTCAAAGCAAGGCAGGGGAAGCCCAGGAGAAGCAAGCCAAGGCCGAACTGTGGAAATATATCGATCAGGGGCAGACGCCCGATCAAGTGCCCATGGAGGTTCGCCAAGCGGCCGGTATGGCGGCGGTGTCGTCGGCCTGGGAATACATGAACAAGGCGGCGTCGGGCCGTGCCGTCGATAGCGACGAAACGCTGCTCTATGACATGCGCAAGTACGCCGCGACCAATCCGACCGACTTCGCCGCCTTGGATTTGAACGATTACCGCGACCGTCTGTCGAAAGAGGCGATCAAGGAACTGACCGGAACGCAGACAACGGCGCTGACCGATCAGCGCAAGGCGCGCGAAGACGGGATGACGCTTACGACCGCGTTTTCCCAGGCGCAGAGCCAGCTTGAAGCCGTGGGCATCACAACGACCGGGAAAGAGGATAGCGCGCGCGAGGATGCAGCCAAGCGCGTGGCGCAATTTCAGAACGCCTTGGCCGCGCAAATGGAAGAGTTTAAACGCTCAACCCAAAAATCGCCGAACCAAATGGAAATTCAGTCGATGATCAACCGCCTGCTCTTGCCGGTGGTAATCCGCGATCAGACTGAGCGATCGATCTGGAACCCGCTTAGGACGCCATGGTCTTTGAACGCGACGAGTGAGCGGAGCGGCTTTGCGTTCGAGGCGGGTCAGCGCTCGGACAGCGAGACCGTCGATGTCGTGGTGAAGTACGGCGATATCCCGATTGACCTGCGGCGCGGCATTTCAACCGATCTGGAGCGCGAGCTTGGCCGCAAGCCCAGCGAAGAAGAGGTTGTCCAGCGCTACGAGGATTTCGTTCTCAACCGTTGATCGCTCTGGCGGCAAGCTCGATTTGTGCCGCCAACCAAATTCCAAAGAGGATCAGCGCGACAACGCCGATGCCCTCATTTGTGACGCGCCAGTTGCGCCGCTGTTCTCTCATAGGAATGTGCCCCTAAATGGATACAATCGCGGACTATAACGCCTGGAAAGATAAGCAGCAACAGAGCGGCGTCGGCGCGGCGCAAGTCGTGCTTGGCTCGGTTAACGAGAAGCCCGACGAAATAGCCGGCGATCTGAACCTCGCAAACGAGTTCGGCAAGGCCACAGGCAACCCGGTTCCGCCGCTGCCAATGGTCCGCGAGTACCGGAACGTCTTTCAGCAAAAGATCGAAGAACAGAAGAACAAGACGATCCTGTCCTCTGCGCCGCGCCTGACGGAATGGCTGCGCAGCCCCGACAATGCGGCGCTCGCCCGCGATGATCTGCAAAACCTGTCCTGGTTCGAAGGCTTCGGGCGCGGCGCAACGAACACGCTGGCGCGCTCGGGTGATCGGCTTAGCCAGATGGGCAATCAATTCATGTTCGAACAGACGGCCGGCCGCGACCGCGACCGCTCTAAGCCGTTCGGGCAAATCCTCCAGGAGGAGAAAACCAGTTCCGGCTTGAAGGACATGCAGGGGAACCCGCTTGAGACCTGGACGGGCGCGGAATACCTCGGCGCGTTCGGGCGCTGGGTAGATGCCCGCTACGCCGACATGATCGGCGCGGATGACAACGCGGCTGCGGTGCAATTCGCGGAGGGCGTCAAAGCCAGCCAAGACCGGCTTGCCGCAACGCCAAAATCAGCGACCGCCCAGTCGTTTGAAAAGGCCGCAATCGTCAAGGATGCGACGCCCGGCCAAGCGATTGCCAATTTCGGCACCGCGTTCCTTCAAAACCCGGTAGGCGGTCTGTCGTGGGCTCTGGAGACGGCCGGCGAAAGCGCGCCACAACTCGCGGCGGCGCTCGTAGCTGGCCGGTTCAGCCCGGCGCTGGGCGTTGGCGCTCTCGGCGGCGGCTCCTACGTTACCGAACGATACACCGCGCCGGCCGATTTCCTGGCGGAAAAGGGGATTGATCTCGGCAAGCCTGAGGACGTGCAGCGCGTTCTGTCCGATCCGAAGCTTATGGAGGAAGCGGCAAAGCGCGGCGTTATTCGCGGCGCAATCATTGGCGCGTTCGATCTGCTGTCCGGTGGTCTCGCCGGCAAGGCCGCTTCCCACAATCCCCTTGTCGAGGCGATAGCGCAAAGCGCTCAACAGGCGATCCTCGGCTCTGCCGGCGAATACGGCGCGCGGGTTGCGGCTGGTCAGCCAGTCGACTGGAACGACATCATTGCGGAAGGTGTCGCGGAGATCGCCACCGCGCCCGTTGACATGGGCGTGGCCGGTCGAGAGTTTGCAGCCAATCGGCGCAAGGCCAAGACCGCTGAGGGAACAGTCGCCCAGGTTGGTGAGATATCCGCCAACGCCCAGGCGTCACAGGTGCGCGCTCGCACGCCCGACAAGTTCCGCCAGTTTGTCGAGGCCGCGACCGCGAACGGGCCGGTGGAAAATGTCTATGTCCCGGCCGAACAGTTCTCAACGTACTTCCAAAGCCTCGGCGTCGATCCTTATGCCCTGGTCGATGAACTCGACGGCGTGAGCCGTGACGATCTCGACGTTGCGCTTGCGGGCGGCGGCGATCTGCAAATCCCGACTGCCACCTATGCGGCCAAGATCGCCGGCACCGAACACGACGCCTTCCTCATGGAAAACATGCGGTTCGATCCGAATGAGTTCACGGCGCTGGAGGCCAAGGAGTTCAACGAACGCGCGCAAGACGCGATGGATGAAGCATTCCAAGCCGCTGAGACCGCGCGCCTGGAGGATGAGGGCTCGCGGTCCTTCGAACAGCAAATCTACGACACGATGGTTTCGCGGTTGCGCGAGGCAGGCCGGTCGACAGATGTAGCCACGACTGAGGCCACGCTTTATCCGGCGTTCTATCGCACCATGGCCGAACGCTCGGGGCAGTCGGTCGAAGACTTCATGGCCGCTTATCCGCTGCCGCAGGTGAGCGGATCGATACCGGAAGGCATGCAGTTCCGCGACGTTGACGCCTTGAACCGGACGCTCGCGGAGGCGCGAGCCCGCCGCTCTGCCGGTCTCGACAAGCGGCAATCGCTGCTGGAGTTCATTTCCGACTATGGCGGCATCAATGACGTAGGCGGCAATTTGAAGGCTCGCGATGCTGCCGTGATCAAACGCAAGGGCAAGAAGTCGCTCAAGTTGGCGCGCGGCGGCATTGTGGACGGCGTGCGCGATCTGTTCGGGCAGGCGAGCGGCAAGAAGCACGGCGTTGATGATGTGGCTCAGGCGGCGATTGAGGCCGGCTATCTGGCGAACGATCCGGTGGCGACCGAATACCGCAACGCGGTGAAGGAAGGGCGCGAGGTTCCGAACATCGGCAATGCGCTGCTCGACGCCATCGACCGCGAACTGCGCGGCGAAGCTGACTATGCGGTTCCGGCCGATGCAGCTGCGGCGGATCACTCCGCCCAGCTTGACCAAATCGAGGCGTATCTGTCGAGCCTGGGCGTCGGCCTGGACGATAGCGATGAGGCGATCCGCGCGGCGGTCCAGTCCGATCAGGCTGATGAGGGGCAGAAGTACGGGCAGAGCCGCCCGGCTATCGAGACGCAGGCCTTCAAGCGCTGGTTTGGCAAGAGTAAGGTTGTTGATGACAACGGCGAACCGATGGTTACCTATCACGGTACGCAAGCAAATTTTGATGCGTTTCAACCGTCTAAAGCCGGGAGGCTGGATAGCGGGTTCTTGGGCGAAGGCGTGTATTTTTCATCCAACCCTGACACAGCCAACTATTACGCAAATAGCGGGGTCGACGAGGGACAAAATGTCATTCCTGCTTACCTATCAATTCAAAATCCATATGTTTGGAATGCTAAGACTAGAGGTGTTCGCGGCGTTGTTATGCAGGGCCTTCGCCTGCCAGACGATATCCACGATAAGGTAATGAAGCGAACCGGCTTTTCTTACGACGAGAATGCCGAGTGGGACGCCAACGCCGAACGGCTCATATCGCGCGCCGTGACGGAAGTCCTTAAAGAGCGCGGTTACGATGGCGTCGTGGCCGATGTCGGCGAAGGGGAGCAGGAGATCGTAGCCTTCTCTCCTGAGCAAATCAAATCCGTCAACAATCGCGGCACGTTCGATCCGGCTGATGCGCGGCTCCTGTTCCAATCCGGCGACGTTCGCGGGCCGCGCGGCTCGATCCAGTTCCCAGGCGGCGGCGTCGGCAATGGCGACACGGTTGTTCGCCTGTTTGAAGGCGCGGACCTGTCCACATTCCTGCATGAGAGCGGGCACTACTTCCTGACCGTTCTTCGCGATCTCGCCGCCAAGGGCGAGGCGTCGGCCGCTGGCGACATGGAAAGCGTCAAGGCATGGTGGGGCGAGAATGCCGACGCCGTGGCGAAAGACGGCATGCGCGTTATGCCCGATGTCACCCTGACTGCCGATGACGTGAGCGCGGCGCTCGCCAGCGGAACGACCGGCGATCTGATGAAGGACGCGGCGGTTGATGTCGGCATGCAAGAGCAATGGGCGCGCGGGTTCGAAGCCTATTTGATGGAAGGCAAAGCGCCGTCCATCGAATTGCGCGGCGCGTTCGAAAAATTCCGGTCTTGGCTGATCTCGGTCTATCGCCGGCTGGCTGGCCTCAACGTCACGGTCTCGGACGGCATTCGCGAGGTCTTCGACCGCATGGTTGCCTCGGATGATGAGATCGCCAAAGCCAAGGAGCAGGCCGGCGATCACGGCCCGATATTCGCCACAGCTGACGAAGTGGGCCTGACGCCCGGCGAGTTCGTCTCCTTCCTCAAACTGCGCGATCAGGCTGAGGATGACGCCAAGGCGCGGCTGTTGCGCGAGGCGATGGCTCCAGTAAAGCGCGCGCAAGAGAAGTGGTTCAAGGATGAGCGCGCCAAGGTGCGCGAGGAAGTCGAGCGCCAAGTCAACACCTATCGCTATTATCGCGCATGGGAATGGATGGGCAATCGCCGTTGGTGGGACACCGAAACGAAGCCGGAAGGAATGCCAGATATCCGGCTGTCCAAGGAAATCCTTGTGCAGCGCTATGGCGATGGCGTCTTGAAGACGCTGCCGCGCGGCATGCAAACCATTTACGCGGTCGAGGGCGGGATTGACCCTGACGACGCTGCCGGGTGGTTTGGGTTCGATAGCGGCGATGAGCTTGTCCAGGCTCTCGAAAAGGCTCCGCCGCGCAAGGAGGCGATTGAGGCCGAAACGGACAAGCTCATGCGCGAGCGGCATGGTGACGTACTGACTGACGGCTCAGTCGAGGCGGCGGCGCTCGATGCGCTGCACTCCGACAAGCGCGGCCAATGGATCGCGGCCGAACTCAAGGCCGTTGTCGAGGTCGCCGGGCTCGGCGTCGGCATGACCGCGAAAGAGGCTCGCGCGTCGGCTCGTGCGTCGATTGCCCGCATGCGCGTCCGCGATGCCGTCAATTCCAGCCGGCTTCTCGCCGCCGAACGTAAGGCCGCTGATGAAGCCGCCAAGCTCGGCGCGATGCTGGCGCGCGAAAGCCTATGGATGCAGAACGCCCGTCGCCGGATCGCGACTAAGGCGCGCGCCGCCATGCGTGAGGCCGGCACAGTCGACGCCGTTGCACCTCAGATCGACCGGGCAAATGCTTCGACAGGGAATTACAACGAAACGGTTGCTCGGCTGGTCGAGACCAAGCGCCGCCAACTGATCAATCACGCGCTCTACATGGAAGCGCGTAATGTCGCCGATGAAGTCGAGAAGGCGGAGAATTTTGTTGCCAAGCTCGGCAAGAAGTCGACGCGCGAACGGATCGCGGGCGCTGGCCGGCGCGAGAACGCCCAGGTGGACTATCTCGGCGCTATCGATGAAATCCTTGAGCGTTACGACTTCCGCAAGCTGAGTGGGGCCGCTGAGGGCCGGCGCGGGGCGCTGAACGCGTTTGTCGCCGCAATGACGGCTGCGGGCCGGGAGAATGAGCTTGCCATTCCTGAGGCCGTTCTGAGTGACGCGGCGAGGCGTCCCTACAAAACCCTGCCGGTCGAAGAAATGCGCGGCGTGATCGACAGTCTCAAGAACCTGGAGCACATGGCGACACGCTGGAACAAGCTGATCGACGCGCAAAAGCAGCGCGAGCTTGAGGCGGTCGTGACCGATGTTGTCGCGGCGTTCGACGCGAACATGCCGAAGCGCCCGCCCGGCCGCGTAGGCACCAAGCGCGAGGCGTTGCGCCATTCGGTTCGCCAGTTCTTTGACCTGGTGCTGAACGCCGGCACGATCCTGCGCGAGATCGACGGGTTCAAGGACATGGGCGCGGCCTATCGCAACATCAAGACACCGCTTGATGAGGCGATGGATCGGCTAACCGTGCGCAAGCTGAAAGCAGCAAGCGACCTCGAAAGCCTGTATGCCGTCTATGACAAGGCGGATCGCCGCCGCATGGCCGTCCGGGATCATATCCCCGAACTCGGCTATGCGCTTTCGAAGTGGGAGCGGATCGCCGTTGCGCTCAATCTCGGCAACGCCGGCAATCGGTCGAGGCTCACTGATCCCAAAGTTAGAGGATCCTTGTCTGAGGCTCAAATCGCCGCCGTGATCGCCACGCTCGACGCGAAAGACGCGGCTTTCGTGCAATCGGTGTGGGATTATGTCGGATCGTTCCGTGACGATATCGCCGCTCGCGAGCGCCGCGCCACGGGCGTTGAACCGGATTGGGTCGAGGCAACGCCGGTCGAGATCGCCGGCAAGACGTTGAAGGGCGGCTATTATCCGCTCAAATACGATCCGCGCTTGTCGTCTCGCGCTCGCGATGATGAGGCGAACAACATCGCCCAGGCGCTCCAGGCCGGGCGGTTTGGCAAAGCGCAGACACGGCAAGGGCACCTCAAGGAGCGCGCGCGTTCCTCGGGCCGCGATGTCGAGCTTGATATGTCGGTGCTGCACCGTCACGTCAATCAGGTGATATATGACCTGGAGCTTAGTGAGCCGGTCGCGAACTCCTGGCGCATTCTCCAGAACGGCGAGGTCCGCTCCGCGTTCATGGAAGCCGGAAAGCAGGCCGATTTTGACGCTCTGGAAATCTGGCTAAAGGACGTGGCGGAAGGTGAGTTGAAATCCGCCGATCTGGTCGGCCGCGCGGCCCGCACGCTGAAATCGAACTTCACCGCGGCTAAATTGGCCTTCAACATTTCGACGGTCGCAATGCAGGTGACTGGCCTGTCTCAGTCAATGGTTGTCGTCGGCAAGAAGGATATGGCCGTTGGCATCATGCAAGCGGCGAAAAATCCGATCAGCATGGCGCGCGATATCGCGGCCAAGTCGCCGTTCATGGCGACACGCCAGACCACGTTCAACAAGGATATCTTTGATTTCTATTCCGATCCGAAGACAGGGCCGATCGCCTCGCGTTGGGGCGAGATCAAAGCGGAGATCGTGGGGCCGCTGGCCTTCTGGCTGATGACCAAGACGCAATGGTATCTGGCTGACGTGCCGACATGGCTGGCCGGCTATCGGCAGGGCTTGCGGCAGAACGGCAATGACGAGGCTAAGGCCGTCGCCCATGCTGACGCCGTAGTGAAGCGCGCCCAGGCGTCTGGCCTGTTTGCCGATCGCTCGGCGGTCGAGCGTGGTTCGGTCTCGCGCACCGCGCGCCAAAATGACGTTGTGCGACTGTTTACGGCGCTCGGCTCGTACATGTTCGCCAAGTTCAACGTCGCCTATGAGCGCACGGCCAAGGCCAAGCGTTTAATCGGTCAAGACGGATTTTCCGCGCGGTCGGCGCAAGAGGCGCTTTCCTGGACCCTGGATATGGCGTTCCTGTTCACGCTTGAGGCTATTGTGGGCGCGGCGATCCGTGGCCGGCTACCCGACGACGAAGACGACGACGATGACGGCTGGGCGGCGTTCCTCGCCAAGCAAACAGCGTTTTCCGTCATGGCGACGATCCCAGGCGTTCGCGATGTCGCTGGACCGCTGCAAGGCTTCGGCGGCGGCGGCTCTTATGGAGCGGTCACTGAGGAAATCGGAAAGCCGCTCGTGGAAGGCGCGAAGTCGATCGAAGACGGCGAGGTTCGCCGCCAGTTCCTCAAGTCGGTCATCAATGCGACCGGCCTCGCAACCGGCCTGCCGGCCACTCAGATAAACCGCGCCGTTGACGCCGCATGGCGAGAGGCTGAGGGCAAGGACGTTTCTCCGCTCGAATACCTTCTTGGCCGGATTGGGAAATAACTATCGGCTCCTATCGTGCTTGAAACCTTTTGAGCGCGAGATCACATGACTGTTCCAAGCGATGCCAACCGTTCCGGTCCTTACAACGGGAACGGGGTGACGACAGCCTTTGATTATGACTTTCGGATCATCAAGGACAGTCATATCCGAGTGGTCAAGACGGTCACCGCAACCGGTGTCGAGACGACGCTAACGCTGGGCAGCGATTACACCGTTTCAGGCGTTGGCGATCCGGGCGGAGGTCAGGTCACCGCGCTTGTCGCCCCATCCGCTGGCGAGACGATAACGCTTCTGCGCAAGGTTCCATTCACCCAGGAAACCGATCTCGAAAATCAAGGGGCGTATTACGCCGAAACGGTAGAGGCGGCATTTGATCTTGCTGCTATGCGCGACCAGGAATTGCAGGAGCAAGTCAGTCGCGCGGTCCTTCTGCCTCCCGCGGAAAACCCCGATCAACTAGACGGGTTGGTCGCCGACATTCTCAGGCTTGCGGCAAGCGCTGACAATATCGATGAGGTCGCCGACAACATCGACCTTTTGGAAGATGTTGTCGCCAACATGCCGGCGATTATCGCCGCGCCGGATGCGGCCGCAGCCGCCGCTGCATCCGCTGGCGCTGCGGCAGGATCAGCCGGAGCCGCCGCCGCCTCAGCCGCCGCCGCCAGCGGCTCGGCAGCGGCTGCAAGCGGCTCGGCGACCACCGCGACAACCAAAGCGCTTCTCGCTCAAGCATGGGCTGAGGGTACGCTCCCTGGCGGGGCCGGCACGCAGTCCTCGAAGGAATGGGCGGCGCAGGCGGCATCGCTCTTTGCAGGAGGCTATACAGCATCGACAATACCTGCTGCGGCAATCGCGGCCATTAAGGCGCTCAACACTGCGACGTTTCCAATCGCCTATCGGAAGGATGCCGGCAAAGAGGGCTTTTACGAATGGGACGCCACAGTTGATAGCCAGAGATCGAAAGGCGATCTGATCGAGGAATACGATTATATCTCGCCTAATACGGCTGTTAACGGTGCCTACAAGCGGGTGAATTTCTCAACGAATGAACAGAAGGCGATCAACAAGGCGCTCAACGAAAGGCCGTTTGAGGCTCCACCGGAAGTCATCGACACTTTTAACGCGATTGTTCCTCGGTCGCCTTACTATGGCCGGCAGGTCAATTGGAACAGCAAGTCAGAAGACCTAACCGACGTACACTATGCCAAGGACACGCTAACGCTTGTGGCTGGTGATACTGTCAAATGGCAGGGAATTACGCTCCAGCGCATCACCAACACGGGCGGTTTTGGTGGTACGCGCATCCGCGATTTGAGGGGGTCTGATTATCCTTTGATCCCCGGCAAACGATACCTTGCGTCTGTCGTGGCGTGGGCTCCGTTCATCGAAACGGATAGCGAAGGGATCGAGGGACCGTGGAACCGCTTCATGTGGCTTCAATCTGTCGCGAACGGCAACACGTTCGGTAGCGGCGCAAAACTGCTCGGGCCGGTTCCTCGCCGAATTTCGATCCTGATCGAGGCCGACACGACCACGACGTTTAAAGTGGTGGCCGATCCTCGTCTTAGCCTTTCGGCACAGACCGGCAGTTCAACCTCGTTTGGATGGTATTATCCAAACTTTCCGCTCGGCGGTGCTGCGCCGGCTCCGATGGATATTTACATCGGCGGAATGCAAATCGAGGAAGCGCCAAATCAGACCGAAAAAACCGGCATCGTCACGCTTGGAACATCGATCGACGTTGGCGGCGGCGGTGCTGGCATCGGCGCAATGTGGACTTCTGGACGTGGCTGGCCGCGCTGGCTTGAGGGCTTGTTGAACGTCCCGATCTATTGCGCGTCCGTCGGCGGTCAATCTTCGGCGACCATCCTCGCCCGCTTCGATACTGACGTCGCACCGCTTGCCGCAAGCGCGCGGGATATCGTTCTCTGTCACAACGTCAATGATTTTTCGACCGGCTTCAATAGCGCGACCTATCGTTCGAACTGGCAGCAAATCAACGATAAAGCCGTGCTTGCCGGTTTCCGGGTCATTCACATGACCATTCAGCGGCGTTCCGTGTATGACTATGCGAACGGTGCCGCCGATCTGGAAGCAGAAAACGCTTACATCAAAGCAACTTACCCCTTCGTGATCGAGCGCGATAAGGTGCTGCAAGACGCGTTTAATGCCAATCTCCTAAACAGGTTCTATGAGAGCGACGGCATTCATCAAAGCCACAGGGCAAACCGCGCTTTCGCCTTCATGCTCTTTCACGAATACCGGCATTTCTTCCCGTTCGACAATGCGCAGCCTGGCCCGTATCAGGTCACGGTAAACGACAACGCCAAGGTCCAAAGCTTTGGGAGTCCGTCTTGGCTCAATCGCCGGTGGGCAACGAGGGTCGACGCCTCGGGCTCGATCACGTCAATCCGGGACACAGAAAAGGCGACCGCTCCAATCTTGGTGTTTGAGGGTGCGGCCGGAAGCGCGAAAGTTTTCCAGTTGCCATGCGCCAATTATCAGCGTGCGGCGGAGCGGGTTAACACCGACGTGCAGACACAGACGATCATCAACGCCACGAGCGACAACCAAGACGTTTCCATCCAGTATTATTCGCGCGATGTCGCTGACGCTCTCACGTCTTATGGTTCGGTTTTTCTCATCCGTCCTGGCGAAAGCGCCACGCTGATGACGGATGGAACTGCCACCTGGCGGGCCGATCTTGGCGGGAGCGCGAAACAGCAGACGATTGCAACCGATGTCAACGTGACGCTCCTGCCCGCGAACAACTCGCCGGAAGTGCGCCACACGGGAACGCTGACGGCCAATCGCACGCTCACGCTGTCGACGACAGGCGCGCTCGCCGGGAAAACGAGGTTCAAGGTTACTCGGACGGGTGCCGGCGCTTTCAATCTCAGTGTGGGCGGGCTGAAAGACCTAGTGCAAAACACTTGGTGCGAGGTCGTTTACGACGGCGCTGCCTATTATCTCTCGGCCTATGGCGCGTTGTAATTCAGGGACGCTGTTCCATCTGGAAACAATACGGATCGGCATTTCGCCATTGCCCGCGAAAGGCCGGTCTGTCCCTCTTTGTTCAGGTGGATAACGTCTCGATACCCGCTATCGGCGATGAAGTGAGCGTCATCTATAATCAGAACGCTGCTCACCCCACTAACGATATCTGAATAGCCGTCGCCGCGAATGCCTGAACTGTTTTCCAGCCTATCCGCGTGGGTGATAACGCAAACCGGAATGTTGAGGCGGGTCATGCGCGCTATGGCCGCAAGGGCGCTTTTTGCCGCTGGCCTGACAATCTCCTTCGGTGCTTCCCTCCAGGGCATATATCGAGGGAGGTAGCGGGAGGCCGCTTCCGATAGGGCAAACCAAGGCGTTTCGGTCGGATGCGTTGCTGGATTTAATGCTGCAAAACTTGGCACGTCGCCCGCGTCGTGAGTGGACAGCACAAGGATAAGCATGTCGGCGTTGAAGGTCCCGAACTGGTTGATATATGCTTCTTCGTTTTGCGGTCCCCAACTCCCGGCAGAAGCATTCAGGTAAAGCGCGCCGTCGACCGACAGGATGTCCGTCGCGAGTTCGGCTTGGTCAGTAAGTGCCCCGCCACCTATGACGGAATCGCCGACGACCAATGCGCGAAACTCGCCACTCGGCTTTTCGATTGGAAAATCGGAGCTTCGCATCCCAAACTTGTTGATCAGCACATGATTTCCGAAGCGATATAAATCCTGATTCGGAGCCCACATGTATTCGATGGTCGGGTGAGTTATCGATAGCGGCGGCGTTCCGAGGCCGAGATAATATCGGCAGAACAGTTCGCCGCAGACCAGCGTCCAAAAGCAGACGCCCAATGCCGCGACCGATGCAGCGACACGACCGCAGCCGACGCCGCGCCCTTTAACGTGAAGTTTCATGAAGTCTTGCCCCGAGCCCACGATCTTCTTAGCTGGTCTAGTTAGATGTGGTCAACCTTTCGCCTCTAGCTACATTGTTCCAGTAGCCGCGCGGAGACTGGTCTATTGGCAGACATCAATGACGTGATGGTGGCGCTCGGGCGCGTTCAAGAGGGCGTCAACCGATTGCGCGAAGACTTCGGCGACGAAAAGCGCCTCGCGCATGAAAGCCGGGCCGTCATTCATCACCGGCTTGACGAGCAAGGCCACGAGATCGCCAGCCTTAGGACAGACATGGCAATCGCCGGCAAGGTCGACGCCCAGGTGCGAGACGAGATCAAGGCGCTCGCTGGAAAGGTCGAAGCCAACCAAAATGAAGTTCTCCCGTCCGTCCAGGACTGGAAGCGCATGAAGACAATCGGCGTCGGGATCGCTGGGCTCCTGGCGATCGGAGGCTTGTCATTCGGTGCGATGCTCATGTGGGCCGGCGATGCAGCTGCAACAGCTGTTCGGCACTGGCTGCGGATCACCTGATTTTCGCGGCAACTCTTACGGGCGCATGGTCTCCCGCCAAACCGGAGATCGCGCCATGACCAAGACCTTGCGCCGCTGGCGCACCTGGATTTTCAACCTTGCCGCTGCCGGCGCTCTTGCCTTGCCGGATATCCTGCAACAGCTTGGCGGCGTCTATTGGGGCGATATCATCCCGCCGAAGTATCTCGCGTACTTCACGATTTTCGTTGTCCTCATCAATATCATGATGCGCCCGCGCGCCGCCGTGCTGCCCGATGACGACGAAGTGAGGCGGAAATGATCGCCGGGTTGCTTGCCGCTGTTTCTGGGCGGGCGCTGTGGATCGCTATGGCGGTCTTGGCTGGGTTTGCTCTGGTCGGCGGCGTGTTCCTGTATGGGCGTTCAGTGGAAGCCCAGGCGGGCCGCGTGTCGGCCCTGGAAGATACCGTCAAGGCTTACAGGAAAAGGAACGATGTCGATGCGACTGTACGGAACATGGATGCTGCTGATTTGTGCGCTGAGCTCGGCGGGTTGCCAGACGACTGCAAGCAATTGCGCGGGGTGGAATAAGATCAACGTCAAGCCCGCGACGGCTGTTTATCTGGCCGGTAACGACGCGGTGGCAGGGCAGGGGATCGCCGGTCATAACCGGTTCGGCGTGGGTCAAGGCTGCTGGAATTAGCGGCGGCGCGATCCTGTCGCGTTGTCCCTGACCAAGACCTCGCCAATCGGCAGGCGTCCGGTCTCGCGCAAATTCGTGAGCGCCTTCCTCGGCGGCATGTAAGAGCGCCGGCCCGGCCGCTGCTCCTGGTCCTCTTGCTGCCAGCGCAATTCTAGGCGGCACATTTCAGCCCATATGCCTAGCAGCTTCGCTTGATCGCGCTCGCGGCGCATGGCGCGGAATAGATCGTACATTTCCGCGCCTCGCTTCATGCGGCGATTGTTGAAACCAATGCGGCATGTGGTGCAGCAAAATTCGCGGCCCGCCTTGCGGTCATTCCAGAGCTTTCCGCATTCAAGGCAACCGATGTGCCGGATGGTCATGTGTTGCGCTCCTGATGCGATAAGGGCACTGACGTTTAAACGCGTCAGCGCCCTCATGTTGCATACTGTTGCGAAGAACGCAACAGTATTATGCTGCCTTAGACTTTTTGTCCTTCTTCAAGAACTCCGGTACGTCTGCATCGGCGGCCGGCTCGGGCTTCGCCTCGGGCTCGGGATCGGGCTTCTGCTCATCGGAAGTCGTGCCTCCTGACGTTTCCGTCGAGGTCGACTGTGAGACCGAAGTACCATTTGATCCGGACAAAGGGGCGGCATCCTCGATCCTCCGCGTCTTCTGCTCGGTCTTCACGTCCTCGACGGTCGCGGCCTTCAAGAGCTCCGAATAGTCGCCGGTCTCATGCGCCGTCTTGACGATGCTGAGCGCTTCGAACTGCTCATTCAATGTCTTGCCGGTTTGCAGAAAGGCCCGGATGGTGATTGCAATTCCAGTCTGGTTTGCCATGTGGATTATCTCCGTTGCTGGCGTTGGTGATGAAGTGCGGCCGTGATTGGCCGTTTACCGATAGGATTTGAACTCGGCGACAGGCTTTACAGGGTACGTGCCACCGGTCTGCACCCTCCACCATGCGCGGAACGCGTCGGTGCCGTCGGGCTCGCTCATGACCATAAGGAGGCTTGGCGCGAGAGGGCCGCGAAAGTGCAGCAATTCGAGATAGATATCAGCGCCCTCGGCGATGGCCTTTCTCTGCTCGTCGGTGAGAGAAAAGCGAGAGATCGCGCTATCTCCGCCCCTGCCCGGCAGGGTTCGAAGCGGGCGATACTGCGGTTGATGTTTCGCGTAGACCGTTTCGAACTGCTCAAGCCCGACGACGACGGGTCCATCATGGGGATCAAGAACGTCAAACATTTCGCTGCTTTTCCTTTGGCTGGCGTTGGTGGTTACTTGGCGATGAAGGCGCGGACTGCTGCGTCCTTGGCCTCCAGAAGCTTGTTGAGCGCCATTGTGCGCTGCTGGTTGCGGGGTAGCTTGCGAACGATGTCCTCGGCCATCTGGCTGAACGGGCGGCTGATCTCCTTTAGTGTTGGCGGGAGGTGAGAGAATTCGAAGAACTGCATGACATGCTCGGGGGGCGGCTCGTCTTTGGGTCCCTCAACCGCCCATATCTCGACAAGATCGAACGGGCTTACGGTGCGGTCCGCGTGGTAATGGCCGTCTTTGGTGTAGGACCGGCCAAGAAAGAAATAGGTTCCATCCTGGCTGGCGCGCACCGGGCCGACCTGGTTCCCGTTGCGGCTGCGATAGGTCTTTCCGTCTTCGATCTGCATCATTATCCCCTGAGCATTTTCGACGTGGCCTTGATCTTGTGGTGAGCAAGGATTGCCAAGCTTTCGTCGTTGTGATGAAGGCCGGCGATCCTATCCAGTTCGCCGGCCAATTGCCTGAGTTCATAGGCGGCGATCGCGATCTCGACCTTGCCGCCTGTGCGGATTTCGACGCGGGAAAATCCGGGGATGGTGTCGACGCTCATATGTCATCCCCCGGCCGCTGGTCGGGACCGTCATAGTCGATGATCTCGCCCGTCTCGCCGTCATAGGCTTCGCCGTCCTCGGTGCGCTCTGGCTCGGGCTTCGGCTTGGCCGTCTGCTTCGGCGTCACGTCCTTGAGCGCCGCAGCCGCGCCGCCTCGCTTCTTGGCGGTCGCAGCAGGGGTGTTGGCGGGCGCTGTCTCGGCGTCGATGTCGAACGTGTAATCTTCATCGATCCGCTCTGCGGCTTGCTGTAGACGGTCCTCGCGGTCGCTGCTTGCCGGCAGGTATTTGGACAGGCGGCGGAACACCGTCTTGCGCGCCATTTCGCTCCAGTCGGTCGCCCAGGGCGTTGACTTGATCTTCTTGGCGACGAATGCCTTCCATGCGTCGGAACGGTCGCGGATGCGGTTCACGTCCGCAACCGTCATCACGTCATGGATGACGCCGCCGTCCTTGAACTCGGCTAAGGCATAGACGGCATAGACTTCGCCGCGATCTGACTTGAGGTCGATCTTGTGAATGATCGGCTCGCCGGATCGCGTCGGCTGGTAGTCGAACAGGTCGTTCATGCGAACGCTCTCGACCACAAGGCTTTTCAGGACGCCGCTGTTGTAAGCGAGCTTGAGAAGCCCGCGCATCATCGGGCGATATTGCACGTCGCCGTTATAGTCGATGACAAGCGCGGCCTCGCGCCCGTCCAGGATCAGGCCATCAGCTGCGGCCTTGGTGCAGGCAGCGAGCAAGGAGCCGGTGTTCTTCACCTTGTCGATGTTGCGCGTGAGGGCAATCGCCGTCTGCGCGGTGCGAACGAACTTGTCGGCAGTGATGTGGCCGGGAAGCGCCTTGCCGAACTCGACGCCCATGCGGGCGATGTCCTGCTTAAGCGCGGGAAGGGTGGCGATCTGGTTCATTGATCTCTCTCAGAAGGGCAGCGGCGCGATCTTTGACCGTGCCGGCTGCGGTTTCTTTGACTTGCTCCAGAACTGAAACAGCAATGGCGCGGTTGCGGCTTGGATCGGCGCGGCGATAGAAATACGCCGCGCACCAAAATTTTCGGGTTCGGCCGGCGAGGGTCAGCGTCACGCCGCTTCCTCGCCGTCCATTCCGTTCGGCGCTTCGGTGAGCCGGTAGGCCCAACGCTTGAACGAAAGCTCCTGCACGCCGTCACCATATGCCGGCCAATGGTTGGCCTTGACGCATTCGGCATAGGTGTCGAGCGCCTTGCGCATGACGGCGCGGCCTTCTTCCACGATGGACGGCGGAAGCTCGTACACGCCGAAGGCGTAGGGAGATTTCTTTTCCCAGGCGAGGAATACAAAGCCCTCGACGCTGCGGCCCAAGGTCCGCCAGCCGTCCGAATAGATTGCTTCCTGCGCATGATATCCGTAGTTGGTCACGCTTCGAGCGAAGGCGTCAGGGTGCGCGCTTAGCGCCGATTTGAGGTCAACGATGATGCCCAGGTCGGCGCGGTAAAGGTCGGGACGGCAGCGGCAAATCATGCCGGTCGCCGGATCGATCCAGTAGCCGGATGCCTCGATCTCAGGCTTTCCGCCCGTGATGATCGAATTGACCCAGGCGTCGGCGTGAACGGCGTCACGCATTGCAAGCACTTCGTCATAGGCCGAAGCGACCAGAAGCGTCTTGTCCTCGCTCTGGCAAAATTCTTCGGCGTCGGTCCACTTGTTGCCGCGACGGTCGACCGGCCCGCGAAACACGCGCTTCTCGAAAGTCTCCGGCTCCAGGATCGCAATATGCGCAGCTGTGCCAAAGTCTCTGTTGGCCTTGACTTGCGTGCTCTCTTCATCCTTGGCCGGAGGGGATTTGTAGTGAGCCGGCGATTGCGAATGGATCGTCCAAAGGCCAGACTTAGAAACGCCTGGGCCTGAGTGGTAAGCTTCGTTCGGAACGCCCTGATAGATGCCCGGCTTGAAGCCTTTCGGGATTGCGTTCATGCGTGTTGCTCCTTCTGTTGCGTCGTTGCTATGATCGCAACAATAAGCGCAACAATGCGCAACGGTCAATAGGCTGAATTTCAGGATTTCAGAATTTAATCGATTGACGAGATGTGGCGATGCGTGCGTTAACCGCAACAGTTGCTCGCATCCTCCCTGAGCGACCGCTAAAACGCCCGGCCCGGTTCCTCCCCGCGTCGGGCGTCTTTCTTTCGGCGGTTCACGATCTCAACCGTCTCGCGATCACAGTGGCCGCGCAGACTGCTCAATCCTGATCGAAAGGGAAAACCTATGCGCTACATGAGATCGTTCTATTCGGGGTATATGTTCGTCGCCGCCGCGATCGGTGCGTTCTTCACGCTGGACTGGCTCGACGCCCGCGCTTCGCTGGACTTCGAAGCGCTCCGCTCCGAAGCGCCCGACAATCCCGCGCCGCTGGCACGGTTCCGCGCCTTCATCGCGCGCGCGCTCCGACATGCCTGCTTCACTGCCGGCTATTTCGACCCCGGGCGATCCTTCGCCTAATCGGTTGAATGGTGCTGAAACGGGAAAGCCCGCCAGTTAGGCGGGCTTTTTCTATGGGATCATCGCCAAGACAGGCGTTGCCGCTTCTAGCGAAACTTCCATCGGTTCGCCCGTCGCGCTGATCACGCTTGCCTCTCCAGTCTTCCTGGCGCGCTCGATCTTGGCGAGGAACTGTTCCCCACTACGAGCCCGGCAGATCGACAGGGCACCGATCGCAGCAGGATCGATGCTCTCGGTATCCCGAAACAGAACTACAGCGTCATCCATAACGGACATCGGCCCGCTCAAGGCGCGTATTTGCGCGCCAACGATTCGGCTATTCCCGTGAACCGTTATCGACGCATGGGCGCGGTCGATCACGGCCTGCGGTAGTGGCTTTGGGTCCGCAAGCCTTTGCATAATTCCACGCTCGTCAATGGTTGCCGCAAGCAAGATGCTCGCCGGCCGCTCGTCCAGGGTAATCGACACCCCGGAGTGAGTGAGAACGTCAGCAATGGAAGCGTCTAGAAATCTTGCGATCTCGTTGGCTTCTTCCATCTTCATCTTTCGTTGACCTGAAAGCATCCGCGAGACTGCGGACGCATCAACTCCCAGATGACGGGCAAGACCGCGAACGGACTTTCCCGTCTCCGCCAGCTTATCGATGAACCATACTTTATCGATAGCCGGTCTCTCCATGGTTCTTTGCATGCTCTTTACACCGGGTTGCGCGATTCGAAAATCCCGCCGCGTTAACAATGTTGCACCTTTCGCAACAAACAGCAAGGCAGGCAAGCGGACTAGGCCGGATTGGTAGGTTGTGGTTAATCGGATTATTTTGGTTAACCTCCGGTTGAGGCATCTTGACGATGTGAAAATCGCAACGTATTGTTGTGAAACATGCATCAAAAGGAGACACCTCACTTGTCGGAACCCCTCAAAACTCCGTGGCAGAAGGTGCATGCGAAGTTCGGCATGTCGCCTGCGCAGCTTGCCCGTGTCCTCAAACGGCACAGGTCCAAGATCAGCCGGGCGCTGCGCGACGAAAAAGGACTGATCAGCGGCAAGGATCAAGAACTGATCATTGAAGTCGCGTCGGCCTACGGCATCCCGCTTACGTCTGACGATCTGACGCCGGAAGTCCAATGAGCGGTGAGGCGCGACCGGCCTTAACGCTGGCTCAGCAGGCGGATTTTGTCGATGGCCTGCTGCTGCACTGCACGGCGCTTGGTGGCGTGATTGCCGGCGAAACTCACCTGACGATTACAGCTAGCGAGGCTGAGGATTTGTTGCTGCTCGGCGCGCGTCTGCGGCGGATGGCTCCGCATGAGACGGCGATCAAGCGCCTGGTTATCGGGAGAAACTAAATGGGATTTTTCAAACAAGTCGATGGTGAGGCGGCAATCGTCATCATCAACGGCGTTTTCAAACAGGTCGATCTCTATGAGCGCGACGGCAACCTGTACGCCAAGACGGCGGGCGGCTTCGTTCGCCTGATGGCTGACGGCTCGACAAGCAAGGCCAAGATGAGCCTCAACTATATGTCCTGGAACGGTGCTCTGATGCGCGACAGCATGGGCCGGCTCTGCACATCTGCCGCACCGGGAGCGCAGCCGCTTGAGGCTCCTAAGGCGCAACTGTTGCTCGGCGCGCCGGCCGAATGATCACGCTGCGCGAAGATCAGGAGGACGTTCGGGCAAAACTGCGGATCGCGCTGCGTTCGCATGCGTCGGTCCTTGCTTATGCTCCTACCGGCTTCGGCAAGACCGTCCTCGCGGCGGCGCTGATCAAGCTGATTATAGCGGCCGGAAAGCGCGTGATCTTCTGCGTTCACCGCGTCGATCTGATCACGCAAACGGCCAAGACCTTTGAGAAGTTCGGAATTCCGTTCTCCTATATCGCGGCCGGCTACCACTATAACCCGTATCACCGGGTGTTCATCGCCTCGATTGCTTCGCTGAAAAACCGGCTTGGCAAGATCCCCGCGGATTACGTCATGGTCGATGAGGCGCACCTGTCGGCGGCTGCTGGATGGGCGGCGGTCGCGCTGCACTACAAGGAAACCGGCGCGCGCCTGATCGGTTACACCGGATCGCCTGAGCGCTTGGACGGCAAGCCGCTGGGCGATGTGTGGGATACGATGGTCCTCGGCCCGACGCCGCGCTGGCTGATCGACAACGGGCACCTCTCCAGATACCGCGCATTCTCTCCTGCCGGTCTTGATCTGAGCGGCCTACACGTGCGCGGCGGCGAGTTCGTCGCATCCGAGCTTGACGATCTGATGTCGGGCAAGGCGGTCCTTTCGAACGCCGTCAAGCACTGGCGCAAGTATGCCCTCGGCAAGCGCACGATTGGCTTTGCTCCATCGGTCGCGAGCGCCGAACGTCTCGCCGCCACGTTCCGTGAAAACGGGATCGTCGCCGTAGCGCTAGACGGCAACACGCCACAGCCTGACCGGGTGTCCGCGTTCAATGCCTTCGCTGACCGGCAGATTGATCTGATCATAAATTGCCAACTGTTCTGCGAGGGCTTCGACCTGGCAGCGCAAGTTGACCGGCCAGTCACCATTGAGGCGGTGCTTGACAACTCGCCCTCCCAATCGCGGGCGCGCCACCTCCAGAAGCACGGGCGCGGGCTGCGCCAGGACGGGACAGGCGTGCCGCATATTCTGCTCGATCTGGTCGGCGGCTTCGCTCGCCTTGGTCTGCCAGATCAAGAGTTTGAGTGGTCGCTTGAGGGCAATAAAAAAGCCTCGCGCGAGGAACTGACAATGACGTGCGTGAAGTGCTTTTGCTCGCACGATCCCGCGCCGAAATGCCCCGACTGCGGCTTGGTCTATCCGGTCAAGAAACGCGATGCCGTTGGCGGCAGTCGCGTCATTGATGAGGTCGAGGGCGAGCTAGAAGAAATCGACCTGGAGGCCGTGAGGCGCGAGCGTAAGCGGCAGCACGATGAGGAAGCGCGCCAGCTTGCGGCTGACATCAAGGCCGGACGAACCGACGATCTCGACGCCGGCATCAAGAAGCAACTGAAAATCCTGCTCGAAACGACAACGGCGAAAAAATCAAAGTCCCCTGAAAAATGGGCGGCTCACGTTCTGACGGCGAGGCTTGCGAAAAAGGCGGAAAGGCAAGGGGAATACCGATGATGATGAACCATGCAACTCTGAAACTCTCACCGATTGATTGCCCGTGCTGCAAACAGCGCGTGACCGTTCCGTCGCTGGAAATCGTGATCGATCGCTACAAGGTCACGCCGCTGGAGGCGCGCATTCTCGGCGCGGTCTGGCGCGGCAAGGGCATGCCCGTAATGACCGAAAGAATTTTTGACGCCATGTACTCCGACGATCCCGATGGCGGGCCGTCGCCGACGCGCATGTACGCCGCTTTCAAGGTGGCGCTCTGCCACCTTCGGGCTCGCTTGGCCGGGTCCGGTATCACTGTTGAAAACGTGGGTTACCGCCAAGGGTATCGCCTCATCCTGGGAGTTCATTGAAATGGCCGGCTCACTCAACAAGGTAACGCTGATCGGCAACCTCGGGGCCGATCCCGAAGTCAGAAACCTCAACAGCGGCGTTGCGGTTGCGAATTTCTCTATCGCCACATCCGAAAGCTGGAAAGACAAGAACAGCGGCGAGAAGAAAGAGCGCACCGAATGGCACCGCGTCGTTGTCTGGAATGACGGGCTGATAAGTGTCATCGAAAAATACGTCAAAAAGGGCAGCAAGGTCTACGTCGAAGGCGAGTTGCAAACTCGCAAATGGGAAAAGGACGGCGTTGACCATTACTCGACTGAGGTTGTTCTGACGGGGTTCGATTGCAAGCTCATCCTCCTGGGCGATAGCGGCGGCGGATCGCGTGCGTCCGATCAGAACGGCAATGCTGACAGGCCGGGCAACAAGAGCGGCGGTTATGCCTCGCAATCGGGCGGCACAGCGCGGCAAGGCGAGGGCGAGAGCTTCAAGCGGAACAGCGGCAGTGCTCGCAATGCGAACCATGACCATGGCTCGCGAGAGCTTGACGACGAAATTCCGTTCTGATGGCTGAGGCTGATCTTATGCGCCGGCTGCAAAAGCTCGCGTCCTCTCTCGGGGCGCGGCTTTTCAGGCAGCAAGTCGGCATGGCCTGGGTCGGGAACAAGGTCGAGCGCGGCCCCGGTCGCTTCGCCCTCGGACCGGGCGATGTCGTGATCCGCAACGCTCGCCCTTTCCATGCTGGCGTGGCTGGAATGTCTGACCTGGGCGGCTGGGTTCCGGTCGAGATCACGCCTGACATGATCGGCTCAACCGTCGCCGTTTACGCTCAGGTCGAGGTGAAGGAAAACGGCAGACCATCGGCGGAGCAAATCGCTTGGATCGAGGCCGTGAACAATGCGGGCGGGAAGGCGGGCATTGCCCGCAACGATGCGGACTTAAACCACATCCTCTGGCGCTAATCGTTCCCTAAGTTTTTATGCAAATCGTCGGGTTGCCTCTTGCGATTTGCTCCATGCGTTGTGATTATCGCAACATGCAAATCAGTTGGTGGGATTTTCAAATGGCTTCCGATGTCGAGCGTCTACGGCGCGACGTTTCTCTACCCGCCACTGTCGAAAGCTTCGGCGTCACGCTGGAGAAAGACGGCGATGAATGGATTGCCTGCTGTCCCTTCCACGGCGACGACACGCCGTCATTTACGATCTTCAAGGGCAAGGATAACGTCGAGCGGTTCCAGTGCTTCGGCTGCGGCGAGCGCGGCGACGTTCTCGATTTCGTTCAAGGGATCAAGGGCGTCGATCTCAAAGAGGCGATCCGCATCTTGGGGGGTGGTAAGGCCGGGCCGAACGTCGCGCCGCGCACGGTCGAGGTGCGCGACGTTTACGCGGGGATCGTGCCATTGCATCCTGCCGGTGAGATCGTCGCCGGACGCAAGGTCAACCTGTACAATCCCAAGCGCGCCGGCACTGACCGCGAATGGGGATCGTTCGCCCCGTCAATGGTGTTCCCGTATCACCGCATTGACGGCTCGCTGATCGGCTATGTCCTGCGCCACGATCTACCAGACGGCGGCAAGGAAACGCCGATGGTGATGTGGGTTCGCCTGCCGAACGGCAAGGAATGCTGGTCGCGCTTTCCCTTCCCGAAGCCGCGCCCGCTCTACGGGCTGCGCGATCTGCGCGATGGGCAAGTGATCGTTGTCGAGGGCGAGAAGTGCAAGGACAAGCTTGCCGCCAGGAGCGGGCGCAACGTGGTCTCCTGGGCGGGCGGAACCTATGGAGTTACTCACGCGGATTGGTCGCCGCTCGCTGAGCGCTCGGTTGTGATCTGGCCGGATGACGACGCGCCCGGCCTAAAGACGGCCTGCGATATCGCGGCCTATCTGGTCGGCCTCGGGTGCTCGGTCAAGCTCATGCACCGAGACGCGAAATGAGCGGGTGCCCTTGCTGCGGATTTCGGGACGGTAGCGGCAACCCGTTGGAGATCGTGAAGACGCTTCGCCTGACCAATACAGAGCGCGCGATGTTCGGCGTGTTCGCCAGAAGCTTCGGGCGCTTCCTGTCGTCTCGCGAGATCGTTGATGGAACCTATGCTAACGATCCGAATGGC
Source organism: Mesorhizobium sp. M0296 (assembly GCF_040321675.1). Taxonomy (NCBI): domain Bacteria; kingdom Pseudomonadati; phylum Pseudomonadota; class Alphaproteobacteria; order Hyphomicrobiales; family Phyllobacteriaceae; genus Mesorhizobium; species Mesorhizobium sp. M0296. The sequence continues at coordinate 155,748 of NZ_JAMYRZ010000010.1, forward strand.
GGACCGATAAACGCCGACAACTGCATTGCGGTCGCGCTCGTGAAATTTAGAAAGAAGCTCGGGGCGGTTGGTTTGGAGATCGACGCTGTTCCTGGGCCGGGCGGCGGTCGCCGCATGGTGTGGGCAAAGACCGGACGCGCTGCCAAGAAATGACTTACTCATTCGAAGACTGGCAGGCAGGAAAGCAGCCGAAAAAGGGCTGGGACTGCGCCGACGCCATTGATGACGGCTGGACCAAGGATCAGCTTGACGCGTTCATGCGCGCCACGGCTCGCCAGTGGGTGCCGGCGCAACAGAAACCGGCAGGCGAGGCCGCTGAGAGCGTTTCGCCCGATCCCGCTCCTTCGCAGCCTGCCGGACCGTCCTCGCCGGCTCCTGAGCCCCAAGCGTGGGCGGTAGAGCATGATCGCGCTGTTGAGCGCGACCGCGTCACGCGCGAGGCTCGCACGACGCAGCAAGCCCAGCCAGAAAGCGCGACCGTCACTCAGTTGCACACGCGCAAGACGGTCAAGGCTGATGACAACTGGCAACTCGAACTGATCTGCAATGAGGAAGGCAAGGTCAAGCCGGGCGCTACCAAGAATTGGGCGCTGTTCCTCGAGAACCATAAGGACATGGAAGGCGTGTTCGCCTTCGACGCGTTCAAGCTTCGCGTCATGCTCCAGCTTCCGCCGCCGTGGGCTCCGAAAGGCGCGTCCTGGGAGCCGCGACCGATCCAGGATCGCGACTATAGCGAGGCGGTCATGTGGCTCGAGGGACGCTACATGACGCCAAAAGCTTCGAATATCGCGGCTGTGATCCAGACCGTCGCCGAACATTCGAGCTTCGACCGGCTGACTGATTACCTGGAGGGCCTGGAGTGGGACGGCAAGGCGCGCGTGAAGATGTTCGCCAATGACTACCTCGGTTGCGTCGGCGACAATTACGCGCCGATTGTCAGTGAACGTTGGCTGATCTCCAGCGTGGCGCGCGGCCTCAAGCCGGGCTGCAAGGTCGACACGATGCCGATCATTGAGGGGCCGCAAGGGCTGCGCAAGTCGACCGCGATCCGGGCTCTTTATGGCGACGAGTTCTTTACCGACGAACTGTCTGACATCGGGTCCAAGGATGCGATGATGGAACTGCAAGGGGTGTGGGGGCTTGAGGTCGCGGAAATGCATCGGTTCTCCGCCGCAGAAACCAACTCGGTCAAGAAGTTCTTGACGCGCCAGACGGATCGCTTTCGCCCGCCTTATGGTCGCTCTGTTATTGAAGCGCCGCGCCGCGTCGTTCTCAACGGAACGATCAACCCGGAAGGAAATCCATATCTGCGCGATCCTACTGGCGCGCGTCGGTTCTGGCCGCTGGAGGCGCGCAAGATCGACATCGACGCAATCCATCGTGACCGCGATCAGATTTGGGCTGAGGCCGTGGCGCTGTTCAAGTCCGGTGCGCGTTGGTGGGTGCAAGAGGAAGAACAGCAAGCGGTCGAGACCGAACAGGAAAAGCGAACTGACGTTGACGTGTGGGTCGATCACATTGCGCCGATGCTCAAGACCCGAACATCAATCACGCAACTCGAGATTTTCGAAGCGCTAGGCATTCCGAAAAAGGATGCAGATTGGAAGCACTCAAACCGCGTCGGGCGGATCATGAAAAAGCTAGGATGGGTGTCCGGTCGAGACCGCAAAGACGGCGAGGATCGGATCGTGTTCCGCAATCAGAAACCCGACTTGCTGTCATATGCCGACGAAAAACTAGACTGGTGAAATGAAAGAGCCGCGAGCCGGCTCATTCCGGTCGCGGCCCCGTCACCCTGATTTGCCGCATTTCACTGGGTTCATGTCCACTCCGCTCGCGGCCCAGTGCCGATCTTCTCGGACGATGCCAGCCATGTTCACCAATCTCTCAGGAGGCGATTGGCAGGAGTACCCGCGCCGGAGTGTTCGCTGCCGCCAACCATTGCCGGGGAAAGTTGTCGCGGTTTCAACCCAAAGGGGATAATCGCAATGGCTTCTGGAAATCTCTCGGCCTGCCTGAAAGTCTCGCTCGCTTATGAGGGCGGATGGTCCGATCATCCTAAAGACCCTGGCGGCGCAACGATGAAGGGGATCACGCTTGCCACGTTCCGGCGCTACAAGCCCGGCGCAAGCAAAACCCAGCTTCGCAATATCAGTCAGACGGACGTTGAGTTCATCTATCGTGACGGCTTTTGGACGCCGATCCGGGGCGATGCTCTACCGTTCGGCATCGACATGGGGACGTTCGATTTCGGCGTCAACTCGGGACCATCGCGAGGGGTGAAGGCTTTGCAATCTGTCCTCGGCGTCGATGCTGACGGAAGGGTCGGGCCGGATACGCTCAAAGCCCTGGCCGTCGCCGACAAGAAAAAGACCATCCAGAAGCTATGCGCCAAACGGCTGAGCTTCATGCAAAGCCTGAAAATCTGGAACACGTTTAAACGGGGCTGGTCCGCGCGCGTTGCTGACGTGGAGGCCAAGGCCGTCGCCATGTGGCTGGCTAACTCCGGAACGCCTGTGGAGAGTCGTAAAATCGAGCTTGACGTTGAAGCCGACAAAGCAGCCGGCAAGGCCAAGACCCAATCCCAGGGCGCTGGCGGTGCGGTTGCTGGCGGTACGGGCGCGGGCGGCAGCGATGCCGCCATGAGCGGCGAACCGAACTGGCTGCTGATCGCCGGCATCGCGGCTGTCGTCGTGGTGGTTGTCGCTGTCCTGGTGATCAAGTCTCGCCAGAGCAAAGAGCGCGCGGCTGCGTACAAGGCGGTCGCGGCAAGCGCTTGACAAATCGCAACATGCGATGCGATAAACGCAACGGGACTGGATGACGTAGTCTTTCAAGACGGTCCCCATAAATGTCCACGAAAGGCCGTCCTCAGATCGACGTTAAAAGCATGGGACCAACTTTCCTGATGTCCTTAAAAGCTGGACGGTTTCTCCCGAATGGGTTAGCGCCCTGGCCGGGGAATGGGGTTTTGTCAGCCCCGTTCCTCGGCCTTCTCTTTTTGTGGCGCGGCGATCTCAAGCCATTTCCAGCCGGCGTATTTGTCGCCCTTGGCGCGAATGTGGGTGTACCTCTTGAGGTTCGTCCAGGACCGATGCCCGCTGACGGCGGCGACGTGCGGGATATTCAAGCCAAGCTCAAACAGTCGGCTGACGCCTTCGTGCCTTAGATCGTGAAACCTGAGATTGTCAATTCCCAAGGTCGCACAAGCGTCTCGCCATGCGTGGCCGATGGTGTCGGGAACGTACGGGAATATCCTGTTCGGGCCGCGCGGCATGGCCTGGACGATCTTTAGCGCCTGCTCCGGGAGATCGCACCAAACGTCATTGCCGGCCTTCTCGGTAGGGTTCTTCATGTCGCGGACAAGAACACGGCTATGTTCTTCGTCCAGGTCGGGCCATGTGATCCGCGTGATTTCCTCCTGGCGGCGGGTCGAGAAGATCGCGAACGCTGTGATCTGGAGCATCGGCGCGGCGCTCACCCGCCTGCTGGTAAAGAACGTCATGATCCTGTCCAGTTCGTCCATCGTCGGGCGGCGGTCGCGTAGGTTTGATCGCCCTATTATGCCCAGCCGGCGCGCCACGATCGCGGCGTCTTCGATTGCCTTCTTGTCGAGTGGGTATCCCCAAGCCGGGCCGGCTACCGTGAACACCTCGGAAAGGTGAGAAAGGTAATTGCCGACTGTCTGCGGTAGGCGCGTCTTGCCAAGCTCCTGGGCGAACTCGACAAGGTTGGGGCTCCCGATCCTGTCGCATGGCAATTGCGCGATGTCGAAATCCTGTATGGATTTTAGGACCTGTTTCTTGGTGCGGCCTACAGGCTTGATGCTGTCGGATAGATATTTCTTGATGACTTGGCCCAGCGTCGGCACCGGCGCTTTAGCGCGCTCGATCTCGCCCGGCTTCGATAGCGCTTCCTCGCGTTTGACAATCCACGCGTTCGCAGCTGCGCGGCGGTCGAATGTCTCCGTCTCGCGGTGAACGACCTTGCCCTTTCGCTTGAGGATGATTTTTGCCATATAGGCGGTTGTGCCGTCCTTGCGAGGACGCGGGACGATAGTGCCCATTTCGGTATCACAAAGCTCCTGTCGGGATTACATTGTGATCCTACCGGAACGAAATGCCTACCGATATGGTCAAATGCGCAACGATGCGCAACATGTAGCGCAACAGTGAGCAACGGGCTTTATAAGGGAAACCGGCAAAATCAATGGCTTACGAGTGTCAATCTGTTGCGGCTTTGCCGATGTACGACTGGCCGGAAGCGCGGGACGATGTCGACGCGCAATGGGCGCGGCTGCGCGATGCTTTCAGACAAAAAGGCATCGATGCGCCGGAGACGATCATCCGCCGCACCGGCGATTTGCCCCCCGTGCCTGGCGGTATTCGCGACGATCAGGGAAAACCCATCGCGCCCGATCCGGCGACATTGCCGCCGGACGAACTGGATTTTCACCAGCTCTGGCTGCATCCGGCGCTGCTCTTTGCGCAAACCTGCTGGGGACCGATGGAACTCGGCCTGTCGCAGCGTGTCCAGCTCATCGGCCAGCCGCGTTACGACGCCTTCGAGGGTGGACAGGGCGAACTCTATTCGAGCGCCATCGTCATGAGAGCGGGCGAGGCACCGCCGGCAAGGGCGCCGGCCGACGGCGGTGCCGTCATTCCGCTCGATCAGCTGCGCGGCAAGCGCTTTACCTTCAACAGCCTCGATTCCATGTCGGGCATCATCGCGCCAGCCCGCGACCTGCAAACATTGGGCGAGAGTTTGGATATCTTTTCCGCGCTGAGCGAAAGCTGTGGGCACCGTGCTTCGATCGTTGCCGTTGCCGAGGGCAGGGCGGACGTCGCGGCGATCGATTGCGAGAGCTGGGCGCTGGCGCAGAGTTTCGAGCCGGCGGCGCAGAAGGTGACGGTCGTCGGCTGGACAAGGCGGCGCAAAGGCTTGCCGTTCATCACGGCCAGGACAACGCCGGAAACGATCGTCGCTGCGATGCGCGAGGCGATCGCCGCGCTCGCATAAAGCGCGTCGCGTTCGGTCGGCCTCATGCGACGCGCTTTAGATTCTTGTTTTATGCATGTCGTTATCGCAAAGCCGCTGCATACTTTTGCGCGACATGCATTAGCGTCGCTCAGCCGCCAAGCAGCCGATTGTCGAGCGGGTAGGTCGAAAGCTTCTCGTTGCCGGTTTCAGTGATCAGGATCTGTTCTTCGATCTTGACGCCTTCGTAGCCGCCAAGCCGACCGATATAGCTCTCGACGCACAGCACCATGCCAGGTTCGAGCACTCCGTCCGGTGTGTCGTCGGTCCAGTCGCTAGCATGCGGCAAAGTCGGGTATTCGTCGGCAAGGCCGACGCCGTGATAGAGCACCCCGTAACGGGCCGGGAAGCAGTCTCCCGGTGGCACTGACGAGCCCTCGACGAGGTCGCGGAACGATATGCCCGGCCGCATCAGCTCGGTGTTGTGGGCGATCTGGTCGGCGGCGATGCGGAACAGGTCGCGCTGCTCCTGCGACGGCGGCGCATCACCGCAAAGCCAGGTGCGCGAAAGGTCGGCGCAGAAGCCGTAAGGACCGATCAGGTCGGTGTCGAAAGCGACGAGCTCGCCGGCCTCGATCGTCCGCGACGAACACTCCTGGAACCATGGATTGGTGCGCGGGCCCGACGACAGGAGCCGGGTTTCGATCCATTCGCCGCCGCGCGCGATGTTGCCGCGATGGAGTTCGGCCCACAATTCGTTCTCGGAGATGCCAGGCCTCAGCGCCTTCTCCATCTCGCCCATTGCCGCCTCGCAAGCGGCGATCGCCCGGCGCATGGCAAGGATTTCGTCGGGCGATTTGATCAGCCGCGCATTTTCCATCACCGCCTCGCCATTGCCGGTCGAGATGCCGAGGCGGGCGAGCTCTTCGATGCCCTCGGGATTGATGTGGTCGACTGCGATGCGGCGATTGCCGCCGCCATGTTCCAATACCAGGTCGGCGATGCCGGCTGCCCAGCGGCGGACTTTTTGACTGGTCAGCTCGCCGCTGTACAGATAAGCCCACGACACCGCCGGCCGCACCTCGTCGACGACGCCGGAATGATCGGAAAGGTGCTCGCAGGAGAAATAGTCGAACAGCACCACCGGGCCATCGGTGGCAACGAAACAATGCCTGGTCCGATTGTGTGCGACCCAGAGCTGCATGTTGGTTGCGTCGGTGGCATAGCGGATATTGACCGGATCGTAGAGCAGGGCTCCCGCATAGTCGCGGCGCTTCAGCTCGGCGCGGATGCGCTCGAGCCGGTATCGGCGCATGGCGGGCAGGTCAGGAGCAGCAATGCCCGCCGCCTGCCATTCGGCTTCCGCCAGCGCTCCATAGCCCAGTGCATGCTGGTTGAGTTCAGCGGCCTTCATCTGCGATTTTTTGCGCAGCACATCATTCGAGCCGTCGGGCTCGAACGGCATGATCTTGCGGTGATGACGGGGCCGGTCAGTCGGGTTCCTGTCCACCCTCGGCTCCTCCGCTAACGCCTTCCTTGGGCGCCGTGGCTTCTCCCACCGCCATTCTCTTCAATCTTACATAGGCGCCGGCCCGGGCGGACTTGCCGGTGCCGCGCAACAGCGGAACCATCATTTGCCGTGGTTGGCCGTCCGGCTCATAGCCGGCCGCTTTGAGCTGCTCCAAAATGACCGGCCGCGGATCGTCGCGGTCAAGCCAGACGAGTACGGCCGGCTCCTGCATCAGCGTTTCGAAATTAGGCACTTCCTGGTCAAGTGCGACCAGTTTTTCGTCGACCAGCCGCAGGTTTCCGACCCATGCACCATCAGATATTGCGGTTTTGACCGGTCCGTCCGCAGTCAGTTGGCGATAGAGGGCGGGGTAATCCACGCGGATCATCCGCGAGAGGCCACTGGCCCCGTTTATCTGGACGTACCAGGTGGCGGGCGCGAGCAGCACGGCGATGATCGCTCCAGCCGCGATCACCATGAGCTGCGCATTCCTGCCGCGCGGCGCCAGCCGTTCCATAGTGGCGACGATGGCCAGCGGCAACATGAACAGGACCGGTAGCAGCCAGCGGTCCTTGACCACCGTCACGCCGGTGGCAAGTACAAGTATTGCCAGCATGGCCAAGCCGAGCGCCAAGGTACGCCACAACAGAATTTCCCGGGGCGGACCTTCCGGATGCCGCTCCGAGAAACGGAACTTCGCCAGCCAGAAAGACAGGGCGGAAACGAGCACCGGCAAGACCGCGAAATTGAAGGTGCCCATGATAAACTTGCCGGCGCCGACAAAGGCCGCCGCCATGCGCGCTTGTTGCGAATCTATTCCGAACTTCTCGCCTCTCGACAATAAATCGGCGGGATGCATGAGGCTCCAATAGGTGGTTGGCGCCAGCACCAATATCGCGACCGCTATGCTGATGGCGAACTTCGGATCGAGGATCGCGCTGCGCCATTCGCGCAGCGACAGCACGGCCGCAACAAGGGCCACCACGAGGAAGACATCATTATATTTGGCAAGAATTGCCGCCGCCGTGGCTAGGCCAAACGCCGCACAGGCGATCATGCTTCGCCGCTCGAGAAGATAGGACATGGCCAGCAGGAGCAGCGAGCAGAAGCCGACGACGGCGACGGAATGCGACAAGGCGCGCTGCGATTCCCAGACGATCTGCGGGATCGTAAACAGGCCGAACATGGCCGCCGCCGCTGTCGCTTTGGTGTAGCCGAACCGCCGCATGGCGGCGAACACGCTGCAGGCGGCAAGGAACAGCACGGAGTATTTGACGAGCTTCAGCGTGAAGATACTGGTGCCGAAAATATGCGCGGCCAGCCAGTTGATCCAGGTGTACAGGGGTGGTTGCGAGCCGCCATATCCAGCCCAGAGATACGGAACATAGATCAGTTGCTCCGCATCATCGATGCCGACGCCGGTTCCCGCCCAAGAGCTCAACAGGGACAGTATGATGGTCTGCAAGGCAAAGTAAGCCGCGACCATGACGATCGCCGCCGGGAAGGGGCCGATCCGCGCCTCGGCAAGCCAGTCGGCCCATCTCAGATTGTACTTCAATGAAATCTCATCGCCCTTGCAGCAGAGTGTTGCCGGCTGCGCTAGCATGAAGAGTATGCTCCGCACAATGCGACCGGCTGGCTGCGCCTACGTCCTCATCTTTTCGCCGCTCGGGTCGAAGGGCGGCTCGACATTGATGCGTGCCGGCCGCCGGTGCCCGAGGATTTCGATCTCGAACAGCCCGGCGCTCTCGTTCTCGGCAAGCGCTGCCGGTACATAGCCTTGCGCCATCGACTTCTCGACATAATGCGCATAGCCGCCGGAGGTGACCCAGCCGACCACGCGCCAGTCGCCGTCGACGATGCCGCGCACGGCAGACGCGCCTTCGGCGGCGTTCGAGCCGCGCACTTCCTTGCCGCCCGCGTCGAAGCGCGGCGCGCCATAGCCATGCGGCTTTTCCACGGTGCCGTAATCCTTGCCGCCGACCTTGGCCCAGATCGGCTCGTCGCCCATGACGTCTGCATCCGCGGCATCGACGATGAAGGAGACACGGCGCAGTTTCGGCCCTTCTGCCTGTTCCTTGGCCGCTGCTTCCCGGCCGATGAAGTCGTTCTTCTCTAGCTTGATGAAGCGGTCCATCGAGCCTTCGAACGGTCCGTAGATCGGACGTAACTCGCGGAACCAGGTCGGGAAGTTCTTCTCAAGCCGCATCGAGAGCAAAGCCCGCATGCCGAAATCGACAAGCCCAAACTCTTCGCCGGCCTCCTTGATCGCCTTGTAGACCAGGCGCTGGTAGGCAGGCGCCATCCAGATCTCATAGCCGAGGTCGCCGGTGTAGGTGATGCGATTGACCATGCAAGGCGCGCCGCCGACCGCCATTTCGCGGAAATCCATAAAGCGGAAGGCCTTGGTCGAGATGTCAACATCGACCAGTTTCTGCAGCAGGTCGCGGGATTTCGGCCCGGCGATGGAGAGACCGACCAGCATCTGGTCGAAGCGGTGGATGCGGATGCTTCCATCCTTTGGCAGATGCTTCTCGAACCAGCGCATGTGGTATTTTTGCGCTGCCGAAGAACCCCAGATCATGAAGCGGTCTTCCCCACCCCTTGGGCCCGCCTTGGCGATGGTGAAGTCCCCGATCAGCCGGCCGAACTCGTTCAGCATGGGCGTCAGCACGATGCGGCCGGTCTTCGGCATGCGATTGGTCATCAGACGGTTGAGGAAGTCCTCGGCCCCTGGCCCGGAGACTTCGTATTTGGCGAAGTTGGCGATCTCGGTGACGCCGACCCTCTCGCGGGTGGCGCGCACCTCCTCGCCGATCGGGCGGAAATCATTGGAGCGGTGGAAGGACACGACGTCCTTCGGCTCCGAGCCTCTCGGCGCGAACCAGAGCGGGGTTTCGAGACCCCAGCTGTCGCCCATGACGGCGTTGTTGGCGAGCATGGTGTCGTAAAGCGGGGTCGTCTGCGCTGGTCTTGCCGCCGGTAATTCCTCGTTGGGAAAGCGGATGGAGAAACGGCGCGAATAATTTTCGCGGACCTTTGCGTTGGTATAGCGCAGCGTTGCCCATTCGCCGAAGCGCGCAACGTCCATGCCCCAGACGTCGAAGCCGGGGTCGCCATGGACCATCCAGTTCGACAGCGCCAGGCCGACGCCGCCGCCCTGGCTGAAGCCGGCCATGACGGCGCAGGCGCACCAGAAATTGGTCAGGCCCTGTACCGGGCCGACCAGCGGGTTGCCGTCCAGCGCGAAGGTGAAGGGGCCGTTGATGATCTGCTTGATGCCGGCCTTTTCGATGCCGGGGAAATGCTTGAAGCCGATCTCGAGCGACGGCGCGATGCGGTCGATGTCGGGCTGCAGCAGCTCGTGGCCGAAATCCCACGGCGTGTTGACCGGCGACCACGGCTTGCAGGCCTTTTCATAGGTGCCGAGCAGGATGCCGTTGCGTTCCTGGCGGGTATAGATCTCGCCCTTGAAATCGAGCACGCCAATCATCTCGCGGCCGGTCGACTTGTTGAATTCCTCGACCTCCGGCATCGGCTCGGTCAGAAGATACATGTGCTCCATGGCCAGCACCGGCAGTTCGACGCCGACCATGCGACCGATCTCGCGCGCCCACAGGCCGCCGCAGTTGACCACATGCTCGGCTTTGACTGTGCCTTGCTCAGTGACGACGTTCCAGGTGCCGTCGACCTCCTGCGTCAGTTCCACGACGCGGTTGCGCAGTACGATCTCGGCGCCTAGCTTCCTGGCGGCCTTGGCATAGGCATGGGTGGTGCCGGAAGGGTCGAGATGGCCCTCGACTGGATCCCACATGGCGCCGACGAAATTCGTCTCGTCCATCAGCGGGAACATCGCCTTGGCTTCAGACGGCGTGATCAGTTCGGTGTCCATGCCGAGATAGCGGCCCTTGGCGTGGGCGAGCCGCAAGAAGTCCATGCGCTCGGGCGTGTCGGCCATCATCACGCCGCCGGTCAGGTGCAGCGAGCAGGATTGGCCGGAAATCTCCTCGATCTCTTTGTAGAGCCGCACCGTATAGGCCTGCAGTTTGGCGACGTTGGGATCGCCGTTCAGCGTATGGAAGCCGCCCGCCGCATGCCAGGACGAGCCGGAAGTGAGCTCCGAACGCTCGATCAGCATGATGTCGGCCCAGCCAGCCTTGGCCAGATGATAGAGCACCGAGCAGCCAACGACCCCGCCGCCGATGACAACCGCTTTTGCATGAGATTTCATGAAGATAGATCCGTGTTTGAAGAGATTGAATCGAGTGAGCGGGGCGCGAAAACAAAGCGGAGATCGGATACAGCGATGTTTCCGGCCAGCCTGCCATCAAGACGGAGTGGGGGTCGACTACTCATCAGATGATCAAAAATCGGTCGGCGCGCCGCCTTCGGCCCGGCGCTTGTCGACGAAAGCGTTGAGCTCCTCCCGGATTGCCGGATCCATGTAGGGCTCTTCATAGGACGCCAGCCGTTCCTTCCAGACGCGATTGGCCTTTTCGAGTGCCGTCGGCGACCCGGCCTCCGCCCAACTCTCGAAATTGCGCCAGTCCGAGATAATAGGCGCATAGAACGCGGTCTTGTAGCGGTCCTGCGTGTGCTGGGTGCCGAAGAAATGGCCGCCGGGGCCGACGGACTGTATGGCGTCGAAACCGAGTGCTTCCTCGGAAAGATCGAGCGGCGTCAGGAACTCGGCGACCATCTGCAACAGGTCTATATCGAGGATGGTCTTCTCATAGGAGCAGCGCAGGCCGCCTTCGAGCCAGCCGGCGGCATGCATCATCAGATTGCCGCCGCCCTGGATGGCGCCCCACAGCGAGAACACGCTTTCATAGGCGGCCTGCGCGTCAACCGTGTTGGCTGCGCAGGTGTTGGAGGTGCGGTAGGGGATGTTGTAGCGGCGGGCGAGTTGCCCACCGACCAGCTGCGCCTTCATATATTCCGGCGTGCCGAAGGCCGGCGCGCCGGACTTCATGTCGACATTCGAGGTGAAGCCGCCGTAGCCGACAGGCGCGCCCTTGCGCACCATCTGCGCGAAGGCGATGCCGGACAGCGCCTCGGCATTCTGTTGCACCAGCGCGCCGGCAATCGTCACCGGCGCCATAGCGCCGGACAGGGTGAACGGCGTCACGATGACCACCTGGCCCTTGCTCGACATCTGGATGATGCCTTCCATCATCGGCACGTCGAGCTTGAGCGGCGAATTGGTGTTGATGATGGTGAATACCGACGGCTCTGCAAGCAACTGCTCATGGCTGATGCCACGTGCGATCCTGGTGATCTCGATGCCGTCGACGTTGCGCTCCTTGCCGAGCGAATAGATGTGGAACATCTTGTCGGTCAGCGTGGCGAGGTCACGGATGCATTCGAGGTGGCGCACGGACGGATGGATGTCGATCGGCTCGACCGGATAGCCGCCCGTGCAGTTCAATATGTTGTGCATCTGCGCAAGCTTGAGGAAGTTGCGGTAGTCCTGCTGGTTGCCCGGCCGGCGGCCGCGGTCGACGTCGGAGCAATTGGGCGCCGACGCCATCATCGAGATGATCAGATTATCACCGCCGAAGCGCACGTTGTGCGCCGGGTTGCGGGCGTGGATGGTGAATTCCGGCGGGCAGTGCGCAACCAGTTCCAGGATCATGTCGCTGTCGAAGCGCACCCGCTCGCTGCCTTCGCGGACATCGGCGCCATGCGCCTTCATGATGCGCCGGGCTTCGTCATGCAGCACGTCGACGCCGATTTCCCGCAGCACGCGCAGAGAGGCGAGGTGGATAGATTCCAGCTCGTCGTCGGAAACCAGCCGGGTCGGCGCCAGCGGGTTCTTCAACTGTCGAAACGGCGGCTGCTCGAACGCCGCCGATCCGCCGGCACGCTTTCCCGCGCGGCCGCCGCGACGGGCGCGGTCGTTTGCCAATGCAGGTTCGGCGGGCTGAAGGGCGGCGGTCATGATAGTCCTCGTACGCTGCGGCAATGCGGCGGCATAATGGACTGCCGGCCGGCCAGTCATTGCGGAGGCGGCGACCACTAGGACGAGGGAAGCGACATGCCTGAAGGGCAGCCGGAGGGATCGTCAGGCTCCTATCTCTTCCGGCTGGCGCAAGCGGTTTTCGTTGCCGGTGCTTACCGCGATGAAAGCGAAACGCTAGTCCTGCATCATGGACCGGGCGGAACAGGACAGCGGCGAGACAGTGCAATGGGCGGCGATCACCGGCGTGATCGCCACCGTCTCGGTGTTCGCCATCGCGCAAGGGCTGAGCTATCCGCTGTTGAGCTTCATCCTGCAGCGCCAGGGCGTCTCGCCGGCCATGATCGGCCTGTCGGCGGCAATGACGCCGATCGGCTTCATCGTCTCCTCGCCGCTGGTTCCGGCGCTGGCACGGCGTTTCGGGGCAGGGCGCACCGCGCTTACTTGCGCGGCACTTTCCGCGCTGGTGCTGGCGCTGATCGGCTGGACGCAAAATGTCTATCTGTGGTTTCCTCTGCGCTTTTTGATCGGCGCCGTCACCAACCCGCTCTACGTGCTGAGCGAAGTCTGGGTGATCGCACTGGCGCCGCCGACACGCCGCGGCCGCGTCATGGGCATCTATTCGACCATCATTTCGGCGGGCTTTGCGGCGGGGCCACTGTGCCTGCTTGCGGTCGGCACCGAGGGATGGCCGCCGTTTCTCGTCGGCATCACCGCATTCCTGTTTTGCGGCACCTGCCTCGCCTCAGTGCTGGCACGGCTGCCCAAGGTCGACGAGAGCGGGCACCGCGTTTCGGTGCTGGGGTTTGTGCCGCAGGCGTGGCTGCTGTTATCGGCGGTGATCGTGGCCGCCGGTTTCGAACAGGCGGTGCTCGCCTTGCTGCCGGTCTACGGAACACATTATGGCATCGCCGAAGCGCGCATGTCGGCGCTGCTGTCGGTGATGATCGCCGGCAACATCGCTATGCAGGTGCCGCTCGGCCTGCTGGCGGAACGACTGACGGCGCGGCTGGTGCGGTTCATCTGTGTTTCGATGACGGTGCTCGGATGCGTTCTGTTGCCGGTTCTCATCGAGACGCCGCTGATCTGGCCGTGCGTCTTCATCTGGGGCGCGGTTTCCTACGGCATTTACACGATGTCGATCATTGAACTCGGCGAGCGGTTCACCGGCTCGGCACTGGTCGCCGGCAACGCCGCCTTCTCGCTGATGTGGGGCGTCGGCGGCATCGCCGTGCCGCCGCTGGCGGGCAGCGCCATGGATGTTGTTGGCGCCGGCGGCCTGCCAATGACGCTCGGTGCCATTTGCCTGGCGCTGGCAGTTGTAACGGTCATTCGAAGACGGATGGTGTGAATGCCAGAAAGCCGCCGTCTCTGACGAATGACTTGAATATAAGCGGCCCCATGTCGATCTTGGCTATGCCGCCGCCCGACTCAACCGGAGACGTCATGACCAAATCGAATACCAAGGGCCAGCCGGGTTCGGCGGCCGAAGACCCGTTTCTCTGGCTTGAGGACAGGAGGGGCAAGCAGGCGCTCGACTGGGTGCATCACCAAAATGCAGTTACGGTCGGGGAGCTGCAGGGTGATCCGTCCTATCAGACGTCGTTCGAGACGGCGCTCGACCTGATGACAGCCGAGGATAACATCGCCGTCGGGGCCGCTATCAACGGCTATGTCTATAATTTCTGGCAGGACCGGACGAACGTACTCGGCCTCTGGCGGCGCACCACCGTCGCCTCCTACAAGACCGACAAGCCGGAATGGCAGACGATCATCGACTTCGACAGTCTGGCGGCGAAAGAGGGGGTGAAATGGGTGTTCAGCGGCGCCAGCTGGCTCTACCCCGACTTCAGCCGCTGCCTGCTCAACCTGTCGCCGGATGGCGGCGATGCTAGCGAGATGCGCGAATTCGATATCGAAAGCAGATCGTTCGTCGATGGCGGCTTTCGCGCCCCTGCCTCGAAATCGAGCTTTAGCTGGCTGGACGAGGACACGGTTATCGTTTCCGCCGCCTTCGAGGAGGACGACAAGACCCAGTCCGGTTATCCGCGCGTGGTCAAGCTTTGGCGGCGCGGCACGCCACTGGAAGCGGCGATGCCGATCTTCGAGGCGCTGAAGCAGGATCTTGCCGCCGGCGGGTCCGTCGAATTCGACGGCGACAAGCGTCATGTCTTCCTCGCCCGAACCATCGACTTCTTCGCCTCGCACAGTTTCCTGCGGCTGCCTTCCGGCGAGAACAGGCGCATCCCGTTGCCGGACGACGTCACCGATACAGCGCTGTTCAAAGGCCAGCTCGTCTTCGGCGTGCGTACCCCGTGGACTGCGCCGGACGGCACGCTGTGTAAGCCCGACGGGCTCTATTCACTCGATTTCGAGCGCTGGATCGAAACCGGGCTATTCGGATCCCTCGGTACCGTGCTCGAGCCGGCGCACCGTGTCTCGATCGCCGGTATTGCCCGCACGCAGGACCGGCTGTTCATCAATTTGATGGATAATGTGCGCGGCAAGGTCGTCGCCGGCAAGCGCAGCGACAGCGGCTGGGAGTTCAAGCCCGTGGCGTTGCCTGAAAACGGCAATGTCGGCATCAGCCATGCCGAGCATTTCGGTTCCAGCGTCTCCTTCTCCTTCACCGATTTCCTGACGCCGAGCTCGATCATCTGGTCGGACGACAACGCCGCGGGGCTGGCAACGGTGAAGTCGCAGCCGGCGCGTTTCGATGCGTCGTCCCTGGTCTCCGAACAGTTCGAGGCGCGCTCGAAGGATGGCACGATGATCCCGTACTTCGTCGTCAGGAGGCGCGACTTGCATGGACCCGTGCCGACATTGCTTTACGGCTATGGCGGCTTCGAAGTGCCGCTGCTGCCCGGCTATGCCGGCGTGCGCGGCAGGCTGTGGCTGGAGAAGGGCAATGCCTATGTACAGGCCAACATCCGCGGCGGCGGCGAGTTCGGCCCGAACTGGCATCAGGCGGCGCTCAAGGCCAATCGCCAGAATGCCTTCGACGATTTCGCCGCGGTCGCGCAAGATCTGGTCCAACGCGGCATCGCTACGCCCGCCACACTGGGCATCCAGGGCGGATCGAATGGCGGCTTGCTGACCGGCGTCTCGCTGACCCAGCACCCGGAATTGTTCGGTGCAGTGATCATCGACGTGCCGCTGCTCGATATGCTGCGTTACACCGAGCTGCCGCCCGGCGCGTCATGGATGGCCGAGTATGGCGATCCGGCGAAGCCGGAAGAGGCAGCCTGGCTCGCCGCCTATTCGCCCTACCAGCATGTAGACACGGATGCAGCCTATCCGCCGGTGTTGCTGACGACCTCGACCGCCGACGATCGCGTCCATCCCGGGCATGCCCGCAAGATGGCGGCACGGCTGCAGGCGGCCGGCCATGGCAAGACGCTGTTCTTCGAGGAGACCGAGGGCGGCCATGGTGGACGCGGCGACCGGCGGCCGCAGGCCGCACAGGCGGCGATGAAGTACGTCTTCCTGCAGCTGGCCCTGACTGGCACCAATTGACCGGCGTCGCTTGACCGGCACGGCTTGAACTGAGGGCTCGAGGCAGCCTAAGGTACATGCATGGCTCGGCTGGCGAAATCGGGTTGCGCATTTGGGGTGGCGGTGACGCCGTCGTCGCGCACGCTACGCGCCGAGCTGTTGCGGCTCTGCGCTCGCATCGGCTATTCGCCGCCCGCTGTCCTCTGACGAATCCGCCCCGGCGCGAAAGCTGCCGGATTGGTTCAAGAGGAAAGACCAGACATGACCTACCAGAATTATTCGCTGAAGCAGCTTCAGCAGATCGATGCCGCGCATCACCTTCATCCGTTCACCGACCACAAAGAGATGCGCGAGACCGGCTCGCGCATCATCACCCACGCCAACGGGCCGTTCATCTATGATGCCGAAGGGACGGAAATCCTCGACGGCATGGCTGGGCTGTGGTGCGTGAATGTCGGCTATGGCCGCGACGAGCTGGCCGACGCCGCTTACGCCCAGATGAAGGAATTGCCCTACTACAACTCTTTCTTCAAATGCTCGACGCCGACGCCGGTTCTGCTGTCGAAAAAGCTGGCGGAGATCGCGCCAAGGCACATCAACCAGGTGTTCTACGGCTCGTCCGGTTCGGAGGCCAACGACACGGCGCTGCGCCTGGTCCGTCACTATTGGGTGCTGGAAGGCAGGCCCGAGAAGAACCGCATCATCTCACGCAAGATGGGCTACCACGGCTCGACCATCGCCGGCGCCTCGCTCGGCGGCATGGATTTGATGCACAAGCAGCTCGGCGGCGCTGTGCCCAACATCGTCCATGTGATGATGCCCTATGCCTATGAGCTCGCACTGCCCGGCGAAAGCGACCATGATTTCGGCCTGCGCGCGGCAAAAGCGGTCGAGGACGCGATCCTCGAAGCCGGCGCCGACAAGGTGGCCGCCTTCATCGGCGAGCCGGTGATGGGGGCAGGCGGGGTGAAGATCCCGCCGATGAGCTATTGGCCGGAGGTGCAGCGCATCTGCCGCAAATACGATGTCCTGCTGATGCTGGACGAGGTCATCACCGGATATGGCCGCACAGGCGAGTGGTTCGCCGCACAAGCCTTCGATGTCGAGCCCGACACCATCACCACGGCCAAGGCGCTGACCTCTGGCTATCAGCCGCTGTCGGCGCTGCTGGTCGGCGACCGCATCGCGGCGACGCTGGTCGAAAAGGGCGGCGAATTCTATCACGGCTACACCTATGCCGGGCATCCGGTGGCCTGCGCGGTGGCGCTGAAGAACCTCGAGATCATCGAGCGCGAAGGGCTGGTCGAGCGCGTCAGGAACGACACCGGGCCTTACTTCGCCAGGGCGCTGCAAGAACGTCTCGGTGGGCACGATCTGGTCGGCGAGGTGCGCTCGTTCGGGCTGATGGGGGCGATCGAGATCGTCAAGGACAAGGTGACCAAGGAGCGCTTCCTGCCGGCCGGCAGCGCGGCGGTGATGGTTCGCGACCACGCGATTGTCCAGGGCATGATGCTGCGCGCTACCGGCGACACGATGATCCTGTCGCCGCCGCTGATCTGGACGCGCGAGACGATCGACATGGCCTGCGACCGCATCGCCACGGCGCTCGACCTGGCGCAAGCAGATTTGCGCAAGCATTAGGGAGGCGATCGCCGGGCGCTCCATGTCGGGCGCCCGGCGTTTGAATGGGCGCTCGCCAGGCGAGGATGCGAAACGCAAAAACCGCGCTCCATCGGAACGCGGCTTTGCCAGATACGCATGGCGCTTCGCCAACAATACACTTGCGAAACTTACGGCGAAACTTACGGGCTCCGGTACGCGAGACCTGATCCGGAGCGCCGGGCGGATGTCCGCCTCGCAATCCGTTTTAAACGCATATCGTTACTGCAGGGTTAGCAAGAGCTTAAGCAAACCTAAATTTGCCGGCTTTCCGCATTGGGCAGATCGAAAACCTGTGAACTTGGAGCTTACGCCGGGTCACCACGGAGGAAATTAATGATGCCGGAAAAATCCGCGCCGGCATTCCCTTGTGCGTTGAACAGCGCATAAAGCTGGGCTGCCTCGGCGCCGAGCGGCGTTGCTGCACCGACGCTCTGTGCGGCCTCCTGCGACAGTTTCAGGTCCTTCAGCATCAGTGCCGCCGCGAAGCCAGGCTTATAGCCATTGTTGGCGGGCGATGTCGGCACCGGGCCGGGCACCGGGCAATAGGTGGTCAGCGACCAGCACTGGCCGGACGAGGTCGAGGCGACATCGAACAGCGCCTGGTGCGACAGGCCGAGCTTTTCCGCCAGCACGAAGGCCTCGGCAACGCCGATCATCGAAATGCCCAAAATCATGTTGTTGCAGATCTTCGCCGCCTGTCCGGCGCCGTCGTCGCCGCAATGAACGATGCGGCCGGCCATCGGCTTGAGGATTGGTTCGGCCTTGGCGAAGGCATCCTTCGAACCGCCGGCCATGAAGGTCAGCGTGCCGGCCGCCGCACCGCCCGTGCCGCCGGAGACCGGCGCGTCGATCGACAGCAACCCGTGCTTGGCGGCGATAGCATGGGCCTTTCGAGCCGAGTCGACATCGATGGTCGAGGAATCGATGAACAGCGCGCCTTTTTTCGCCTTGGACACTATGTCTGCGTAAACCGACAGAACATGCTTACCGGCTGGCAGCATGGTGATGACTGCATCGGCGTCTTTCACCGCTGCAACGGCGTTGGCCATGATGACGACGCCGTGTTCCCTGGCAATGACGAGATTCTCCGGCACCAGGTCGAAGCCGTGCACGGCATACCCGGCCTTGACCAGGTTGGAGGCCATCGGATTGCCCATATTGCCGAGGCCGATGAAGGCGATGGTGGTCATAATGGCGCTCCGTGGTTTGGGTAGGCAGTAGGCAGTAAGCAGTAAGCAGTAAGCGACCTATTCGGGCGCAAGTTTGCTAATAAGTTGGCGAAGCATTTTCCCGATGCCCTCGGTCGCTAAAAGCACGTGATAAGCTTGATCATGCGTAGCAAGGCCAATGCGTTCAGCGATCTGGAGGTGTGTCTCGAACTCCTTCAGCGATCCCTGAGCAATCCTGAGAAATTGCTGATAGGAGCCTCTGTTGTCTCGACCGTAACCTTCCGCGATGTTTGCAGGAATAGAGGTTGCTGAGCGGCGGATTTGGCTGGTCAACCCATGCAATTCCTCTTTTGGCCATGCCTTGGTCAGGGAGTAGGTGGTGACGGCCAGATCCATCGCCTGCTGCCATACGATAAGATCCTTGTACGAATTGATCTTGCCGGTCATTCTTTCTGCCTACTGCCTACTGCCTACTGCCTACTGCCTACTGCCTACTGCCTTACCGTCCGATCAGGGCGCGAGCGATGATGACGCGCATGATCTCGTTGGTGCCTTCGAGGATCTGGTGGACACGCAGGTCGCGCACCAGCTTCTCGATGCCGTAATCATGCAGATAACCATAGCCGCCATGCAGCTGCAGGGCGTCGTTGGCGACGTTGAAGCCGGTGTCGGTAACGAAGCGCTTGGCCATTGCCGACCATTTTGAGGCATCCGGCGCGTTGCGGTCGAGCTTCGAGGCGGCGGTGTAGAGGAAGATGCGTGCTGCCTGCAATTCGGTCTCCATGTCGGCAAGCTTGAACTGCAGCGCCTGGAACTGGTTGATCTTCGACCCGAAAGCCTTGCGCTCGGCGGTGTAGGCGAGCGCCTTGTCGAACGCCGATTGCGCGCCGCCGAGCGAACAGGCGGCGATGTTCAACCGGCCGCCGTCGAGCCCGGCCATGGCGATGCCGAAGCCGGCGCCCTCGACCGACAGCAGGTTTTCGACCGGCACCTTGCAGTCCTCGAAGACGACCTGGCGGGTCGACTGCATGTGCCAGCCCATCTTGCGCTCGTTGGCGCCGAAGGAAAGGCCGGGCGCATCGTTCGGCACGACGAAGGTGGAAATGCCTTTCGGCCCGTCGGCGCCGGTGCGCGCCATGACGACATAGAGGTCGCTGTCGCCGGCACCGGAGATAAACTGCTTGGCGCCGTTCAGCACATAATCGCCGCCGCTTTTGACCGCGCGCGTCTTCAGCGCCGCCGCATCCGAGCCCGAGCCGGGCTCGGTCAGGCAATAGCTTGCCAGCCATTCCATCGAGGTCAGCTTCGGCAGGAAACGCCGGCGCTGCTCGTCGCTGCCGAAGCGGTCGATCATCGATGCCGCCATGTTGTGGATCGAGATGAAGGCGGAAAACGCCGGATCGGCCCGCGAAAGCGCCTCGAAGATCAACACGGCATCGAGCCGGCCGAGCCCCGAGCCGCCGAGGTCGTCGCGGACATAGATGCCGCCAAGGCCGAGCGGACCTGTCTCGCGGATCACATCGGCGGGGAAATACTTGTTGCGATCCCAGTCGAGTGCGTTCGGCGCCACACGGTCGGCGGCGAAGGCTTGCGCCATCTCCTGGATGGCGCGCTGGTCTTCGTTGAGTTCGAACTGGCTGGTGCCCGCATCGACAGCGGCGTCCATGGCGTGCTCCCTGATGTTTCCGGCCTGCTGGCCTGTCGTTTTTGGCTTTGCGCGCAGTCCAATCTAGACCAATGATGCCGCCGCGCAACCCGACCGTCTCTATCCAACCATCTGGGCAGCCGCTGTGCGCGAATGCGCTTTGGAGCAAAGTGTGACGACAACTTTCGACGAACTGCTTGGATGCTTCCATGCCTATCTCCAGACGTTCGACGATGCGCTCGTGCAGGACGCTGTGGCGCGGATCGGCTGGGACATGCCGGGCCGGCCGCTCGAACCGCATGCACTGCCGTGTCTCGTCCAGCTCGACCGTATCGTCGAACTCGCTCCCGCTGCGGCCAAGCCGCTGGCGCGGCTGGTTGCGGAGCGTCGCGGCGATCTGCACTGGGGCCAGACCTATGGCGAAGCGGATTTCGGCAAGGTTTTCATCGACAATTACGGCTGGCTGGAGGTGTTCGGCACACGCGGCCATTTCGTCAATGACGAGGTCGCGGGCGGCCTGCTGATCCTTGGGCCCGACATCGTCTACCCCGATCACCACCATGTCGCGGAGGAGATCTACATCCCGCTGACCGGCGGCACCGAATGGCGCATGGGCGACGGCGGTTTTCGCCTTCGAGCGGCGGGCGAGGTGATCCACCATGCCTCTGACATCAACCACGCCATGCGCACCGGCAAGGAGCCGCTGCTGGCGCTCTATCTCTGGCGCGGCGGCCCGTTGGCAGCCAGGTCGACGATCACCGCAACCGTTGCGCAGGGCAGGGACTGATATGGCCAAGGCGATCATGCTGCAGGGCACGGGTTCGGATGTCGGCAAGACGGTGCTCGTCGCCGGTCTGTGCCGCGCGGCGAAGAAGCGCGGCTTGAAGGTGCGGCCGTTCAAGCCGCAGAACATGTCCAACAACGCCGCCGTCGCCGATATTCCAGGCGATTCAGGCGGCGGTGAGATCGGCCGCGCCCAATGGCTGCAGGCGATCGCCTGCGGCGTGGCGCCGACCGTCCACATGAACCCGGTGCTGCTCAAGCCGCAGACCGATGTCGGCGCTCAAGTCGTCGTGCAGGGCAAGGTGTTCGGCGAGGCGCGGGCGCGCGACTACCAGGCGCTGAAGGGCCGGCTGATGGATGCGGTGCTGGACTCCTGGGCAAAGGTCGGCGAGGGCGCCGATCTGGTCATTGTCGAGGGCGCCGGCTCGCCGGCCGAGATCAACCTCAGGAGCCGCGACATTGCCAATATGGGCTTTGCGACGCGCGCCGGCGTGCCGGTGATCCTGGTCGGCGATATCGATCGCGGCGGCGTCATCGCCTCGGTCGCCGGCACCCATCTGATCCTGCCGGAGGAGGACCGGCGCATGATCGTCGGCTACCTCATCAACAAGTTCCGTGGCGACGTCTCGCTGTTCGAAGACGGCATTGAGGCGATCGAAAGATTCACCGGCTGGCGCTGTTTTGGCGTCGTGCCGTGGCTGAAGGCGGCGGCGCGGCTGCCATCGGAAGATTCCGTCGTGCTCGAACGACTGGCGTCCGGCGAGAAGCGCGCGCTGAAGGTTGCCGTGCCGATGCTCTCGCGCATCGCCAATTTCGACGATCTCGACCCGCTCAAGGCCGAACCGCAGGTCGAGGTGGTGTTCGTGCCGCCTGGCCAGCGCTTGCCGCAGGATGCAGGGCTGGTGGTCATTCCCGGCTCGAAGTCGACGATCGGCGATCTCCTGAAATTGCGCGAGAACGGCTGGGACCGCGACCTTGCCGCGCACAGGAAACGCGGTGGCCACATCGTCGGCATTTGCGGCGGCTTCCAGATGCTCGGCCGTAGCGTGCGCGATCCCGACGGCATCGAGGGCAGCGTTACCGAGACACAAGGGCTTGGCCTGCTCGACGTCGAAACGGTGATGGAGCCGGAAAAGACGGTGCGCAATGTCAGCGCGCGCTCGGTGCCGTTCGATCTGCCGCTCGAGGGCTACGAGATCCATCTCGGCCGCACCACCGGTCCGGACACGCTGCGGCCGTCCGCCGTTATCAACGGCATCGATGACGGCGCTATCTCGGCCGACGGCAAGGTGCTGGGCACCTATATGCACGGGCTGTTTTCCGCCGATGCCTTCCGGGCGAAATTCCTCGAAAGCCTTGGCGTCAAGGGCGGAGGCATCGACTACCGCGCCGAGGTCGAACGGGCACTCGACGAGATCGCAGCCGAACTGGAAACCCACCTCGACTGCGACGCGATTTTTGGGCTGGCGCGTTAGATACTTTGCGCGGAAGTTTTGCACGGGTCGTTGGCTTCGACGGATCACATGCCTTGGCGATTAGCGGAAACGTCCATCGCTTCGTCATCCTGGGGCGGAGCAAGGAGCGAAGCGACGCGGCGCAGACCCCAGGATCCATGCCCTGACTTCGGAGCGCCGCTGCGGCGCAGAATTCTGCTCCGCTGGCTCCTCGGCCAAGGTCACGGCATGATGGGGTGGACGGCGCCCGACGGCATCGGATGTGCCAGAATGAGTTCGTTGAGATCTCAAACAAGGGAGCCGTCCGTGGAACACCTTATCCGTATTGGCATGGATACGTCCAAGAGTGTTTTTCAGCTGCATGGTGTCGACGCTGCGGAGCGTTCGGTGCTGGTGCGTAAATTGCAACGGCGGGCGGTAGTCCCGTTCTTCGCCAAGCTTGCGCCGGTGAGGATCGGGCTGGAGGCGTGCGGTGGCTCGCATTACTGGGCGCGCACGCTGTCGGGGCTGGGTCATGAGGTGGTGCTGATCGCGGCGCAGCACGTGAAGCCGTATGTGCGGCGCGGCAAGCATGACGCGGCTGACGCCGAGGCGATCTGCGAGGCGATGAGCCGGCCCAGGACACGCTTTGTTGGGATCAAGAGCGGCGAGCAGCAAGCGGCGCAGATGCTGTTTGGGGTGCGCGAGCAGCTGGTGCGGCGGCGCACGCAGCTTGCCAACACGATCCGCAGCTACGCAGCCGAATTCGGCCTGGTGGCCGCACAAGGCCTTGCTCGCATCGAGCCACTGCTGGCCCGCATTGCCGGCGACGCGACGGTGCCGGCGCTGGCAAAGGAACTGCTTGAGACGCTCGGCGAGGAATACCGCGCGGTGTGCGCGCGATACGCGGCAATCGACAAGAAGCTGTTGGCCCATCACCGCAAGGACGAGACTGGACAGCGGCTGGCTGCGATGCCCGGCGTCGGGCCGGTCGTGGCGAGCCTGCTCGGCGTCAAGGTCACTGATGCGACAGCGTTCGGTTCGGGACGCGACTTCGCGGCGTGGCTGGGGCTGACGCCGAAGAACCATTCGACCGCCGGCAAGAACCGGCTGGGGGTGATCACGCGGGCCGGCGACGAGATGCTGCGGCAGGCGCTGGTGGTGGGCGCGACGGCCCACATCCAGCAGGTGCGTCGCGGCCGCGCCAAGACCTCGCCGTGGCTGGCGGCGTTGATTGCGCGCAAGCCGCCGAAGCTGGCGGCTGTGGCGCTCGCCAACAAGACCGCCCGCATGGCCTGGAAGATGATGATCACCGGCGAGCCGTACCGTTG
>NZ_JAMYRZ010000011.1:0-170250 GCF_040321675.1 Mesorhizobium sp. M0296
CCTGACGCCTCCTCGCCGCCCTCAAGGCCGCTTCGCGCCGCCTACGGCGGTGGCCTGCGGCCAGCCCTGACCGCGGCTCAGCACGGCGCTGACATGCCCGGATAGGCCGCAACGGAGGAACACCGAACACAAGCTCTTGCAACGGAAGGAAGATGGCGTGATCGATCGATCCGTGACGCGCGAAACTCCGAGGGATCCATTGGCCAACGAAACCGCTGGCATGATTGGAACGGGCGTCGCGAACCCCACCTTGGCCAGCGGCCGCAAGGACCGTGCTCAAAGGCCGGACATATGGACGCAAGCGATCGAAAACGACGCAAAACAACCGTTGCAGGCAGGGCGCCGTCCACATATGGATCCCAGGGTCTCCGCGACGTCGCTTCGCTCCTGCTCCGCCCTGGGATGACGAAGGCGCAGTGATATTCGGCTAATCTCGAAGATATTCGACTTGCCGCTGAAGAGAACCATCGACGCTTGCGTCCGATTGGCCTTCAGCCTGTCGGGCGGGACATCATTATAAAAAACCCGGCTTCGCGCCGGGTTTTTCCAAACGCTAGCGAGACAGCCGCGCTCAGCTCACCTTGACCTTGGCGGCGGCAGCCTGGTCTTCGGCCAACTTCTGCTGGAACATCTGCGCGAAATCGATCGGGTCTAGCATCAGCGGCGGGAAGCCGCCATTGCGTGTTGCCTCGGCGATGATCTGCCGGGCGAACGGGAACAGCAGCCGCGGGCATTCGATGAACAGGATCGGCAGCATGTGCTCCTGCGGGAAGCCGCTGATGGAGAAGACGCCGCCATAGACCAGCTCGACGTTGAACAGCACTTCCTGGTCGAACGACGCTTTGGCGTTCAGCGTCAAATTGACGTCGAACTGCTTGTCCGAAAGCGGATTGGCGTTGACGTTGACGTTGATGGCGATGCCCGGAGCCTTGTCGCGGCCGCGCAACGAGTTCGGTGCGCCGGGGCTTTCGAAGGACAGGTCCTTCACATATTGCGCAAGCACGTTGAGCGAAGGCTGCGCCGCATTTCCATTACCGTTGGCTGCGCCGGTCGGCGCGTCGTCGTTGCTGGCCATAAGCTGTGGTCCTTTTGCCTGGGCAGCGTTGCTGACCGGATTGAAATTCGGGCGTTCGCTATCATGACCGGCCCGACAAGACAAGTTTGCAAAAGACGCCGGTTGCCTTGCAGCTACTCGTCCTTGAGGCGGCGCCAGGGAGAACCCGGTCCGCGCGTATGGTCGTCGGCCCGCGAATAGTCGCCGTCGTCGAGATCGATGGTCTTGCCGCGTTGCCTTGCCCGCAAACCACTGCTGAAATCGGTTGCCAGCACGATGCGGCCTTTCAGCATCCGCCAGGCAAGATCGCGCACCGGCGGCAGGAACAGCAGAAGGCCGAAAATATCCGAGATGAAGCCGGGGATGATCAAAAGGATCGCGGCCAGCACGATCATGGCGCCATGCGCAAGCTGGCCGCTCGGATCACGCCCGGCATCCATTTCGGCACGTACCCTGGCCATCACGCCAAAACCCTGGTGCCGCAGCAGCAGGGCGCCGGCGACACTCGAGGCCAGCACCAAGCCGACTGTCGCCAGCGCGCCGACCTGGCGGCCGACAATAACGAAACCGGCTATCTCCAGCAGCGGAAGCGCGAGAATGAACAGGGGAAGCAGCGAAATACGCAAATCTTGACCGATCGTTTTCGATGTTTTGCCGGCCGGCGAGCAATCGCCGCTGGCACCAGAGCTGTTAGATAGGTATGGCTGCCTTTGATTTGAATGATTGCGCCATGCGTTCTATATGCTTTGGATACTGAACGCTATGTGATCGCGGCCCTTGCTTGGCCGCTGGTCCGGCCAAAGCAGGGATTGATTGGCGCAAGATATGGGCTTCTTCGACTTCGGCACGATTTTCTTTCTGATTGCGGCGGTGGTGATCTTCTTCCAGCTGCGCAACGTGCTTGGCCGACGCACGGGCAACGAGCGCCCACCCTTCGATCCATATACGGCAGCGCGCAAAAACGACAAGGATGCCGCCCAGAAACCCGAGAACGTGGTCTCGCTGCCGCGCAAGCGCCTGGCGGGAGAGCCGGCGGCCGATGCCTATGTGGCGATCGATGCCTTTGCCAAGCCGGATACCGATCTCAACCGGGGCCTGCGGGCGATCAAGGACAATGATCCGACCTTCGATCCGAAGACCTTCGTCGACGGCGCCAAGATGGCCTACGAGATGATCGTCATGGCCTACGCCGATGGCGACCGCAAAACGCTGAAGAACCTTTTGTCGCGCGAGGTCTATGACGGCTTCGTCGCGGCCATCGGCGACCGTGAGGCGAAAGCCGAAAAGATCCAGTCCTCCTTCGTCGGCATCGACAAGGCCGACATCGTTTCGGCCGAGATGAAGGGCAGCGAGGCGCACATCACGCTGCGCATCGTCAGCGAACTAATTTCGGCGACCCGCGACAAGGCCGGCGCCGTCATCGACGGCGATCCCGAAACCGTCGCCGAGGTCAAGGATGTCTGGACCTTCGCTCGTGACGCGCGCTCGCGCGATCCGAACTGGAAGCTCGTCGCCACCGAAGAAGAAGACTGAACTGGACGGCGGCGGAGGCTGTCGTGTCGCTTTCTCGAGCCTTCAGCGAAAAATCCTTTGGCGAATTGCCGGGCTGGGGCGAGGACGACCATTTCCCTGCCTTTGAGGCCTTTCGCCGCTCGGCCTTTCATATCCTGACCAAACCCTACCGCTCCGGCGCGCTCGGCGTCGATTACAATGGCTTTGCCGACGCCTATGCCGAAGCGCGCACCGTTTCGCCGGCGAATCGGTTGCAGGCCCGAAGCTTTTTCGAGCGCCACTTCGTGCCGGCCCGTATCGATGCCGAAGATGGTGGTCCGGGCCTGGTCACCGGCTTTTACGAGCCGGAGGTCGAAGCCTCGCCGGTACGCACGCAACGGTTTTCGGTGCCGTTGCTGTCGCGCCCGGCCGATCTTGTCGACGTCGACGACGGCAATCGTCCTTCCGGCATGGATCCTTATCTCGCCTTCGCACGTGCGGCGCCGAACGGCCCGGTCGAATATTTCGACCGCGGCGAGATCGAATGCGGCGCGCTTGCCGGAAAAAGGCTGGAAATCGCCTGGCTCGCCGATAAGGTCGACGCCTTCTTCATCCACGTGCAGGGTGCGGCGCGGCTCAAGATGACCGACGGCAGGCTTCGCCGCATCACCTATGCCGCCAAATCCGGCCAGCGCTTTACCGGACCGGGCAAGATCTTGAGCGAGGAAGGCGAGATCCCGCTGCAGAAAGTGACGATGCAGTCGATCCGTGCCTGGTTCAAGGCGCATCCGGAACGCGTCGACGAGATCCTTTGGCGCAACCGCTCCTACATTTTCTTCCGCGAGATGGGCGTCGACGACCCAGAGCTCGGCCCGATCGCTGCCGCCAAGGTGGCGCTGACACCCGGCCGCTCGATCGCCGTCGACCGGCTGCTGCACACGTTCGGCACGCCCTTCCATATCGATGCACCGTCGCTGACCGTCTTCGACGGAAAACCGTTCCGGCGGCTGATGATCGCGCAGGACACCGGCTCGGCGATCACCGGGCCGGCTCGCGGTGATCTGTTTGCCGGGTCGGGCGATGCGGCCGGCGAGATCGCCGGCGTTATCCGCAACGCCGCAGATTTTTATGCGCTGATCCCCCGGTCGCTGGTTTCAGGAGCAGGCCGATGACCCGGCGCATCGACAGGCTGAGCGAGGACGACCGGGTGCTGTGGAACCTGGTGGCGCGCACGGCAAAGCCGCTCAAGGGCAAAACCGCCGTCGAAATTCCGCACGTTGGGCCGGAGATCGACGAGACCAGGCAGCCGCCGCCGGCACAGGTCGCGGGCAATGCTGCCACGGCCGCAAAGCAGAAGGCGCAGCATGTCTCCCACGCACTCGACGAACCGACGCTGGACAAGCTGTCGAAGGGCCGGCTGCCGATCGAAGGCCGCGTCGACCTGCATGGCCTGACCCAGGACGAAGCCTATTCGCTGCTGTTTTCCTTTCTGCACCGGGCGCATGCCGGCGGCATCCGCTATGTCCTGGTGATCACCGGCAAGGGTTCCTCGTCGGGCGGCGATGGCGTCTTGCGGCGCGCCGTGCCGTCATGGCTGTCGACACCCGCCTTCCGGCCCCTCGTCTCCAGCCACGACCATGCCGCCCGCAAACATGGCGGCTCGGGTGCGCTCTATATCCGCTTGCGGCGGGCGCGCTCATGAGGACATGCCCATGAGGGACGCACCTATGAGGATGCACCCATGAAGGTGCGCTTGTGACCCCATTCGGCGAAAAGCTTCGCGTGCTGCGAAACGAGCGCGGCGTCAGCCAGAAGGACATGGCCAAGGCGATCGGCGTCAGCGCAGCCTATCTCTCGGCGCTGGAACATGGCCGCCGCGGTGCGCCGAGCTGGACGCTGATCCAGAAGATCATCGGCTATTTCAACATCATTTGGGATGACGCCGAGGAACTGGCGCGGCTGGCTGAAACCTCGCATCCGCGCGTCAAGCTCGACACGTCGGGCCTTAGCCCGGCGGCGACCGAGCTTGCCAATCTCCTGGCCGACAACATTGAAAAGCTCGACGACGCCGAGCTTCGCCGCATCATTGCGTCGATCCGCGCCGCGCTGGCACGGCCGAAATGAGTTGCTTGGTTACTGGACCGAGCCGACCAGCACCTGCTGGCCGCCGCGGATCGAGACCCAGCGGCCGGTATTGTCGATCGCCTGCCGCTTGAGGAAACGATAGCCGGTCTGGTCCCAGGAACGGACCTGGTCGGTCAGATTGTCAAGGATGTAGTCGCCCTTGTCGGTGCGCACCGTCAGCACGGCGTGGCCTTCGCCATCCGGCTTGCGCACGACGGTCATCAGCAGATCGGCAAACGAGACGCCAAGCCGGTTCAGCTCACGGCGCTTTTCCAGGACATAGTCCTCGCAGTCGCCGACACCCTTGTCGGGATAGGCCCAGACCTCGTCCTTGCCGTAGATGTCGAAGTCGCTCTCCGGCTTGACGGCGGCGTTGACCTTTGCCGTGACGCTGAGCAGCTTGCGCCACAGCGAGCCGGTCAGGCTGGCGGGCGACAGATCCTTCGGGCGGATCGAGCATTCGGACGCGTAGCTCTTGCAGAAATCATAATGGCCGATCGGCTGCGAGGTCGGGCCACCTGTTATCATCGGGCTGGCTGCCGAGGCCGAACCGGCCCAACCTGCCGCCACAGTAAGTCCGGCCAGCGCGCACAGGCGCAGCGTTCTCGCCATTGGTGAGGAAATCATTGTCCCCGCTTGTCCCTTGTTGTTAACGAAACGTTAAGGGGTATTTACAGCCCGTGTCAATTATGAGGATGGATTGATTTTTGCGGCATGGTTACCCGCGTGGCGCCAACGCGACTATTGTGCAACAGGTCGACGGCCGCACGGCCCCGCCGACCGATGATTTTGGCATTGACCGACCTGATGCGGATTGACGGGCATCATCACTGGTCGCCTATTTCTTGCCGGTCCTGACCAGCTTGGGCTTCACCGCAACCCGATTCTGACGGCCGTAGCTGGTAATGAAATCGACGATGCGCGGCACGATTTCGGAGCGGAAGCGCGAGCCGTTGAACACCCCATAATGGCCGACCGCCGGCTGCATGTAATGGGCGTGCCTGTCGGCCGGGATGTTGATGCACAGGTCGTGCGCCGCCTTGGTCTGGCCAAGGCCGGAGATGTCGTCGTTCTCGCCCTCGACCGTGAACAGGGCGACATTGCGGATCGCCGAAGGGTCGACCGCCACGCCGCGATGCGTCATTTTGCCCTTGGGCAAGGCCTGGCGGACAAACACGGTGTCGACGGTCTGCAGGTAGAATTCCGCCGTCAGATCCATCACCGCCAGATATTCGTCGTAGAACTCGCGGTGCTTCTCGGCATTGTCGCCGTCATGCTTCACCAGATGCATGAAGAAGTCCTTGTGGGCGATGATGTGGCGGTCGAGGTTCATGCTCATGAACCCCGAAAGCTGCAGGAAGCCAGGATAGACCTCGCGGCCGAAGCCCGGCACCGGCCAGGGCGCGCGCATGATGACGTTGTCGCGGAACCAGTCGATGCCCTTTTCCTGCGCCAGCAGATTGACAGCCGTCGGATTGCGGCGCGTGTCGATCGGCCCGCCCATCAGCGTCATCGTCGAGGGCACGAACGGATCACCCTTGGCTTCCATCAGTGCCGCCGCCGCCAGCACCGGCACCGAAGGCTGGCACACCGCCATCACATGGGTGTCGGGGCCTAGCGCATGCAGCATGTCGACGATGTAGTCGATATAGTCGTCAAGATCGAAGCTGCCGTCGGCCAGCGGCACCATGCGGGCGTCGACCCAGTCGGTGATATGCACGTCGGCATAGGGCAGCATCGCCTCTACCGTGCCGCGCAGCAGCGTCGCGTAGTGGCCCGACATCGGCGCGACGATCAACAGCTTCGGATCCGGCCGGCGCCCGGCCGGAACCGCCCGCTCGAAACGGACCAGGTTGCAGAACGGCCGCGACCAGACGGTGCGTTCGCTGACCTCGACGGTTTTCCAGTCGACCACGGTTTTGGTCAGGCCGAATTGCGGCTTGCCGTAGCGGCGCGTCGTGCGCTCGAACAGTTCGGCCGTTGCCGCAACCGAGCGGCCCCAGGACGTGTGTGAAACCGGATTGAGCGGATTGGAGTAGAACAGGCGCATCGCATCGGCATAGAGGCGGGCCGGCTGCAAAGCTGCGTGGTTCAGTTCGTAGAGCTGGTAGAACATCGAGAACCCCGCTGCCGACTGCGATCGAAGGGCCGACGAGCAGCGCCGAGCCTTGAATGCCTTGCGGGGAAGTTAGCAACAATCTGCTGCGATGCAATACGTCAACTTGCGTGATTTATGCTCGTTCTTTCGTCCAAGGCGTTGAGAATCCGCCTGGAACGGCAACAGCCGGCTCAATGTGCACCTGCGAAGGCCTGGCAAGCAGCACGGCTATTGGGGACGAGCGTCGGAGGCGGTGTCCGGCCGTGGCGGCCGTTAGACCCGTGCCATGCAGACAGCGGTGTGACCCGAGCTGATGAAGCCAAGCTGGCTGGCGGCGCCCTTCGACAGATCGAGCATCCGGCCCCTGATAAACGGGCCGCGGTCGTTTATACGCACGACGACGCTGCGGCCATTGTTGCGGTTGGTCACCTTCAGCTTGGTGCCGAACGGCAGGCTGCGATGCGCTGCGGTCAGCGCCGACGGGTTCATGCGTTCGCCGGAAGCGGTTCTGGAATGGAGTGAGTACCAGGAGGCACGGCCGCACTGAGCGGCGGCGCTGGCACTGGATGCGCCGACCATCAGGCCAGCCGCGATAGTGGCCGCGACAAGCGCGGTCCGGTTGCTTTTGTTCATGTGTTGGGGACTGGCTCCGTTGACAGACCCGCAGCGGTTAGGGGCGAATGAGGCAGCAAATGCGGCAATGATCTGTCGGTTCCATGACAATGTTACACGTTTGGAGTCGGTGCGAAACAATTTGTCAGAGATTTCCCGCAGAGCGGCACAGCTTCCTTGATGATCTTTGCTCCGATCGCCGCATGTGTTGCGCAAGATCAGAGGTTAGCATCTAAGTAGAAGATGACGTGATCGGGCCGCTTCTTTTCGCTCTTCCACCGGTACGAGGGCACGGCTGGCGATCGACTTTGAAAAGGAGTTTGCAACGATGAGATTGATCAAAAATCTGCTGGCCTTGATTGTGCTCGCCATCGGCGTGCTGTGGTCATTGCAAGGCATCGGTTGGGTCCAGGGCAGCTTCATGACCGGCCAGTCGCAATGGCTCTATGCCGGCATCGTGACGGTGCTGGTCGGCCTGGGCGGCCTGGCCTGGGCGAACCGCTCGCGTGGTTGAGCAGGCGTCCATGCTCAAGCTCCCTTCAGAGCAGCACACAGCGGACCGTGGCAGCCCGGTCACCGCGACCAGTATTGCCAGCCCCAGTAGAAACTTTCGTCGCGCGGTGGCAGGCGGTTGCGCTCGGCATCCAGCTGGACCGGCGTCGGCGTTTTGCGTTCGCCGTCAGGCGGCTGTTTGTCTCCGGCCTTGATCAGGCGGAGCCAATGGCCGAAATGCGCAAACAGTACAGCGGTGGAATGGGGCATCGTCACGTCTCCGGTCCGGTTACTCCCGCCCCGCCCACGGGACGAGCACCCGCTCGATCCTGCGGATGATGAATTCGAGCACGAAGGCAATGGCCGCGATCACCAGTATGCCCATCACCACCACGTCGGTGACGAGGAACTGGGCAGCGGACTGGATCATGAATCCGAGCCCGCGCGTCGCTGCCACCAGTTCGGCGGCAACCAGCGTCGACCAGCCGGCGCCGAGCGCGATGCGCAGACCGGTCAGGATCGAGGGCAGCGCGCTGGGCAGGATGACGTGCCTGATCACCTGGCGCTGCGTGGCGCCAAGCGAGCGCGCTGCATTGATGCGCTCCTGCGAGACGCCGCGAACACCCGATGCCGTCGACAGCGCAACCGGCGCCAGCATGGCAAGGGCAATCACCAGGATCTTGGACGGCTCGCCAATGCCGAACCAGATAATGATCAGCGGCAGATAGGCGAGCGGCGGGATCGGCCGCAGGAATTCGAGCAGCGGATCGAAGATGCCGCGCCCGATCGTGCTGATGCCGATAGCCAGGCCGATGGGAACGCCGATGACAAGGGCGATGATCAACGCCGCAAACACCCGCCACACGCTGGCGGCGATATGCTGGAGCAGCGTCGCGTCGACAAAGCCGTCACGGGCGACGACGGCAAATTTGTTCCAGACTGCCACGGGCGACGGCAGGAAAACCGGCGACACCAATTGCAGGCGGGCCGATACCGTCCACGCCGCCAGCATCATCAGAATGGTGATCGCGCTAACCACGCGGGCCGAAACGCGGCTGCGTCTCGGCCGCGGCCGCGACCATGGCACCGACAGCGCGTCGCCTCCGTCGTCGACCTTGGAGCGCTGCGGCCGCTCGGTATAGGAGGTAATGGTCATGCTGCCTCCCCTTCGAAGATCGCGTCGGTCAGCTCGCCGCGCGCCGCGGCGAAGGCGGGATCGGCCTTGATGCTGCGAATGGCCTCGCCGGCTGCATAGCGCCGGCTGAAGCCGGTCTCGAAGCTCCACACCACCCGGCCAGGGCCGGGAGCGAGCACAATGATACGGGTTGCCAGCACCAGGGCTTCCTCGATGCCGTGCGTGACCATCAGCACGCCGACCTGGCTTGCCGTCCACAGATCGAGCAGCGTTGTCTGCATGCGTTCGCGTGTCAGCGCATCGAGCGCGCCCAGCGGCTCGTCGAGCAGCAGGAATTGCGGCTCGGCCGCCAGCGCCCGGGCCAGGCCGACCCGCTGGCGCATGCCGCCGGAAAGCTCCCAAATGCGCTTGTCGCCGGCGCCGTCGAGCTTCACCAGCGCCAGAAGCTTGTCGGCGCGCCGCGCCCGTTCAGCCGCCCTGACACCGCGCAGCCTGAGCGCAAAGGCGACATTTTCCCGCGCGGTCAGCCACGGAAACAGCGCGTCGTTCTGGAACACGACGGCGCGCTCAGAGCTTGGCGCCGTGATCGGCCTGCCGCCAATCGTGGCGCGTCCGCGCACAGGCTGGACCAGGCCCGCAGCGACATTGAGCAACGACGTCTTGCCGCAGCCGGAGCGGCCGACCAGGACGACGAAGTCATCCTTGGCGATCTCAATCGACACATTTTCGACCGCCGGCGCCGGCTGACCGTCATAGTGGACCGAGACCTTGTCGAGCACGAGATGCGTCATGGGAACCTCGCCGATATTCCGAATCTGTCTGCCCCGAAGCCGCTCCTCGCAAGCGGTTCGGGGCAGGGAGCACGCGGCGTCAGGGAAGGAGAACCGCGCGCGTTGGCGTCAGTTCGAGGCAAGCGCTTCGCTGACATATTTCGACGACACGTATTCCGAATAATCCGGCAGCACGGCGTCGATCTTGCCCTGCTCCTTGAGGAAGGCCGATGTCGCCTCGACCGCCTTGACCGTGCCGCCACCGAGGAACTTGTCCGAGGCTTGCTCCTCGAGCGTCGGGAAGACATAGCCCCTCAATAGTTGCGGCACGTCCTCCAGCTTGGCGCCGGTGATCGTGGCGATCTTCGCCGCTTGCGGCGACGTCACCGACCAGGCGTCCGGCTTGGCCAGGAACTCGGCATAGGCTGCGCCCGTTACTTTGACGAAGTCGCGCACCGCTTCCGGGTTCCTTTCGGCGAAGTCGGTGCGCACGATCCAGGCGTCGAAGGTCGGCGCGCCCCAGGCGGCGACCTGGGAGGAATCCAGCACGACCTTGCCCGTCGTCTTGATCTGGCCGAGTGCCGGATCCCATACATAGGCGGCGTCGATGTCGCCTCGCGCCCATGCCGCCGCGATCTCCGGTGGCCGCAGATTGAGAATATCGACCGACTTCGGGTCGACACCCTCATGCTTCAGCGCGGCAAGCAGGCTGTAATGCGTCGTCGAAACGAAGGGCACCGCCACCTTCTTGCCGGCAAGGTCGGCGGCCTTCTCGATGCCGGCGCCGTTGCGGGCGACAAGGGCCTCGGATTCGCCGATCAGCCCGACAACGAAGATTGTCTGGATTGGAAGCTCGCGGCTCGCCGCCGCCGCCAGCGGGCTCGAGCCGACATAACCGATGTCGACCGAACCGGAAGCGATCGCCGCGATCACGTCGGCGCCGGAATCGAATTTCCGCCAGTCGATTGTCGCCTTGGTCGCGCTCTCATAGGCGCCGTCGGCCTGCGGCACCTTCGAGGGTTCGACCACCGTCTGGTAGCCGATAGTGATCTTGAGGTCCCGCGCATCGGCCGGGCCGAGGAAGGCGGCGCCCGCCAGAGCCGCCGAGGACAAGAGAACGATACGTCGCGAAATGGTGGACATGAAAGGCTCCTGGAAACGAGAAAAACCCGGATTGCGTTTCATAGTCATCTAACTCTATCGTTCTTGTAGAGTTAAATCCTTCCAATCGGTGCGGTCTTGTTAGAAAAAGTCATCTGGCTATGGCAGTTCCCGCGCTTCTGGGTGATGGCCCGGGTGAGAACCATCGTCCTTGCCCGGGAACCTCTTCCACGTCGTCCATGCGCGCAACAACGATTTTCCCGTTTTCGCCCCTGCATCGGCAAATCCATGCTGTGGATGGCCAGGAAATTGGAATCAAGTTCCCTGTGTTCGCGGTTAAGTCTAGTATCCTTATCGACATTGAAGGATTGGAGAGGACGATGAGCGACGCCACCCTCCTTGTTGCCGCGCGCGGCATGCTTTGGCCTTCAAATTCAGGGGCAGAAGCTGCTGTCGGTATTCTCGCCGATCGGGACATTCCTGCCGCCGGCCCGTTTGCCGGTGCGCCATTCGCGGCGGCTTCTGTGCTTCCAAGAGCACAAGCCCCGGCCAAAATGGCCATTGCGGCGTGAAAACGAAGCAAAATCAACGTTTCTCGGCTTGTATATCATGTCACTAGAATTTATCTGTAGTGACAGCTTGGACGCGGCGGGGAGGCACGCCAGGCGTTTCGCAACCGGTGGCCTTGCGTCATCGCATGACAGAGAAACGTGCGGGTTATGCTCACGAAAAAAGGTAAATACGGCCTCAAGGCGCTCGTCCATCTGGCGCGCCTGCCGGTTGGAAAGCTCGCCTTCGTCAACGACATCGCCACAGGAAACAATATTCCGAAGAAGTTCCTCGATGCCATTCTTGGCGAATTGCGCAATGCCGGTTTCGTTCAGAGCCGCAAGGGCAAGGAGGGCGGCTACCGGCTGGCACGCCCGGCGGACGAGATCAAGGTCGGCCACGTCGTGCGCGTACTCGACGGGCCGCTTGCCCCCATTCCTTGCGCCAGCCGCACCCAGTATCAGCGCTGCGAAGACTGCAACGAGGCGACATGCCAAGTCCGACACCTGATGCTGGAGGTCCGGCAGGCCATCGCCGAGGTGCTGGATCAGCGCAGCCTCGCGGAAATGCGCGACATCGCCGGCGACGAGGATTTTTCGGCGGCGTTGAAAATCCAGGCCTGAACCAATCTCTCCTGAGCCGGCGACGATCGCCAGGACAGCTGGTGTGCGCATGACCGGGCGCGCTACGCCAAGTTCGATCATCATTGTCGGCGGCGGCGCCAGCGGCGTCGTGCTTGCCGCGCATCTGCTGAAGTCGCCCAATCCCGATCTACGTGTCAGCCTGATCGAAAAACGCCCGCATTTTGGGCAAGGCATGGCCTATTCAACGCTGCTGTCGGCGCATGTGCTGAATGTCAGCGCGTCGGGCATGAGCGCCTATGCCGACGATCCCGGCAATTTCTCGCGCTGGCTGCTTGAACGCGGCCTGGCAACGCCGGAACAGGCGCCGGTCTATGCGCCGCGCAGCGTCTACGCCCGCTATCTCAAGGAGTTGCTCGACGAGCTCGAGGCGCGTGAGCAGCAGACGGGCCGGCTGCGCTTGATCCGCGAAGAGAGCCTGTCGATCTCGCCGACCGCGTCAGGCGTCGAAGTGGCGCTGGCCAACGGCACCAGCGTGGTTGCGCATCTTGCCGTGCTCGCCACCGGCCACGACGAAGAGCCGGGGGCGGGGCAGGGGCATGCGATCAGGATGGGATCCGAGGCGGACACTGCGCTCGACCCCGAAGCCCGAGTCCTGGTGCTGGGCACCGGCTTGAGCATGGTCGATGCCTTCCTGTCGCTCGAGCAGCGCGGCCACCGCGGCGCGATCGTCGCGGTGTCGCGGCGCGGCCTGCTGCCTTCGCCGCATCGCAAGGGCAATCCGATCAAGCTCGACGTTGCCGACATTCCGCTCGGCACCCAGCTTTCCTATTTCGTCGGCTGGTTCCGCGACCTGATCCGGGAAAACCAGAAGGCCGGCATCGACTGGCGCGACGTCGTCGACGGTCTGAGACCCTTCAACCAGAAGATCTGGCAGAACTGGCCGTCCTCGGCCAAGCGCCGCTTCGTCGAGCACACCAAGGCCTGGTGGGACATCCACCGCCACCGCATGGCGCCTGAAGTCTACGCCCGCATTGCCGAGGCGGTGCAAGCGGACCGCATCCGCCTTGTCGCCGGGCGCGTCGTCGAGATCGCAGCCGGCGACGGCTTCAGCGTACAGGTCCAGTCGCGCCACACGCAGCACCTCGAAAGGTTCGACTTTGCTCGCATCTATGATTGCACAGGCATCGCCAGGGACATCTCGACCACCTCGAACAGCGTGGTGCGGTCGCTGGTCGAGCGTGGGCTGGCACGGCCGGATCCGCTGCGCCTCGGCCTCGACGTGACCGCGAACTGCGAGGTCATCGCCGGCGACGGCACGGTGTCGGCCAAGATCCTCGCCGTCGGGCCACTGACGCGCGGCACCTTCTTCGAAATCGACGCCATTCCCGATATTCGCCTGCAGTGTGCGCGGCTAAGCAAGCGCTTACTCGGATGAGGCCGCCTCTGTCTTGACGCAGTTCCGGACGCAGGACACCTGCCGCCGGGTGAAAAGATCTCGACCACATAGCCTCGTTCGGTGAAGGCGAACCAAGGGTGCGGGAGCTCGCTCCACCAGAAGCCGACCGTCCAGCCCGTGGTGGTCGAGACAGCCGGGTTGGCGATGACGCCACACGTTTCGGCTGTCTCGCATTGACCGGATCGGTGTCGCGGACGCTCATCTTCGTTCTCCTCCATGGATTTTGTAGACGGCCAGGCCGTGAGCCGCGACCCTGGCCAGATGACCGGGCAAATTCTGCTTCCGTCGTCACCGTGCCTTGCCTACCATGGCGCATGACCCAACGCGGAAGACTCTACGGCTGTCCGGTCGAGTTCGCGCTCGACGCGCTCGGCGGCAAATGGAAGACGGTGATCCTGGCGCGCATCAAGGAACAGCCGATGCGCTATTCCGACCTGCGCCCCTCGCTCTCGGACAAGATGCTGACGCAGCGCCTGGCCGAGCTTGTCGAGATCGGCTTCGTCACGCTCGAGACGTCGCCCGACGGCAAGGGGCGCTACGCCTTGACCGGTCGCGGCGGTGATCTCGCCGCTGCGCTCCAGGCACTCTATGACTGGGGCAGCGTGCATGGCCGCGCCGAGGGCGTGCGTTTTCGCACCGATGGCGCAGCCACCACCTAGATCAATTCCGGGAAAAGCGCGGAGCGGTTTTTCAATCTGCAATTGCCTGAAAACAAAGGCATAGAGCGGTTCGGCGTTCCCGTGAAACGGTGGGTCGCGCCGGCAAGCCGACTGCCCTCAACCCGCACCGGCAAGCGCGCTGCAGAAGCTTGCGACGTCGGTGACGACGGCTTCGCCGAGGAAGCGTAGCGTCGCCATCGAGCGGGCGCGCGCTTCGCGGTTCCCGAAGCCACAGGCGTCCTCGATTACCATAGCGACGAAGCCATTGTCGGTCGCCTGGCGAACGGTCGGCTCGATGCCGATCTCCATGGCGATGCCAGCGAGCGCTATCGTGCGCACGCCGCAATCGCGCAAGGCAAAGCCGAGCGCGGTGGAATCGAAGGCCGACATCGTGAGCTTGTCGAACACCGCCTCGTCATCGCGGGGTTCCAGCTCGGGCACGATCCGCGTCGCTTCGGCATCGCGCAGGAACCACGGCTCGACCGTGTCGGGGCTGTCGCGCCGCTGCCAGGCCATGGCGGTGCGCAGCTGCGTCGCGCCCATCCATTTGCGCGGCAGCGACAGATGGCGCGTGAACGCCACCCGCATTCCGGCCATGCGCGCCGCTTCCAGCACCGTGCCGGTACGCTCGACGATGGTCGCGGCGCCGGCCACCTGGCGGCAGATGCCGACCTGCATGTCGTAGACCACCAGCGCCGTGCCGCGCGGATCGCACCACTCAGCCAGGCTGGCCGGGATTTCGATCCCGTCGCTCGCCCGGATCATGCCGCAGTCCGGTCCCATGGCTTGGCGATATCGACCGTCGGATCGAACAGGAATTCCAGCGGCAATGGCGCGTCGAAGGCGATGAAGTGCCATTCCAGCAGCCCGGCCTTGGACAGCGGGAAGTCCTCGGTGTAGCGCCGCGCTTCCGCGACGCTGTCGAGCTCGAAGACGATGATGACGCCGCCAATATCGCCGCGCGCATAATTCTCGCGCACGATCCCCGCCTTCCAGAGCCGCCAGACATTCGAAACTTCGTCGCGCAGATAAGGCCGCAAATCGTCGAGCGTGACGCCGGGCTTGAAATTGTCATAGGCAA
Source organism: Mesorhizobium sp. M0296 (assembly GCF_040321675.1). NCBI lineage: Bacteria > Pseudomonadati > Pseudomonadota > Alphaproteobacteria > Hyphomicrobiales > Phyllobacteriaceae > Mesorhizobium > Mesorhizobium sp. M0296. Next base: position 15,207 of record NZ_JAMYRZ010000011.1, read on the forward strand.
GAATCTTCATCGGCCATTCCTTGCATTGCTGTTCGCCCAACGCCGGGTAGCATGGCGGAATCGGCGGCGGCAACGAACGAGATGGTGCGTTTAGTCCCAGGCAGGTTCTGCAAATCTTTTGCCCTGCCTGCAGGCCGGCGAAGCTTTCGCGAAATTCCATTCCCCTGCTGGCGGCCGGATTGGCACGATCTATCTTCTTTCCAACTGCAAACGGCTGGAAAAGACGGTAGGTTGCCGTCTTCCAGGGCGGTTGCTCATTCTGGCAACGGAGCATCTGACATGAGCAAGCACAAGATCGTGGCACCGGACGATGCATCGTCCCGCCTGCGCCCGCCCTATGCCTCGGTTCTCGACCTGATCGGGCAGACACCGGTCGTCGAGCTGACCAAATTCGACATCGGCAAGTGCCGGCTGTTCATCAAGCTCGAAAGCCAGAATCCCGGCGGCTCGATCAAGGACCGCATAGCGCTGTCGATGATTACCGCCGCCGAAAAACAGGGCAGACTGAAGCGCGGCGGCACCATCGTGGAGGCGACTGCCGGCAATACCGGTCTTGGCCTCGCCCAGGTAGGCATCCCCAAGGGCTACCGCATCATCCTCGTCGTGCCCGACAAGATGTCGCGCGAAAAAATCCAGCATCTGCGGGCGCTCGGCGCGGAAGTGCGCATGACGCGTTCCGATGTCGGCAAGGGCCATGCCGAATATTATCAGGACGTGGCCGAAAAGATCGCCGCCGAGTTGCCCGGCGCCTTCTACGCCAACCAGTTTGCCAACCCGGCCAATCCGCTGGCCCACGAAACCACGACCGGGCCGGAAATCTTTCAACAGCTCGGAGGCGATGTCGATGCGGTGGTCGTCGGCGTCGGCTCCGGCGGCACGCTGACCGGGCTCGGCCGTTATTTTGCGAAAGTCTCGCCGAAGACCGAGATGATTTTGGCCGATCCGGTCGGCTCGGTGCTGGCGCCGTTGATCAAGACCGGCAAGATGATAGAGGCCGGGAGCTGGACCGTCGAAGGCATCGGCGAGGATTTCGTCCCGCCCAATGCCGATCTGTCGCTGGTCAGGAAGGCCTATTCCATCCCCGACAAGCAGAGCATGCTGGCGGTGCGCGACCTGCTTTCGAAGGAAGGCATCCTCGCCGGCTCGTCGTCCGGCACGCTGCTTTCGGCAGCGCTTCGCTATTGCCGCGAGCAGGCGGTGCCGAAGCGCGTCGTTACCTTCGTCTGCGACAGCGGCAACAAGTACCTGTCGAAAGTCTTCGACGATTTCTGGCTGGTCGAGCAGGGCCTGGCCGAGCAGGAGCAGCATGGCGATCTGCGCGACCTGGTCATGCGCACGCTCCGCACCGGCGATGTCGTGTCCGTCGGCCCGGACGAAAGCCTGCTCAACGCCTATGGCCGCATGCGCCGATCGGATGTCTCGCAGCTGCCGGTGCTGGACGAGGGCAAGCTCGTCGGCATCATCGACGAAAGCGATATCCTCGCCAAGGTCGAAGGCCCCTATGACAGCCGCTGGGACCGCTTCAAGGCCCCGGTCAGTACGGCTATGACCTCTACCCTGCACACGCTGCAAGCCAGCCAGACGCTGGACGCGTTGCTGCCGGTCTTCGATCGCAACGAGGTCGCCATCGTCTTCGACGGCGACGAATTCATCGGCCTGATAACACGCATCGACCTGATCAACCATCTGAGGCGCGCCCGATGACCGTCAAAGCCACCGTATCGGGCAAAAACCGCCTCGCCTTTTCGACGCGCACTATCCATGGCGGCCAGAGCCACGACCCGACGACGGGCGCGGTGATGGTACCGATCTATGCAACTTCGACCTACGGTCAGCAGAGCCCGGGCGTGCACAAGGGCTTTGAATATGCCCGCAGCCAGAACCCGACCCGCTTCGCCTTCGAGCGCGCGGTGGCCGACCTCGAAAGCGGCACCGCCGCCTTCGCCTTCGCTTCGGGGCTGGCGGCGATCGCAACCATTTTCGAATTGCTCGATTCAGGCGCGCATATCGTCGCGACCGACGACATCTATGGCGGCACGTTCCGGCTGCTGGAACGGGTGCGCAAGCGCTCGGCCAATTTGCAGGTCGACTTCGTCGACTTCACCGACCTTGCCGCGGTCGAGGCGACGATCCGCCCGGAAACCAAAATGCTCTGGGTCGAGACGCCGACCAACCCGCTGCTGCGTGTCGTCGACCTCGAAGGCGTCGCAGCACTTGCCAGGCGCAAAGGCGTGCTCTCAGTCGCCGACAACACTTTCTGCAGCCCCTATCTGCAGCGGCCGCTGGAGCTCGGCATCGACATCGTGGTCCATTCGACGACGAAATACCTCAACGGCCATTCCGACATGGTCGGCGGCGTCGCCGTGATCGGCGACAACAAGGATCTCGCCGACCGGCTGAAATTCCTGCAGAACGCCATCGGCGCCATTTCAGGGCCGTTCGACAGTTTCCTGGCGCTGCGCGGCTTGAAGACGCTGGCGCTCAGGATGGAGCGCCATTCGTCGAACGGCCAGAAGATCGCGCACTGGCTGGAAAGCCGTCCCGACATCCGCCGTGTCATCTATCCCGGCCTGCCCAGCCACCCGCAGCACGCCATCGCCAGGCGGCAGATGCACGCCTTCGGCGGCATGATCACGGTCGAGCTCGACCGCGACCTCGCCGGCACCAAACGCTTCCTCGAACATACGCAACTGTTCACGCTGGCCGAAAGCCTCGGCGGCGTCGAAAGCCTGATCGAGCACCCGGCGCTGATGACGCACGGTTCGATCCCGGCGAAAAAACGCGCCGAGATCGGGATATCCGATTCGCTGGTGCGCTTGTCGGCCGGGATCGAGGATGGCGACGACCTGATCGCGGATCTGGATCAGGCGCTGGCGAGTTGAAGGGGCTGTGTGGCGGGCAACCGCTTCCGTATCAGGGAAGTGTCTCGCCATGGGGATCCTCGATCGGTTGAGACGTACGTGCGCCGTGCCGATCGATATATAGCGACCGGCGACGGGTTTCTGATCGTCTACCTACGAAAAGCGCCAATCTTCCTTTTCGATCAGGTCTGCCAGCCCGATGCAAGTTATGCCCTCGAAACGGCAAACATCGGGAATCCTCATTCTACCGGGATGTTCTTCGGTGACTACGGCGCAGGAATTTCCTTGAGATGACGCAAAGGCAATTACGAAAGGATCTCCGCCTGAGCGCCCTTTGACTGTGTCGACTAATCGAGGATATGCGGCCATTATCCGTGCCAAATGCGCTTGGCAATCGTCATCTACCTCGACGAAAAGAACCTCTTGCCGTTCCTTGCACCATTTGAATAGATCGTCGTCTTTTTTTGCGATTTCGTGAAGCACCTCGATAGAAGCTTTCAATCGACCTTCTACTGCCAGCGCTTCCAGCCTGTCCCAGACGAAGCCAAAGTTTTTAGGTCGGTAGACCCGGCACCAACCATGCATTAGGGAACTGCTGTCGATGCTGTAGCTCGGCCACAGATCCATCAGCGAAACCCGGAAAGCAGCTCAAGCTTCGGCAGGTGTTTGGCTTTGATGCCGAGATACCCCGAGACTTCACTGAGCGTCAGATTCTCCTGGTGGTAATTCCCGATGATCATCTGGACCAAGGGTTTGCCGAAGTTGCTAAGCGTCTCTTGAGGCATATTCCTGGGGATGCCAGGGCCCTCGCTGGCTTCCTGTTTTTGTTTTTTCAGCCATGCCTGCCTTTCAGCCTGATATTGCCCCCGTTTCATCGTGTAAAATTCAGGCGTCGTGCGGTCGAACGTCAGCAGCCTGCGGAGGATTGCCTCGCGGCTTACCCCGAATGATCTGGCGATGTCGCTAATCTCATTGTCCGACCAATCCGTGCTGCGAAGCGGCCGGCCAGATATCCGAGGATCGTTCAGCACAGCATCGCGCGGCATTAATGAGGCTGCCGCTACATGATTACAGAAGATTTCTAATCGCTGGTCTTCAGCCGGCCGCGCCGCGTCAGTGTCTAGATCCGACACGCCGCTCACCTTCAGGAGCAGATGCGCGAGTTCGTGAACCAAACTGAACGTTCGGCGCGTAGGTGGATCCTTTCTGTTAACTGCAATGATTGGGAGTATATCGTCAGCTATGGCGAATCCTGAAGCCTCTTCAGTATCGAACCTCGTGGTTTGAAAAATCAGGACACCCTTCGCTTCTATGCGACTACGCCACGCGTTGAAGGATGCTCGTCCGTCGCTGTCGCGCCACGCATTTTGCAGGGCTGTAGTGATACCCAATGCGGATCTTATTGTTTCACCAACGTTGTCAGGCCGATCATTCAACGCGGCCTGCATATCAAATCGAATTAATTCTTGTCCGAGATCGTCGGCTAGTTCTCTCGCAAGCTCCCGTCGTTCAGTGGCCATCCTGATTTCTAGCTGCAGCCCTGGCGGATAACGACGGAATCCCACCCCTGGCAGGCGCCGCAAATCTCTCATTACCTGAAAAGTTTTCGGAGGCTCCGGCAGGTAGAATACGGCAAGAGGTCGCTTGAACAATTCTGCTATTTTGCGCAACTGCGGGAGCGTGGGCATCTCCTCGCCAGCTTCCCATGCGAGATAAGCGTCCTCTTCGTGCTTGAGGCGCGAAGCAGCTTCCGCTGGCGTAAATCCCGCGCTTTCTCTCGCCCACGTTATTAGAGCCGGCCGGATGTTGGCTTTGACGCGCTGTGCCATGTGTACCAGTCTCGACCTTAACCGCCGATCATAAAGCCGATAGATTGATAGTTCCTTTTTGCCAAGGGCGAAAGCCGGCACCACCGAACGTAGCGATGATGGTGCCTCTCGCTAGGCTTGCCCGCGCAGCGGCTTGCGCACGATCGGGCACGATGCCGAGCTGCCAATCTTTCTCTGGCTGGTCCCCGCATGTTAACGCATCATGAGCTACTCATGATCAAAGCGCTGCTGGTCAAGCCTCGTCGGACCTCTTCTTTGTGTGACTGGACCATGCCCGGGATCAAAAAGGCGTCGATAAGAACCCAAATAGCCAAGGTGATGAGAAGGAAAGCGCCGACGAAGATGGGCAAGGTTATCCATCCAAAAATGAAAAGCATCAGCTGAGCGATACCGCTCCCGGTGCGACCAAGGTAAAAACGGTGAACGCCGAGGCCCCCAAGCAAAAACCAAATCAGGTATGCAGCGCCCGTTGATTTTGCCTCATTAGTCACTCGTTGCTCGATAAGTATCTGCTGCTGCGTGGTAAGTGTCATGCCCCCACTCCCTAAGAAATCTCGCCCAAGCCTACGTACAATTGCGCAACCTATTAATTTGCGCAAGTTTCTGTCGCGCGCATTCTGGGCGCCGCTATGCAAGATGATATTGCCTTCCGCGTCCCCTCCGGGTAGTTCTGCGGAGGGCTTGGGAGGCCGGAAGGCGTGATAATGAAGTCGAATTCCTGGATCGTGAGAGCGCGAAATCTCCGGGACATCGCTTCGCGCTGACGCCGCGCTTGGATGCGATGGCGCGGCAGGAACTACACATCGCGCAGGAATTGTGGCTCCCTGCCGACCGATCGGGCATCCTTACCAATGACCACCCCCACACGCGACCCATCCAGACCCACCGACGGCCCCCTCACCTTTGCCGTGCTTGTCTTCCCCGGCTTTCCGATGATGGCGTTCAGTTCGGTCATCGAGCCGTTGCGGGCCGCCAACGTGCTTGCCAAGCGAGACTGCTACCGCTGGATCATTGTCGGCGCCGCCGAAGGTCCGGTCGAGGCTTCGAACGGCGTCGTCATCCAGCCGGGCTTTTTTGCCGGCGATGCGCCGAAGGTCGATCGCATCGTCGTCTGCTCGGGCGGCGATGCCGATCATCTCGTCGCGCACGATGCGGTGAGCTGGATCCGCAGGAGCCTGCGCGGCGGCGCCCATATCGGCGCGGTGGCGGATGCCGCCTTCTTCCTGGCGCGGGCCGGCTTGCTCGACGGCCATGCCTGCACCTTGCACTGGACCAGCCAGGCGGCGTTCACCGAAGCGTTTCCGGACATCGAACTGAGGCGCGATCTCTACGTCATCGACCGTAAGCGATTCACCTCGGCCGGCGGCGTCGGCAGCCTCGACATGATGCTGGAGATCATCACCAGCGATTATGGCGCCGAACTGGCCGCCGGCGTCGCCGAATGGTTCGTGCACAGCCCGCTGCGCTCCAGCGTCGACCGCAAGCTGATGCCGCTCAGGCTGCGGACCGGCGTGCAGAACGAACTGGTGCTGTCGGCCATCGCCATCATGGAGGATGCGGTGGAGGAGCGGCTCGGCATGGCGGAGTTGGCGAATAGGCTTGGCGTCTCCTCCGACAAGCTCGAACGCAATTTTCGCTCCGAGCTCAGCATCTCGCCCAACGGCTATTACCGCCGCCTCAGGCTGAAACGCGCCGCCGACCTCCTGGCGCATTCGACGCTGATGGTGCGCGACGTGGCGCTGGCCTGCGGCTTTGCCTCAATGTCGAGCTTTGCGCGGGCGTTTCGGGAGGAGCATGGCCATGCGCCGAAGGTGATGCGGAGGCATTAGGTATTTCGGATGTTGGCGGGACAGCGCCCCCCTCTGCCCTGCCGGACATCTCCCCCACGAGGGGGGAGATTGGCAGCTTCGATGCTCCGCTCCTCCTGCGACGGTGGAAATTCACGAAAGCGGCGATGACGAGCCGATCTCCCCCCTTGAGGGGGAGATGTCCGGCAGGGACAGAGGGGGGCGCCGTAGAACGCTACGGAACGACTTCAAGCGGTATTTCGCACAACATCTGCGGTATCTCGCACAGCCTCTACGCGGCGCATGGCCCATCCTCGCCGCTTCCAGGAGGCACCCATGAGCATTGTCGTTTTTGACCCCGACAGCACCGAGGACGTCGACTTCAAAGACCGCATGCGCCACCCGGCGGCGGCGGATCCGGCCGGCGGCATGTGGCTGTCGGACACCGAGCCGTCCTTCATCGACGCCGGCGCGCTGCGCAAGGGCCGGCTGGCCAGGCTGCGCGCCTGGATGCGCGAGGCCGGCTATGGCGGCGTCGTTTTGTTCGACCCCTACAACCAGCGCTACGCCACCGGCTCGCGCAACATGTTCGGCTATTTCCTGCGCAACTCGACGCGCTACTTCTTCATCCCCACCGAAGGGCCGATCGTGTTGTTCGAATATCCGCAGAGCTACCATGTCTCGATGGTGCTCGACACGATCGACGAGGCGCGTCCGTCCAAGCTGGTCTGGTCATCGGTGTCAGGCCGCGACGACGAGACCGCCGGCCCGTTCGCCGATGAGATCGCCGAATTGCTCAAGGCGCATGGCGGCGGCTCGATGAAGCTCGGCCTTGACCGCTGCAGCCATCTGCAGGCACTGGCGCTGGAAAAGCGCGGCTGCGACGTCCGCGATTGCCAGGGCGAGATTTTGGCGGTGCGCGCGGTCAAGACGCCCGAGGAAGTAAAATGCCTGCAGGTGTCGATGGCTGGTGCCGAGGCTGCGGTCTATGCGGTGCGCGAGGCGGTCAAGCCCGGCGTTTCCGAAAACGAGCTGTTCGCCATCATGTATGGTGAGGTGATCCGGCAAGGCGGCGAGTTCATCGAGACCCGGCTGCTGACCTCGGGCCAGCGCACCAATCCGTGGTTCAACGAGGCGAGCGGCCGCAAGATCAGGCCGGGCGAACTCTTGGCGCTCGATACCGATACGATCGGCTGCTACGGCTATTATTCGGACTTTTCGCGCACCTTCCGTTGCGGACCGGGCAAGCCGACGGATTATCAGAAGTCGCTCTACCGCATGGCGCACGACCAGGTTCAGCACAATATCGGGGTCGTCAAGCCGGGCATGGCGTTTCGCGAGATTGCCGAAAGGGCCTGGAAGATACCGGACCGCTTCGTCGACCAGCGTTATACCTCGGTCATGCACGGCGTCGGCATGCATGGCGAAACGCCGTTCATAGCGCACGCCATGGACTACGAGACCTATGGCCGCGACGGTGTCATCGTGCCCGGCATGGTGGTCAGCGTCGAAAGCTATATCGGCGAGAAGGGCGGCCGCGAGGGCGTCAAGCTGGAAGACGAGATCCTGATCACCGAGACCGGCACCGAGCTCCTGTCGCGCTTCCCCTATGAGGATGATTTCCTTGACAGGTATGTTTGAGTGCTGACAGGCAGTTTTGCATGAAAAGCCCGATCTCGATCAAGCGCGGCAAGGTGGCGGCGGTGTTCATCGATCTCCAGGAGGAGCATCGGCGGGACAAGCGCTATCTGGTCGAAGGCTATGGCGACATCCTCGCCAACGTCCAGCGGCTGCAGGAGGCGGCGCGGGCCAACAATGTGCCCCTTTACCACTGGGCCTATATCGTCGATCTCGCCACGGCGCGGCCGTTCCACCCGGTCGAGGCCAGCGGCAAGTCGGCGTTTTCCGACAAGGACGATCCGCTGACTGCGATCTGCGCGGAAGTGGGCCCGGCGACAGGCGAGATGATGCTGGTCAAGACCGATGCCAGCGCCTTCCGCGCGGGGCCTGCCGCCGAGCGGCTGAAGGCCGACGGCATCGAGTGGCTGGTCGTTGCCGGCGTCTGGACCGAGGCCTGCATCGATGCCACCGTCAAGGATGCGGTGGCGCTCGGGTTTCGAGTGCTGCTGGTCAAGGATGCCTGCGGCAGCGGCAGCACGGCGATGCACCAGACGGCCATCCTCAACCTTGCCAACCGGCTCTATGGCGGTGCCGTCACCACCACCGACGGCGCCTGCCGGCTGCTGGCAGGCGAGACGGTCGAAGCCTGGCAGGTCGAGGGCTCGGTGCCGCTGCGCTTCAGCTATGAAAATGCTGCCCGGCTCTACGCCGAGCTCTGAGCGGGATCGCGCAGCGATGATCACTGAGGCCGAGCGACCCGGAACGAGAGGGCGCGGAAAATACCAAACGCTGCTCGATCCGGAGCTGTGGGCCTATATCGATCGGGTCAACGAGTGGTATCCGCCCGAAATCGTCTACATGCCGATCGACAGGCAGCGGGCGGTCTATGATGCCATGTGCCGGATGTTTCGCGAGCCCTACCCACCCGGCGTCAAGGCCAGCGACAGCGCGGTTCCTGCCGGCGACCGTGCGATCCCGGTCCGGCGTTACCAGATGGCGGGCACGGCGCCGCAGGCGATGGTTGTCTATTATCACGGCGGCGGCTTCGTCCTTGGCGGGCTCGACAGCCATGACGACATCTGCGCCGAGATCTGCGCCGGCACCGGCTTTGCCGTGCTGTCCGCCGATTACCGGCTGGCGCCCGAGCATCTGCATCCGGCCGCCTTCGACGATGCGCTGGCCGTATTCGAATGGGCGGCGGCGACGGCCGGCCTGCCGATAGTGCTCTGCGGCGAAAGCGCCGGCGGCAATCTGGCCGCTGCGGTGGCACAGGCGACACACCGCCATCCTCGCCATGCGATCGGCCAGGTGCTGATCTATGCCGAGCTCGGCGGCCCGGAACCAGTTGGCAAAGAGAGCGCCGGCTCCTATGTCAAGCACGCCGAAGCGCCGCTGCTGACGTTGCGCGACATCGAGTTCTATCGCCAGATCCGGTCGGCGAAGGGACAGTCGCAAGACGACCCGACCTTTTCGCCGCTCAGCGACACCGACTTCTCCGGGCTGCCGCCGACGGTCATCGTCACCGCGCAATGCGACCCGCTGTCCTCGGAAGGCGAGGCCTATCGCGACCGCATCCTGGCCGCCGGCGGTCGCGCCTGGTGGCATGAGGAGCCGCGCCTCGTGCATGGCTTTCTACGCGGCCGCAAGACCGTGCCGCGCGCCGGCGAAGCCTTCGCCCGCATCGTTGCGGCCATCGCCGCGCTCGGCAAAGGCGACTGGCCTTACTGAGGTTGCGAAGGCCCCCCTTATCCGGCCGCTTCGCGTCCACCTTCTCCCCGCTGGGGAGAAGAGGCTGGCATCAACGCTGGCGACCTCCTCTCCCCCGGGGGAGAGGTCGGATTGCCCCGAATTGCCCTTCGTAATTCGGTTGGCAATCCGGGTGAGCGGGATCTTCCGTTTGCGGAACAGCGCACAAGAACTGCGGAAGTCCGAACACTCCCCTGGGGAAGCCCGCCCTATCATCCCCGAGGCAATGGCGTCCCGGCGATCGCATCCGTCCCCCGCGTTTGGCGATTGGCCGGGGCGCCCAACAACAGGGGAACGACGATGAAATTCATGTTGACCGGCAGATCATTGCATCCGCAGGCCGAGCCCGTCGCCGATGGCTTCAAGAAAGGCCAGATGAACCGGCGCGAATATCTCGCCACCATGGCTGCGCTCGGCGTCAGCGCTACCGGCGCGCTGGCGCTCGGCGGGCTTGCGCCGTCACCGGCCAGGGCCGAGGAGCCGAAGCGCGGCGGCATCTTGCGTGTCGCCATGAACGTCAAGGGCTGGAAGGATCCGCGCACCTTCGACGGCGTCGAGATGTCCAACGTCGCCCGCCAGTGCAACGAATATTTGGTGCGCTGGAAGCGCGACTTCACCTTCGAGCCATGGCTGCTCGAGAGCTGGGAAACCAGCGACGACGCCCGCGTGCTGACGCTGCATGTCCGCAAGGGCATCACCTGGTCGAACGGCGACACCTTCAACGCCGACGACGTGATCCACAATCTGACGCGCTGGTGCGATGCGTCCGTCGCCGGCAATTCGGTCGCCGCGCGCATGGGCGCACTGGTCAACGCCGATACCAAGAAGCCCGTCGACGGCGGCATCGAGCGCGTCGACGACGTCACCGTGCGGCTCAATTTGCCGAAGCCCGACATTTCGCTGATCGCCGGCATGGCCGACTACCCGGCGCTGATCATGCACCGCAGCTATGAAGGCGACGGCGATCCGCTGAAGGCATTGGCGATCACCACCGGGCCTTGCGAACTCGTGGCATGGGACGCCGAGGTCGGCGCCGAAGTCCGCCGCAAAGACAAGCCATGGTGGAAGGGCGAGTTCTACCTCGACGGCATCAAATGGGTGGACTACGGCTCCGACCCCAATGCGATGCTGTCGGCCTTCGAATCGGGCGAGATCGACACCGACCACGAAACCGCCTCCGACACGGTTGCGCAGACCGACTCCATGGGCCTGAGCAATTCGGAAATCGCCACCGGCTCGACCATCGTCGCGCGGTTCAATATCGGCAATCCGCCCTATGACGACATCAAGGTGCGCCGCGCCGCCCAGCTCGCCGTCGACAACGCCGCTGTGCTGAAGATCGGCATGGACAACCGCGGCAAGCCTGCCGAGAACCATCATGTCGGGCCGATGCATCCCGAATATGCCGATATCGGCCCGGCCGTCCGCAACATTGATCAAGCCAAGGCCCTGCTCGCCGAGGCCGGCAAGGCCGACCACGAATACGAACTCATCTCGGTCGACGTCGACTGGCAGAAGAGCACCGGCGACGCCATCGCCGCGCAGATGCGCGAGGCCGGGCTGAAAATCAAGCGCACCGTGCTGCCGGCCGCGACCTTCTGGAACGACTGGAGCAAATATCCTTTCTCCTGCACGGAGTGGCTCGGCCGGCCGCTCGGCGTCCAGGTGCTGGCGCTCGCTTATAAGTCTGGCGCCGCATGGAACGAGAGCGCCTACGCCGATCCGGAATTCGATAGTCTGCTCGACAAGGCGCTGGCGATGCCCGATCCCGGCGCCCGCAAGGAGCTCATGGCCAAGATCGAACAAAATCTGCGCGATTCCGGCGTCATCATCCAGCCCTACTGGCGCTCGGTCTACCGCACCTACCGCAAGGGCGTGCATGGCTGCGAGCAGCACCAGTCGCTCGAGCAGCATTTCGAGAAGGTTTGGCTCGAGGCGTAGCCTTGCAGACGACCAATTGTCGGGGCCAGCGCCGCTCCTTCTTCCTTCTCCCCTTGTGGGAGAAGGTGGATTGGCGCGCAGCGCCAAGACGGTTGAGGGGTGCGGACGGAGTGCCGTCAGTATCAAGCTGGAACACCCCTCATCCACCTTCTCCCACAAGGGGAGAAGGAAGAGCCACGCCACGCCTTGAAATCTCCAGTCCAAGCCGCACGGTCTCCCGCACCAGCAGGTCCAGATCGTCGCGCCGGGTGCGGTGGTTGTTGATCGCCACCCTGAGGCTATGCTGGCCATGCACCGTCGTGTCGGAAATGGCGGCGATGCCTTCTTCCTGCAGCCTCAGCATGATCTCGGTATTGAGCGCTTTCAGGCGCTCCCCGCCCAGTCCGTCCGCGCGGTAGCGAAAGCAGACGATGTTGATGTTCGCTGGCGCCGCCAGTGCGAGTGCCGGTTCGGCCGCGATCAGCGCGCCGAGATAATGCCCTTGCGCGATGTTCTGGTCGATCAGCCGGCCGAACTTTTCGATGCCGTGCTCTCGCAACGCCATCCACACCTTCAGAGCGCGAAAGCCGCGCGTCGTCTGCAGGCCGTAATCGTGCAGCCATTGGCCGGAGGCCAGGCCGCGCGGCGTCGATTCCAGATATTCCGGCATCACCGCGAACGCGCCGCGATGCACGGAGGCATCCCGGATCAGCGCGCAGCCGACCTCGAATGGCGCGTGCAGCCATTTATGCGGATCGAGCGCGATCGAGTGGGCGTGCTCTATGCCGGCAACGCGATGCGAATTGTCCGGCGCAATCGCAAGCAAGGCGCCGATGCAGCCATCGACGTGAAACCACAGATCCTCTTTTGCCGCCAGGTCAGCCAGCGCTTGCAGATCGTCGATTGCGCCGGTGTTCACCGTGCCGGCCGTACCGATTACGCAGGCCGGCTTGAAGCCGGCGTCGCGGTCCTCGGCGATCGCCGCCCGCAACGCAGCGATGTCGATCCGCAGCCCGGCATCGCTCGGGATGCGACGCAGCGCCCGGTTGCCGAGGCCGAGCACTTCCATCGCCTTGCGGTGACAGGAGTGAAGCTGGTCGGAGCCGTAGAAACGCAGCGGCTTGTCGATGCCGGCAACGCCGTGCTCGCGTATGTCGATGCCGGCCTTGGCGTTGCGCGCCACGGTCAGCCCGATGATGTTGGCCATCGAGCCGCCGCTGACCAGCGTGCCGCTGGCCGATTGCGGAAAGCCCATCATCTGCTTGCACCAGTCGACGACCTGGTTGTCCATCAGCGCGGCGGCATGGTTGCCGCCGCCGAGGTTGGAGCCCTGGATCGCCGCCAGGAAATCGCCGAGCGCGCCGGTGAAATTGCTCGAGCCCATATACCAGGACCAGAAGCGCGGATGGACGTTGCCCATCGGATAGGGCATCAAACTCCTGGTTACTTGGCCATACACCTCGGCTAGCGGCGCCGGCGAACGCGGCAGCGGCGATGTGAAGAAGGTCCTCACATCAACCGGCATCTCCTGCCACACCGGACGCTCTCTGACATCGCGCAGGTAAGCGACGGCATCGTCGACGATCCGATGCGACAGGGCCTGCACGTCGGCCCAGTTCGAGGGGTCAAGCGTTTCCTCGGTGGCCGTGACGGCCAGTCCAGGTTTCGTGTCCATGCAGGCCGCTCCCGATGTGCCGCCGTCACGCCGGAAACTGGCAGCCGGGCGTCGACTGCGACAGCGCAGTCTCCTCGGCATCCATCTCCGCCTCGATGCCGTCGAACAGCGGTGTCGTCATGTAGCGTTCGCCGGTATCGGGCAGCATGCACAGGATCACCGAGCCGGGTGCCGCCTTTTCCGCGATCTGCCGCGCCACCGCGAAGGTCGCTCCGCCGGAGATGCCGGTGAAAATCCCTTCCTTCTGCGCCAGCGCCTTGGCCCATTTCATGCCCTCGGGCCCGGCAATCGGCACCACCTCGTCATAGAGGCTTGCGTCTATCGCCTCCTGCAGCACGTCCGGAATGAAGTCGGGCGTCCAGCCCTGGATCGGATGCGGCTCGAACGCCGGATGGCTGGCGGCAGGCGCGCCGCCGGTGCCGCGCTGCTGCGGCTTGCCGCTGCCGATAAGCTGCGCATTGGCCGGTTCGGCGAGCACGATCCGGGTCTCCGGCCGCTCGCGGCGCAGCACGCGTCCGACGCCGGCGACGGTGCCGCCCGTGCCGTAGCCGGTGACGAAGCAGTCGAGCCGCGAGCCGGCGAAATCGTTGATGATCTCGCGCGCCGTCGTCGCTTCGTGAATGGCGGCGTTGGCCTTGGTTTCGAACTGGCGGGCCAGGAACCAGCCATTGGCTTCCGCGAGCTCCACCGCCTTCTTGTACATGCCGAAACCCTTCTGGGCGCGCGGCGTCAGCACCACCTTGGCGCCCAGCATGCGCATCAGCTTGCGGCGTTCGATAGAAAAGCTGTCGGCCATCGTCACCACCAGCGGATAGCCCTTCTGGGCGCAGACCATGGCAAGGCCGATGCCGGTGTTGCCGCTGGTCGCCTCGACCACGGTCTGGCCAGGCTTTAGAGCGCCGCTGCGCTCGCCTTCCTCGATGATGTTGAGCGCCAGCCGGTCCTTCACCGAGGCGGCGGGATTGAAGAACTCGGCCTTCACATAGATCGTGGCATGGTCCGGTCCGAGATTATTGATGCGGATCACCGGCGTATCGCCGACCGTGTCGAGAACGCTGTCGAACAGACGGCCGCGCCCGGCGGTGGTTCTGATTTTCTGTTGATGCAACATGTCGATCTCCTCGCTTTGTCGTTGTCTCTTGTCGTCACGGGCCGGTTACAGACCGGTGGCTTGGGCGGCGAGGTTTCGAGACCTTGCCGCGCTACATTTGCCTCCGGCAATGGCGGCATCCGGAGCGGGAATTCGCTGCCGGATGCACCGTGTCGCGTTTGGTGATAAAACAAAGGCCGACTGGCCAGCGTGGGAGCAGGCGTGGAAACTTACGTGGAATCCACCCGATCGAGCCTCGGCGGCGAGGTGGCCGGCTTTTCCGTGCGTCTGCTCGGACCCCTGACGATCGCACGCAACGGCATCATCATCCAGCTCCCAAAATCGCGCAAGCTGTGTGCGCTGCTCGCCTATCTGGCGCTGGCGCCGCATCCGGTCGGCCGCAGCCGCCTCTGCGAGCTTTTGTGGGATGTGCCGAACGACCCGCGCGGCGAGCTTCGCTGGTGCCTGAGCAAGCTTAGAGGCATCCTCGATGAACCGCATCGTCGCAGGGTCGAGACACCAGGCGACACGATCGCGCTTGATCTGAGAGGTGCTTCCGTCGACGCTGTCGACATAGCCTCGGCCGCCGCCAAGGGCGTTGAGACGCTCGGTCTAGAGCGGCTGCAGGCTCTTTCCGGAATGTTCGCCGGCGACTTTCTCGATGGGCTGGAGATCGACCGCAGCCCGCATTTCAACAGCTGGCTGATCGCTCAGCGCCGCCGCTTCGGCTCTTGGCACGCCGCAATCCTGGAACATCTCGTCAACAAGCTTCCGGTGGATGCCGACAGAATGTCTTCGCATCTGGACAAATGGCTGGAACTCGCTCCGTTCGACGGGCGCGCGCATGTGGCTCTTCTGAAAGGGCTGGCGCAGCGCGGCCAGTTTGACGCGTGCGAGGAACATCTCGCTTCCGCAGCGCAGCTGTTTGCTTCGGAGGATCTGGATTTCGGACCCGTTCGTGAGGCATGGCGCACGATCCGCAACGAACGACCTGCCGCTACGCTCTGGGCGCGACCGTCACTCGTACCCGCGGCCCCTCACGCGTCAATTGTGCTTCCCAATTCCGACACTGCTGCATCGCAGAAGGCTTCGCTTGCGGTGATGCCGTTTGCCGAAGAGACGGCTGACGGCGGTCCACGCGGAGGCATCGCCGATGGCCTGACCCACGATACCATCACCCGCCTGGCCAAGCTCAGGGATTTCTTCGTCATCGCGCGCGGTTCGGTGTTTGCGCTCGCCGAAAAAAACATTGGGCCGGAGGATGCCGGCCGTCGGCTCAATGTCGATTATGTCGCCACCGGCACGGTACGCAGCCAGGCCGGCCGCGTCACCGTCGCGGTCGAGCTGGTCGAAGTGCGCACGGCCAGGATCGTCTGGGCCGAGACGTTCGAGCGCAAGCCGAACGACATCTTTGCCGTGCTCGACGACATCGGCAACAGCATCGTCTCGTCGATCTCGGCCGAGATCGAGACGGTCGAGCGCAACCGCGCCATGTTGAAGGCGCCCAATTCGCTGAACGCCTGGGAAGCCTACCACCGCGGTCTCTGGCACATGTATCGCTTCACCCGCGCGGAAAACGAGCAGGCCCGGCATTTCTTCGACATAGCCTTGAAGCTCGATCCGACGTTCGCCCGCGCCTATGCCGGCCTCTCCTTCACCCATTGGCAAAATGCCTTCCAGCGCTGGGGCGACCGCGATCACGAAAGCGCCCTGGCCTTCGAGGCAGCCGGCCAGAGCCTGCTCGTCGACGATCACAATCCGGCCGCTCACTGGGCCATGGGACGGGCGCTGTGGCTGCGCGGCGAGCAGGACGGCTCCCTCATCGAGCTGGAACGCGCCGTAGACCTCAGCCCGAATTTCGCGCTCGGCCACTATGCGCTATCTTTCGTCCATTCGCAGTCCGGCGACCCGCAGGCTGCGATCGGCTCATCCGACCATTCCAGGCATCTGAGCCCCTTCGATCCGCTGCTGTTCGGTATGTTGGGCGCCAGGGCGATGTCGCATGTCCGGCTCGGCCAGTTCGACGAAGCCGCCGAATGGGCGCTGAAAGCAGCCGCGCGTCCCAACGCCCACGCCATCATCCTCGCGATTGCCGCGCATTGCCTTGCGCTGGCGGGGCGGCTGGACGAGGCACGAAGTTTCGCCGCTGCGCTGCGCAAGATGCTGCCGAACTACTGCGCCGACGATTTCATCGGCACGTTCCGTTTCGGGCCGGACGCCGAGGCGCTGTTCCGGCAAGGCGCCAAGCGGATCGGGCTGGGGTGAGGCAGGCGCGCGGTTTGCCAGGCTCTCCAAACCGCTCATCGCGGCTGGCCGCCCCAAACATCGTCATGTCTGCAGCCATGGCGCATCGTCAGGTTGGTTGCGAATTCGTCGACCAGAGCGGATCAGACGGGCTCAACCGATTTGACGTTGCCGTCGGTATCCACGAGGCAGCTTGTCTTCTTGCCACTGGCATCGAGTTCGACCTGATAGGTCTTGGAATCGAGCTTGCTCGATGAAACCGGAAGTATCTTCGTGCTGTCGACACCGCTCGCCTTGGCGACCGCATTGGCGCAAAGCAGTTGAAGGTCCGCCGGGGCCGTCTCGACCTTGGTCCTGGACATCTGGTCCTGAGGCGGCGGCGGTGGCGTGCTGACACAAGCGCTAACGGCTCCAGCCAGGAATCCGATTGCCGTCACCAGGATCGAAGTTCTCACTGCATCTTTTGCCGACATTGCTTGTCCCTCTCCGAATGCCGCTTCACACACCCTTGTAAAGTGCCGCCCCCTGCATGAGAATGATAACCTTGGCTCCAACCTTGACGCGGGACGCGAGATCGACGATGTCGTCGTTCCTCATACGGATGCACCCCGACGACACGTCGAGCCCGATCGTCCAGGGCTCCGGGGTGCCGTGTATCCGGTAGATCGTGTCCTGGTCGCGCTCATAGAGATAGAGCGCCCTCGCGCCGAGCGGGTTGTCGGGCCCTCCGTCCATGCCTCCGGCGTATTTCACCGCCTTCGGATCGCGAGCGACCATTTCGGCCGGAGGTGTCCAGGTCGGCCACTCCGCCATGCGGCCGACGCGCACGATGCCGGCCCAGCCAAACCCTTCCCGGCCCACGCCGATACCATAGCGCATCGCCCGCTGACCCGGCTGCACAAGATAGAGAAAGTGCTGGTTGCCATCGATGATGATCGTGCCTGGCACTTCCGCGGTGCGGAATTTGACCATCTGCGGACGAAATGCCTCGGGCACCTCATTATGCGCGGCATAGTATTTGCGCGCCTTGGTGCGATCGTAGTCCACCCATTTGTGGCTTTTCGGGTCGAAAACCTGTGTTCCCGCAGCCAGCGCCGCCACCGCGACAAGACCGAACGCCGCGGCGACGACTGCCGTGAGGGAGCGCCGCCGGACGGTGCCGCGTTCCGCGAACATAGGATTTCCGCTCATGGATTTGCCCACCCGTGCACCCGTGCGCCTTGTGCGGCAACCCATTGTTTGGCGTATTCGTAAGGATCCTGACGCTCTACCTGGAGCGCATAACTCATCTTGGTGATTTCCTCGGGCCTCAGGTCGACCCGTTCCAGGAACGCCACAACCTTCGGATATTTTTTGCGCAGCGAGGTGGCGTAGGCGATATGAAAATGTGCGGTATCCCATGCCACCGGCGCGCTGGACTTCGAGACCCAGAGCGGATCTTCTGACGGCAGCACGATCTTCCACTTTGCCGGGTCGAAGGGCGGCTCGGTAAGGCGGACAATGTCGTGCAGCTCAAATACATAGTGCGGTGCGTAGCAGGCAAACACCATCGGATGATCCGTGGCGACGGCGGCATCGACAGCCGCCATTCCGGCATCCTCCGGCGTCTCCAGCAAGGTCATTGTCTTGGCATAACCATAGCTGTTGGCGCGGACGCGCTCGATAGCGGTTGAGGACCAACCCTCAGCGCCGATCCAGAGTTCGCCGCGTCCGTCGCCATCGGTATCCAACGCGGCCGTTTTCTTCGTATCGCTGAGATCGGAAACGTCGTGAATTCCAAATTTGTCGGCTGCCTCACGCGTCGCGCATATGCCTTGCCATGCCGGCACACCGATAGGGCTGATGGCCACCGTGCCGGCCCCGTCCACATACTTCTTCACCAGATTGTCCAGATTGGGCAGCCAGATTTCGGGATGAATATCCACCTCACCCGAATTGAGACCGGCAAAGGCAATAAGCGTCCCCATCTCGCGCACGTCGGCATCGAGCCCGAAATTTTCCTTCAGGCTGACCTTGAGGATATTTGCCGTCGCCTGGCCCGACGGCCAGTTCGGCTTTGCAATGACGAGATCAGCCGCGTGGATCGGGATGTTTAGCGCCAGCATCGTCAATGCCGCCAGCGACACTTTCCGCAGGCACTGCCGAAATCGGTTGTGCATCTCTTCCCCTCGCTTCGGTGCTGAAATGAACCGGGACGGGAACAATCTGTCGCGGCAAGCACCGGACCCATCTTCTGACGGGCAACTGCTGAAGCTGCGGCAGTGCGTTCGCCAAAGAGAGCGCCTTCACGTGCCGCCCCTGCACGCTACCCGATGACAATCCGACTGGGAAGATGCTCACAACGCGGCCGCGGCGCCCCCACTGCGCCCCTATTTGGCACGCCGCAGCGTTGAAAAGTCGGGCAAAGGGGCGCGTTTCTTTCGGCCCTCGCAACGGTTGGCTGGGTTCGAAAAAATACCACAATAGATCGCGATTATGGCGATCGTATAAGATGTGGTATCGTCGCGCCTTTTTTGTAGAGCTGGGCGCAAAATTCAAAACAACATAGAATATTACTTGCACTAACTCGGCTTAATGAGAGCAAAACTAAGGAAGCATTCCGGAATCTTGCTACTGATCACATTTCAGTATCTGCTAAGATAGTCCGTGCTGATTCCGAATTATTAAGCATTTGCAAAATTCAATCCTGCGATATTGGGATTTGTCCTTGTCATAGGCTGACTCGGATGCATTTCTTGGAAGCACAGCCGCGTCAGCGGATCGTTGAAACATGCTTGGGCGGAAGGGGCACTAAGCAGGGAGAGGAATGTTGACAGTCGCTAATGCGGCGGCCCCCGCTGGGAGCGTTCCCTCCCACAAGAGATTACGGCAACCGTCGGCTAAGTCGTCGAATGCATCGCCCACATCCTGGCTCTCGTTTGATGGCCGGCGAAGCTTTGCCCTCCTCCGATTGGCGCCAGCCGTCGCGGCAAAAGCGAGGATCGCCGCCTGCAATGGCCTTCCGATATGGACGATGTCCGCCGCCAGCCAGTCGGAGGAATGAATCATGAAACTCGTAATCTGTGCGGCCTTGGCCACTGCTTTGATGGCGATCGTCGGTTGTACCACCGACGACTACGATGGTTGTCGCGGAAAGGGCTGCCTGGTTGATCGGTCCCATAAAGGGAGCCGGAAGATAGACGACCGGCCGCAGTTCGACAGGAACGGCAATCCCAACTTCGATACCAGGGGCCGTTACATCGGCTGCCATGGGCTCGGATGTAAAGTCGACGATCCTGATGACGGGGATCAAAGTATCGACGACAGGCTGCAGTACGACAGAGAAGGCAATCCCAACTTCGATACGCAAGGCAACTACCAAGGCTGCCGCGGCATCGGCTGCGAGGTCGATACACCGGACGATGACAGTTCATCGAACGACGACAGTTCATCGGACGATGACGATTCCGATTAAGGGACTCGGGGGCGAACAAGGAGAAAGCCAATCATGTCTGAATTCAGCGGCCTGGTCCGGCGACATGCCAAAATCGTTATGGTCGGCCTTGCGGGGTTGGGAATGGCGCTGACGTCCGCTTTCGCTGCGAATAACGCCTGTGACGGTATAAAGGTCGAAGTGACGAAGGCGCGCAAGCAGGAATATGCCCCTCTCGTCGTCTCGGCGATGACCAATAAGTTCAAGCCCGCTCAGGCAAAGTTCTTCTCGATCATGGAGAGCGGCAGCTGGAGCGCCGCCTACGTCTCCACGCCGGTGAGCGACGACGGCGTGATGTTCTTCCAGACAGTCGACGGAAAGAAGCAGTTTCGCGACGTATGGGGCGGCTATGCCGATCCGTCGGAGAAACCTGAACTGGTGTCCTGGGCGAAGAAGCTCGGAGCGCCGCAAGACCTGGCAAAGTGTTTTGCCGAGGAAGTTACGGAACGACGGTGATGATCGCTGGAAATTGCCGCTGACCGTTGGTGCAGGGGGAGAATGATTGGTGAGCGCTCCGCGGCGCCGGGGGCTCTGAGATCGACTCCAATCATCAGCTGCAGGACGTGCAAAATGCAAACCGTTCGAAAATCCAGACTGATAATGCAGTTCGCCCGCGCATTGGCAACTTCAGTGAAAATGACGGCTGTTGTGAGTGTAGCTGTCCCGCACACGATCAATGTTGCGTATGCCAGCAAGTATGATCTGCCGAAACCCTACATCTCCCGGGCTCTTGATGCGGTTCTGATACCGATCAATCACGCCTCTCGGCACCGCTACCAGATCCCGCCCAAGCTTCGCGGGGTGTATGTCTTGGCCGTTGCACCCCATGGGGTTGCCGCGCGGCAAGGCATCCGACCGGGTGACGTGCTTGCCACAGTGCGGCATCAACCGATTTCGACGCCGCTTGATGTCGACAGACTCGTTTGGGCCGCCCTTGCCGCGAGTGCCACCAGTTTCCTGTTTGGCGTGAACCGCGGGACAGAAGTCGCAGATGTCGTCGAGGTCAACACCAACATCACCGTCAACAACTTCAACACCAACATCTCGGTCAACAATATCTCGCAATGGACGAGCGTCGACAATCGAGAGGAGTGGACACAGATCGTCGATGAGTATGACGACGAGATGGAGACGGGCCTCAATGACACGAGCTATCGCGAGGACGACTCGCAGCCTGGCGACGCCAATCCGGACGCAAATGTGTCTTCTCCCGATGCTGACGACGACGATACCAGCACCGACACTGACGACAATAGCCCGGCCGACAGTACCGACGACAACAGTTCCGATCAGGACGATTCGAGCGATCAGAACGACGATGAAAACTCAACAGACGGTGATGATGACAAGAACAGCACCGACACCGACGACGGTAGCACGGATGACGATGCGTCGGATGACAGCACTGACAACAATGATTCCGATGATCAGGACGATTCCAGCGATCAGAATGACGATGACGACCCGTCGGCAGATGGTGAAGACGAAAACAGCACCGACAGTAATGACGATGCGTCGGATGACAGTAACGACGCTGACGGATCGGACGATGACGATGCCAATTAGCGGCCGACCGTGCCGGCAGTTCTAGACCGAGGACATCGATGAAAACCGCGATGCTGACCGCTGCCATCGTTCTGGCCATGCCGGCTTTCGCATTTGCCCAGGACAAGTGCAATGACGCCGCCAAGGATCAGTCCACCCCGAACGAGTGCGCCGATGCCGCGTCCAGGAAATCCGACAGGAAGCTCAACGAGCTTTACAAGCAGATCGAAACCCGGCTGAACGACGACGCGGATATCAGGACGCTTCTCGTTCAAGCACAGCGGGATTGGGTCAAATTTCGCGACGCAGAGTGCAGTTTCCAGACCGCAGGAGCGGCCGGAGAAAGCGCAATTCCAACGCTCATCGCGGAGTGCATGGACGGCCTGACGCAATCCCGTGTCAAAGATTTCGAGGGTTACCTGGAATGCAGGGAAGGCGATGCGAGCTGCCCCGTTCCGGCAGCGAACACATCACATGCCGTACCTGCCGTGGCCGAGGAGAACGGCCAGACCGGCCTTGCCCAGGCTGCCGACCCGATACCCATTCCATTGCAACATGTTGTTGGGCACCTCGGAACCGGCAGCGATGAAGTCATCTACCATAAACTCGGGATTGCGTTGGGCATCAATGGTGCCAAGCCTCGTCTGTTCGAATTCGACACCGGGTCGGATGAGTTCAACGCTGAGATCGATTCGAGTGTCCCTGGCGTAGAGCCGGTGCGCGGCAGCAAGCCCGAAATGTACCCCTATGGAAACGGCACCTATGGAGGTTGGGTACAACAGGCCCGGGTCAACAGCCTGTCGTATTACGATCCAGATGATCCCTCAGAGCCTGCCGTAACCTTTGACGGCGGCTTTAGCGTAGGTCGGGTGGTGGATTACGTCTTCACCAAGGATTTCGGCGACTTCGAGGATGCGAATGTGACGCAAAAGCCCGTGGGCCACCATGGCGATACGCCGGTTTATGCGGATCTTGATGCGCGCAAGAGCATGAAGAATGGCGAACCCGGTAACGAGGCGCCGTTTTACGGCGTCTTTGGAGCCGGCGATTTTATCGATAAGGGGGACCAGACCGCCGCTCCTGGCAGTCAGACGCAAAGCGGCTATGTGGTCTCCGCCAATGCAAATCTTGGAAAGAGGACGACACCGGGCTGCGCTCCCTGCCTGACGCTGAATTTGTCCCCCAGTCTGAGATCCCAGTTTACGGCCCTGATACCGTGGGGCGAACTGGATTACGAATTCCTCCAGAGACGATTCCCGCGATCAGGCGCGAATGCATCCAGTCAGTACGAAGGGTCTTACCGTTATAAAATTTCCTTTGATCATAAGGGAAAGAAGCAATCGGTTGATTTCAGTGGACCTGTTTTATTGGATACAGGAACGACAAGCTTCATTTATATTACAACAGAATCTAGTTTGAGTAAGCTTCAGTCGAGAGGACTTAATATTGCTGAATTCGGTGATGAGATAGTCGACTTCAAGTTTTTTGGATTCGATGATGGTATAAATAACCGTGAATATGATGATGTCGACATTCTCCGCCAAAGCGATGAGATGAAAGTCGGCGGTCTCATTCTCGGTCTGCCATTCTTCGAGTCCAATTCCATAATGAATGATCTGGAAAACAGGACGACCGCATATTCACCCTATTTTGTCAGCGCTGCTAACTTTACGACAGACGCGGCTGCCAAGGATCAAGTGCAGTTGAATCGCGCGACCAGCGATGCTGGAAGCAACGGATGGCTCGGACTGGCCGGCATCGTCTCCGGCGCCGGCGACTTCACGATCGAGAAGGACGCGGACGTGCGCATGACCGGGGCCAATACTTATACCGGCACAACCCATATCGCGGCCGATGGGTATCTTACCCTGGCCGGTCCGGCCAGCATCGAGCATTCATCGCGCGTCATGGTCGACGGTGTGCTCAACCTCGACCAGAAAGGAAACCACCTGAAGCCCTGGGGAGTGGCGCACTCCCTGAACGATACGGCCATTCGCACCCTTACCGGTAAAGGCGAGGTCTATCTGGGTGCGGGCAGATTGATCCTGACAGAAGCCGACGGGCAATTTGATGGAACCATCGCGAACTATGATGACGCCGGCGACAGCGGCGGCCTCGTTGTCGCCGGTGGCAAGCTGACGCTGAGCGGAAAGAACAAATATTCAGGCATGACCGAAGTGGCGTCTGGGGCGGAGTTGCGCGTGACCGGATTGTTGACTGGTGGCGTTTCCGTCTCGGGACTGCTTGTCGTTGACGGAGAGGTCTCCGGCAAAGTCATGGTCAAGGAGGGCGGCACGCTGACCGGCTCAGGAAAGGTCGGCAACGTCACGGTCGCCGAAGGTGGCAAAGCTGATCCAATGAAAACCAGATAATCAGGCCATGGGCACGGCCGACCGTGGCAATGACGGATAGCTGAAGAGAACATAGGGCGGGGCTGAGCAACTTAAGAGCTTGACTGCAACGGGAAAGGGAAATCGATGAAAATAGCGATACTGACTGCTGCCGTGGTTCTGGCTGCGCCGACATTCGCCCTTGCCAAGGACAAGTGCGCCGAGGCCAAGGATCAGGCCACCATGAACCAGTGCTTCGGTGCCGAGTTCCAGAAATCCGACAAGAAGCTCAATGAGCTTTACAAGCAGATCGAAACCCGCCTGAAGGACGATACGGATACCAAGAAGCTTCTTGTTCAGGCACAGCGGGATTGGGGCAAGTTTCGCGACGCGGAGTGCAGTTTCCAGACCGCAGGCGCGGCCGGAGGAAGCATGATGCCAATGCTCATCGCGCAGTGCATGGACGGCCTGACACAATCCCGTGTCAAAGGTTTCGAAGGCTATCTGAAATGCCAGGAAGGCGACATGAGCTGCCCTGTTCCGGCCGCGAACTGACACATGCCACAGCTGATCGGATCACGATGAAGCCGGCGGCGAGCGTGACGTCGCCGCCAGACATGAAAGGATGCGAGGGGCATCATCATTGCGTGAGAGACTTGAAGGAGGCGGATCGTGAAACCCTATAAATCGTCACTCGCAATGACGATTGCGGCATCCTGTACTGTTGGCATGTGTCGTGCCGGCAACAGCCCAGGCTGACATGAGCTTCGACGTCAACGTCACGCTTTCCAAAAAGGCAGCTGCCAAGCTCGCGGCTGAAAAGGAGGGGATCGTTGTCTTCGCCTCCTATTACGGCGACCCGAAGCGGAGCGCCGCGAAGCGCGTAAACGAAATCGGCCAGATCGATCTCACGCCGCAGGACGAAGAGGTGGAGATACCGGGTACAGCGGGCCACGCCCACGTCAGCGGCGCAAAGGTCGACGCGAAGCGTCTCGACTGGCTTGCCGGGCCGGCCAAGGTCAACGTCAACGTTGCGTCGGCGCGCAAGAGCAGCCCGGACAATCTGCTCAACTGCGATTTCATCGACGGTCCACTAAGCGATGTCCAAAGGAAGCCTGTGACGCTTCATTGCGGATTGATCGAAGAAAATGTGGACACGAAGTTGAGGCCATAAGGCTAACAAAATCATGCCGCCTCGTGACCGGCGTCAACGCAGATTATCGGCGGCATTACCTGCTTTGCTCAAGGGAGGTGAAGATTCTCATGCGTCCATTGTTCGCAATCTGTTTCTGCCTGACCATCATGTCCTTGTCTGCCGCCGCCTATGCCGAGCGCCGTTGTGGCTGGTACTCCAGCCCGACACCCGGCAACCTCGTCCTGACCGACAGTGACGGGGATTGGTGGATCCAGATGCAGGGACGCCCGGATCCCAAAGGCATCGACAATGTGCCGGCCTTTGACGAGCGGCAATTCGTCGAGACCAATGTGCCTGGTTCGGGTCACGGCTACGGATGTGCGTGCATGAACGTCGTAACCAACGCCAAGCAACAGAAGATCACCAGAGTGATCTCGGGCCAAATCCTTCCGCTGCTGCGCTGTCGCAACGACAGATCGCTGCCTAACCCCGACGGATAAGCATAACCAGGAACCAGTCGCAGTCAGCAAATGGCGCCTCGCTGAGCAAGACGCTGCCGAACTACTGCGCCGACGATTTCATCAACTCTTCCGTTTCGAGCCCGACGCCGAGGCCTGTTTCGGCAAGGCGCCAGGCGGATTGGCTGGGGTGATGGCGGGCGCGCCTTACTAGTGGTCCCGACCAAGGCAAAACTTGAAGTTGCTCTCACCAAATCTGCAACGAGGATTCGACAGTGTCGTGCGCCGAAGCTAGGCTACTTGGGGGTATTATGGGCCATGTCTCGCATCTCTTTCGTTCGCGTCCTGTTGTTTGTTGCATCGATGCTGCTGGGCGCTCCGGTGGCCCATGCCGGTTTGCAGTTTCAAGCCGGGCAGACCGACTCCGGATTCCAGTATATCCTCGTGTCGGGTGATTTCTCGTATCAGGACGACCTATCGGTCTTCGAGGCACTGGCACGGTCCAATGCATCAGTCGCTGTCACCTTCCAGTCCCCCGGCGGCAATATCCAGAAGGCTATGGAGCTTGGCCGCCTTATTCGCAGGCTCCGCCTCAGCACGGCTCAATTCAGGGCTGTCGAGTGTGCTTCGGCCTGTTCCCTGGCGTTCCTTGGTGGCGTTGTGCGCTTTGCCGAGCCGGGTTCCATCGGCGTCCATAGATCCTCATTCAGTGGCGACATTCCCGTAAACAGCAAGGACGCCGTTTCCGGCATCCAGCAGATGACCGCCGACATCATCACCTACATGATCGAAATGGGCGTGGACCCCGCTCTGCTTCAGCTTTCGCTGCAATATGACAGTGACGACATACGTTATCTTTCTAGGAGCGAGATGGCGAAGTACAAGGTCGTTACCTTGGAACCCGAAGCGAGCTGGCCGCAGGTCGCAAGCCAGGCACCATCCTCGACGCCATCCTCCCAGCAAGCGCCGTTACAACCGCCTGTCGCCTCTTTGCCACCTGCTTCCACGAATCCTTCACTCGTTATTCCCCAAGCCCGCTCGGGCCGTATTCTCCGCTCCCAGGACGCGGCGCCTTTAAAGGCGCTCCCAGAGGTAAGATCCGCCACGCTCGCAAATGTGCGAAACGGCAGCGCAGTCGTAATCTTGGGTAATGTCGAGCGATGGTACCGTGTCCGTGCAGGCGGTCAGGTCGGCTACATGCATGACACCTGGGTCTACGTCGACCAGTATGAGAGCGGCCCCTTCGGACAGCGTCATATCCAGGTCAAGAGCTTCGACAATCTCGCCGATACGGAGGCCTATGTGCGATCGGCATCAATCCCGCTTGTCGCCTACCTCGCCACCAACGGGTGGTTCGCCATTACGCTACGCGGCACCTATGCCCAGGATGCCGCTAAGGACCTAGCCAAGGCGATGAAGGAAAACGGGGCGATCCCCGACGACGCCTACGTCACTTATGGCAACACTTACGTCCGCAATGTCTGTTGTCGCTAGCCGGCACGTTTAACAGCAAGGGCAGCACTTCACCCGGCCGGACCCCAAAAAGGCCACGAAACAACAAAAAAGCCCGGAAAACCGGGCTTTTTTAGCGCTTACGGACCTACTTGGACGGTCCGAAACGGGAATTTGGTGCCCAGAAGAGGACTCGAACCTCCACTCCTTGCGGAACACGGACCTGAACCGTGCGCGTCTACCAATTCCGCCATCTGGGCTGGTGCGCGCTCATTAAGCGGGCGAGGGATGAGTGTCAACGCGCTTTTTTGAAAGCCGCGTTCCTTCTCCGGCTCAATGCTCCAGCACTTCCTTCGACGCCACCGTGGAATCGGCGTTGAGCGTGTAGATGATCGGCACGCCGGTGCCGAGCTCGAGCTTGACGATCTCCTCGCCCGATTTGCCGTCCAGCGCCATGATCAGCGCGCGCAGCGAATTGCCGTGCGCCGCCACCAGCACGGTGCCGCCGCGCAGCACATGCGGTTGCAGATCGTGCAGGTAATAGGGCCAGACGCGCGCGCCGGTGTCCTTCAGGCTTTCACCGCCGGGCGGCGGCACGTCATAGGAGCGGCGCCAGACATGCACCTGCTCCTCGCCCCATTTCTTGCGCGCATCATCCTTGTTGAGGCCGGAGAGATCGCCATAGTCGCGCTCGTTCAGCGCCTGGTCGCGAATGGTCTCGAGATCGCTCTGGCCAACGGCGTCGAGAATATGCTGGCAGGTCTTCTGCGCCCGGATCAGCGACGACGTGAAGGCGATGTCGAATTTCATGCCGCGCGCCCTGAGCTTGGCGCCGGCCGCCTTGGCCTCGGCATGACCCAGTTCGGTCAGGTCGACGTCGCGCCAGCCGGTAAATAGGTTCTTCAGGTTCCATTCGCTCTGGCCGTGGCGCACGAGCACGAGAGTTCTCGACATATTTGCTCCTTCAAATCTTGTGGATCAGCCAAATCTTGTGGATCAGCCAAATCTGTGGATCAGCTTGTCAGGCCGAGCACGTCCCGCATCGAATAGAGGCCCGGCTTGCGGCCGCGCGCCCACAGGGCTGCCTTGACCGCGCCGCGGGCAAAGATCGCCCGGTCCTCGGCATGATGGGCAAGCGTGATGCGCTCGCCGGTACCGGCCAGCACCACACTGTGGTCGCCGACCACCGAGCCGCCACGCAAGCTGGCGAAACCGATCGAGCCTGCCTTGCGCACGCCGGTATGGCCGTCGCGCACGCGAACATCGTTGCCGGCAAGTGCTACGCCGCGCCCGGCAGCGGCGGCCTCGCCGAGCAGCAGCGCCGTGCCCGACGGCGCATCGACCTTGTGCCGGTGGTGCATTTCCAGGATCTCGATGTCGAAATCGTCGGCATCGAGCGCGCGCGCCGCCTGCTCAACCAGCACCGCCAGCAGATTGACGCCGAGGCTCATATTGCCTGACTTGACCACCGTCGCGTGCCGCGCCGCCGCCGCGATCCTGGCATTGTCTTCAGCCGAGCAGCCGGTGGTGCCGATGATATGGGCGATGCGCGCCTGCGCCGCGTAGCCGGCGAATTCGACGGTCGCCGCCGGCGTGGTGAAATCGAGCACGCCGTCGGCCTTGGCGAAGGCCGGCAGCGGATCGTCGCCGATCGCCACCTCGAGCCTGCCGACGCCGGCCAGCTCGCCGGCATCCTTGCCGATATGGGGCGAACCGGCCCGCTCGATGGCGCCGGCGACGCGGGCGCCCGGAATCGTGTGGATGGCGCGGATCAGCGCCTGGCCCATGCGGCCGGCCGCGCCCACCACCACCAGGCCCATTTCACTAACGGTCGGCGTGTCGCTCATGAATGTCTCCCGGCCGCCTTTTTCGCGCGGACATTTTGCGCCGCAGTCTGGATTGGCTTGCCGTCGTCGACAAGCCCCAGCCCTTTCCTGCCTTGCACCCGATGGAACCGCGCATAGACGCTGTGCGGGTCGGCCATCAGCGAGGCATGCGTGCCCTGTTCGACCAGCCGGCCCTGCTCCAGCACGATGATATGGTCGGCATTGACCACCGTCGACAGCCGGTGCGCGATGACAATGGTAGTGCGCCCTTCCATGACATGGGTCAGCGCTTCCTGGACGCGGGCCTCGGCCTCGTTGTCGAGCGCCGAGGTGGCTTCATCGAGCAGCAGGATCGGCGCCTGCCGAACGATAGCGCGGGCAATCGATACGCGTTGGCGCTGGCCACCCGACAGCGTCACGCCGTTCTCGCCGACGGGCGTGTCGTAGCCTTGCGGCTGCTGGCGAATGAAATCGTGTGCCGCGGCCTGTTGGGCGGCGCGTTCAATCTCTGCGTCGGTGGCGCTCAGCCTGCCGTACCGGATGTTGTCGCGGATGGTGCCTTCGAACAGATAGGGCTGCTGCGAGACATAGGCGATCGAGCCGCGCAGCGAATGCTTGGTGACCTTTGAAATGTCCTGGCCGTCGATTTCGATGCTGCCCGACTCGACATCGTGGAAGCGCTGCAGCAGCGCAACCAGCGTCGTCTTGCCGGCGCCCGAGGCTCCGACGATGGCGGTCACCTTGCCGGCGGCGGCGACAAAGCTCAGATCCTGCAGGACCGGCGCCCCTTCGACATAGCGGAAGGACACGTTGTTGAAGCGCACTTCGCCAGAGGTGAATTTCGCCTCGGCGGCTCCTGGCACGTCACCCTGCTGCGGCTCAAGGTCGAGAAGCTCGTAGATCATGCGCGCATTGACCAGCGACTTTTCCATACCGACCTGCATGCGCGCCAGCCGCCTGGCCGGATCATAGGCAAGCAGCAGGGCGGTGAGGAAGGCAACGACGGCGCCCGGCGGCTGGCCGCCGACGGTCGCCCGGTAGCCGGAATAGGCGATGACGCCGGCGACGGCGAAGCCGGCCAGCATGTCGGAGATCGGCGTCAGCCGTTCCGAGACGCGGGCGATCTTGTTTGCCCGCTGCTCGGCGCCGGCGACGAGGCCGCCGATGCGGCGCGACAGCTCGTCTTCCAAGGTGAAGGCCTTGACGATAGCGATGCCTTGCGTCGCTTCCTGCATGGCGCCGATCAGCCGCGAGTTGATCTGCACCGATTCACGCGTGATGCGACGCACCCGACGCATCAGATAGGTCACACTGTAGATCAAGGGCGGCCCGATCAGCAGCGACATCGCCGAGAGCACCGGGTCCTGCCAGATCATGACGCCGACCAGCGCGACAAGCGACACGGCATCGCGCGCCAGCGATGTCAGCGTCATCGACAGGAGATCGCGGATGCCGTTGACGTTCTCGTTGATCTGCGCGGCGAGCCGGCCCGAGCGGGTGTCGTTGAAGAAGCCGACGCCGAGCTTCATTAGATGGTCGAAGATGCGGCGCTGGTAGCGCGCCACCAGATTGTTGCCGATCTTGGCCAGCGTCACTGCCTGGCCGTAGCTGGCCAGCCCGCGCAGCATGAAGGCGGCCAGGATCGACACGCTGATCAGCGCGATAAGATCGCCGCGCTGCTTATAGAAGATCTGGTCGACGACATCCTTCATGATCCAGGCGGTGAAGGCGGTCGTCGCCGCGATCGTCACCAGGCACAGCACGGCAAGAACATAATACCAGCGATAATCGCGGCTGTTTTCGGCGATGATGCGGCGGATCACCGCCACGATCTCGCTGGGACGGACTTTCCCTTTGGTTGGTGCTGGAAGTGTCAAGTTGGAGCGCTTTGTGGTTTCGGTTCGGCCGGGCTGCAATTCGGCAACCTCTTAACGCCCCGATGGCGGCTTGCCTATGGCCGGGGACGGCGAAACTTCGTCGCGGCGCAGCTTGTGTCCTAGACCCGCCAGCGCCGCCCCGCCGTCTGCACGCCGAACAGCGACGGATTTCTGGCATAGGCGGCCAGCCCTAAAAGCGCCGCCAGCGGATGGGTGATGACATAGACCGGCATGCTGCGCATCAGGGCGCTGTGCGGCGCCTTGTCCTCGAAGGCGGCGCGGAAATTGCCGGTGCGTAGTGCCGGCAGGATTTTTTGCGCGATGCCGCCGGTGAGAAACACGCCGCCGCGGCTCATGAACACTAGAGCGAGATCGCCGGCGGTGCGCCCCAGGCAAGTGACGAAGATCGACAGCGCCTCTTCGGCCACCGGATCGTTCTTTGCCAGCGCCGCGGCGGTGACCTCGGCAGGCGTTGTAAAGGGCGACGGCTTGCCGTCCGCCTTGGCCACCGCCCGGTAGGCATTGACCAGGCCGCGCCCGGACAGGATCTGTTCGCCGGAGATGCGGCCCTCGAGCTTCTCGATATGCGGAAACACCTGGAAATCGCGCGGCGAGCGCGGCCCGATATCCATATGGCCGCCCTCGCCGGGTACCGGTATCCAGTGATGCAGCGCATAAACCAGCCCGGCGACACCGAGCCCGGTTCCCGGGCCGAGTACCACCCGCCCGGAATTCGGTTCCGGCTCGTCGCCGCCGATCTTTTCCATATGCTCTTCGCCGAGCGCGACGACAGCCAGCGCCTGCGCCTCGAAGTCGTTGAGCACCACGACGTCGCTGAGACCGAGACTGGCGAACATCTGTCTCGGCTTGACGATCCATGGGCAATTGGTAAGCGGGATCTCGTCGCTTTCGACAGGACCGGCTACCGCCAGCACAGCTGAATTCGGCCGGACCGACGAGCGGTCGAGCACGGCCGACTGGATCGCCTCGTCTATCGTATTGAAGTTGGCGGTCTGGACGATCGTCGGCTCGCCGGCCTCGGAATTTGCGTCGAGCACAATCGAGAAGCGCGCATTGGTGCCGCCTATGTCGCCGATCAGGATCGGAAATCGCAACAGAGTGTCGTCGTCGCTTACGCCTGGCATGCTCTCGTCCGTTCCCGACGCGTATCGCCGTTCTCTCGTTGACTAGCGCATGACCGCAAAAAGGGAAATCGGTTTTCGAAGTGGAGATGCACGGATGCAGACAGCAAACACGCTGCCCGCATCAGTGCCCCGGTCGTGGCCGCGGCAGCGGAATGCCGATCTCGGGGGTCGCCACAAAGGCGTTCGCCGAGGCCGGAAGCGCTGCCGCGCCGGCTGCGACCGTCGGCGGCGGCGAAGACTCTGCCGCGAGAGCGGGTTCTGCTGCGATCGGTACGCCGTCACCATAGTAGGTGACTGCTTCGGCCGAGGGCGGAGCCGGCGCGTCGAGCACGAACTGGCATTGTCTGGGCAGGTTCGCCATCGTCATCACGTCGCGTGCCTTCGGCTTGTCCGGGTTCTTGTTGGGGCGCCACGGCCCCTCGGTGAACCACCAGGCCAGCGCCTGGTCGCAGCCATCGCCCGGCGCCGTCGCTTCCTGCGCCTTGCAGTCGGGTGATCCAGCCTGGCAGCCGATGCGAATGTGGAAGTGATAGTCGTGGCCCCAGAACGGCCTGACCTTGCGCAACCAGCCGCGGTCGCCTTTGACCGTGTCGCAGAGCTTCTTCTTGATCCCTGGATTGACCAGGATGCGCTCGACTTCGGGATAGCTCGCGGCACGCTTCAACAGCCGCGTGTGCATCGGCGTCCACAGGCCGTCCTTCACCAGATGGGTTTTTTCATCGACCATCAAGGTAGCGCTGATGTTTTCGCGCTCTTCGGCCGAGAGCTTGCGGTCGGGCATCGGCGTCAGCCAGATGTCGGCGTCGAGGCCGATCTGGTGCGAGGCATGGCCGGTCAGCATCGGCCCGCCGCGCGGCTGCGAAATGTCGCCGATCAACAGGCCCGGCCAGCCGTCGGCAGCGGCGTCGCGCGACAGTTTCTCGATCAGCGCGATCATTGCCGGATGGCCCCAGCGGCGATTGCGCGACGGTCGCATCACCTCCCAGTGCCGGCCGTCCATGGGCAGGGCGACGCCGCCGGAAAAACAGCCTTTGGAGTAGAAGCCGATCGATTGCGCTGCTGCGACCGCCGGCAGCCTTTTGGCGCCAAACAGGTCTTTTGCCCGTTCCTCGGCGCCCGCCGTCTGCGTTGCCGGCGCTGTCAAGCTGGTGACGGCCAGTGCTGCCGAAAGCAGCAGTGTTTTGCCGGGCAAGGCTCGCTTTAACGTCTTCCCCAAGCTGGACCCCTCCGCGATTTGAACCGCATCATACCACGCCCCGCGCAACGTATCGATCATGACCGTTTCATCGGGCTGCGCGCCTCGCCGTCGCGCCAGTCGCCGCTCGCCCACATGGCGTCGAGCGCCGAACGGTAGTCGGGGAAGCGAAACCCAAAGCCGGCCGCCTTGATCGCCGCGTTGGCGACACGCTTGTTCTCGCCGTAGAAGGACCGCGCCATGGGCGAAAGTTGGGCGGTCTCGAACGGAATTTCGGGCGGCGGCTCAATGCCCATCAATCGGGCGGCATAGGCGACGACGTCCTGCGGCGGCGCCGGCAGGTCGTCGGTGACGTTGAAGATGCCGCCGCGATTGCCTTCGGCCAGATGCCAGAGCGCGCCGGCAATGTCGTCGCAATGGATGCGGTTGAACACCTGGCCCGGCTTGACCAGCCGGCGGGCGGTGCCGTTTTCCAGATTGACCAAGGCGTTGCGGCCTGGCCCATAAATGCCGGAAAGCCGCAGGATCGCCACCGGCCGGCCGGTGTCGTGGCCCAGTTTCAGCCAGTCCTGCTCGGCGGCAACCCTCATCGCTGATCGCTTCGATACTGGCCGGCATTCGGCGGCCTCATCCACCCAATTTCCGCCATGATCGCCATAGACGCCGACGGTCGAGAGATAGGCGATCCATTCGAGCTCCGGCATGTTGGCCGTGACCACCTCGCGAGCCGCACCCAGCACCGGGTCGCCGGCCTCGTCCGGCGCGACCGAGACGACGAGATGGGTTGTCTTCCCAAGCGCATCGCCGATTTCGGAGGTCAGCGTGCCATCGAAACGCAGCGGCACGATACCGGTTTGCCGCAGCGCCGCGAATTTTTCCAGCGACCGTGTTGTACCGAAGATCGCTGTGTCGGCATCCTTGTTGGCGCGGGCGAAGGCCTTGCCCGAATAACCGGCGCCGAAGATGAAAATCTGCTTTTTTGTCATGTATGCGCCTCGATCGGCTTTGGCAGGGCCAGAAGCCATTCGCCTCTCACCGCCTCGTCATCTTCTGCTTGCAAAGCGGCTGCGGCACGTTCGGCAAACTCCCGACCCGGCACCAGCCGCGACTGCGCCCATACCGCAGCCCCGCGAACCAGGGGCGAGGCGTCGTCGAGCAGCGCGCGGACGGCGCCCGCAAGCGACAAATCCTGGCAATTGCCGGCCGCGATCAGCACGTTGCGGATAAAACGGGCGCGGCCGATGCGCTTGACCGGCGAGCCCGAAAAAAGCACGCGGAAGGCAGCGTCGTCGAGGCGCAGCAGCTCGGCGATCGGCGGTTCGCGCAAGTCCGCGCGGGCGGCAAGCTTTGCCTCCGAAGCGGCTTGGGCGAACTTGTTCCACGGGCAGGCGGCCAGGCAGTCGTCGCAGCCATAGATGCGATTGCCGATTTTTTCCCGGAACTCATGCGGGATCGGTCCTTTGTTCTCGATGGTGAGGTATGAAATGCAGCGCCGCGCATCGAGCCGGTAAGGCGCCGGAAAGGCATCCGTCGGGCAAACGTCGAGGCAGGCCCGGCAGGAGCCGCAATGGTCGTCCTCAGGCGCGTCCGGCACCAGTTCGGCCGTCGTGAAGATGGTGCCGAGGAACAGCCAGGAGCCATGCGTTCGGCTGACCAGGTTGGTGTGCTTGCCTTGCCAGCCGAGGCCGGCCGCCTCGGCCAGCGGCTTTTCCATCACCGGCGCGGTGTCGACAAACACTTTCACGTCCCCACCGGCTCGCGCCACGATCTTGCCGGCGATCTCCTTCAGCCGGCCCTTCATCACGTCATGATAGTCGCGGTTCTGCGCATAGGCCGAGATCGCGCCGCGGTCGCGCTTTGCCAGGATGTCGCGTGGGTCGTGGTCGGGGCCGTAATTCATCGCCAGCACGATGATCGAGCGGACCTCTGGCCAAAGCGTCGTCGGTTTGCCTCGCCGCTCGAGCGTTTCGGCAATCCAGCCCATCGAGCCGTGAAAGCCGTCGGCAACGAATTCGGCCAGCCGTTCCGGCGCCTGCGGAATCGCATCGGGCGTGGTGACGGCAACGGCGTCGAAGCCGGCATTCCGCGCCTCGCGGCCGATCAGCGCGCGCAGCTTTGCCGTATCAGAAATCGAGATCCGCATAATGTGACACCGGCGACAGGCCGCGCACCCGGTCGGACAGAAGCGGCCGGAACGAAGGCCGTGATTTCACCCTTGTATACCATTCGCGCGCGGCGCTGTGTTCGCGCCAGTCGATCTCGCCGAGATAGTCGAGCACCGACAGTGCTGCCGCCGCCGCGAGATCGGCATAGGTGACCTTGTTGCCGGCCAGCCAATGACGGGTGCCGGCCAGCCAGTTGGTGTATTTCATGTGCTGGCGGATATTGGCGCGGGCGGCGCGGATCGCCGCCGAATCGGGCGATCCGCCGCCTGCCGTTTCCGGCATGACCGGCTTCAGAACGCGTTCGCGCACCAGATGCCGGGTAACCTCGCTTTCCGCCTTGTTGAGGTACCAGTCGGTCAGCCGGCGGATTTCGGCGCGCTCCATCGGATCCTCGGCGAATAGCCGCTTGTCGCGCTTGAGTACGCCGCGCGTCTCGTCGAGATATTCGGCAATGACCACTGCGCCGACGATCGGCACGTCGCCTTCGGCGAGCAGGATCGGCAGCGTGCCGGCCGGGTTCAGCGCCAGGAACTCCTTGCGCCGCGTCCACGGCTTCTCTTCGATCAGCGCCAGTTCCTCGCCATACTCGCCAAAGGCGAGGCGAACGAAGCGGCAGCTGGCGAACATCGGATGGTGGAAAAGCGTCAGCATGGTCCCGCGATAATAGAGCGCACTGGCAAATCGCCGGCTGCGCCGGTAAGTCTTGGCCGCCCGATTCAGCGGGCTGTCAGGGTGCTGCGACCTATAGGGGGAGTTCCGCGCCATGACAAGCAAGCCCTTTTCTCAAGCCCTCACTCCAACGCCGAGGTTGCCATGGAAAGCCAGACCGTCGTCGAAGCGCTGCTGCTCGGCCTGCTCGAGGGCCTGACCGAGTTCATTCCGGTATCGTCGACCGGTCACATCCTTCTTGCCGGCCATTTCCTCGGCTTTCATTCGACCGGCAAGGCCTTCGAGATCCTGATCCAGCTCGGCGCCATATTGGCGATCCTCAGCGTTTATTTCCGCCGTCTCTGGAAGATGCTGCTCGAGCTGCCCTACGATCGGCTGACGCGGCATTTCGTCCTTGGCATTCTCATCGCATTCCTGCCGGCGGCCATTATCGGCGCGCTGGCGCATGACTTCATCAAGACGGTGCTGTTCGAATCGCCGCGGCTGATCTGCATCATGCTGATCATCGGCGGTGTCATCCTGCTGCTAGTCGATCGCATGAAGCCGAAGCCGTATTACCACGATGTCGAGCGGTTTCCGACTAGGCTTTATCTGCAGATCGGGCTGTTTCAGTGCTTGTCGCTAATCCCCGGCACGTCGCGCTCGGGCTCGACCATCGTCGGCGCGCTGCTGCTCGGCGTCGACAAACGGGCGGCGGCGGAATTCTCTTTCTTCCTTGCCATCCCGACGATGGTCGGCGCCTTCGCCTTCGACCTGTTCAAGAACCGCAATGTGCTGAGCAGCGCCGACCTGCCCATCATCGCCGTCGGTTTCGTCGCCGCCTTCGTCACGGCATTGATCGTCGTGCGCTTCCTGCTCGACTACGTCTCGCGCCACGGCTATGCGCTGTTCGGCTGGTGGCGGCTGGTCGTCGGCATCGTCGGGCTGGCGGGGCTGGCAATCTGGGGGTGAGCCGGCGCGGATAGCGCAATCCCAGCCGGAACTCTATTCTTGCCCGAAGCCGAGCCATACGATGTTGTGGACGTATGGTTGGCAGGGGGAATGCATGAGCGAAGTTCTTGACGCCCTCGTTATTGGCGCCGGTCCGGCGGGACTCGGCGTCAGTTACTTCTTGAAACGGCAGGACCGCGACCACCGCGTGCTCGATCGAGGCCGGATCGGCGAGACGTGGCGAACGCAGCGGTGGAACTCGTTTCGACTGAATTCGCCGACCATTCGCTCCATCTTACCCGGTGATTCCTACGAGGGGCCCGAGCCGTGGGGCGCGATAACCCACCACGAATTTGTCGCGTATCTCGAAGGCTATGCCGAGCGGCACCGCCTGCCGGTAAGCACCCAAACTCCGGTGCAAGAGCTGACGAGAGACGACGGGATCTTTCGCATCACCACGACGGACGGGGCATTTCTGGCGCGCAACGTGGTGATCGCCACCGGCGACCAGAATCGGCAGGTCCGGCCAGCAGGGTCGGCGGATTTGCCAACCGCAATTGGCCAAGTCGATTCCTCGGCTTATCGCAACCCGGCCGAGTTCGAGAGTGGCGCGGTGCTGGTGGTCGGCAGCGGCCAGTCGGGCGGCCAGATCGCCGAGGATCTGGCGTTGGCAGGACGTGTGGTCTTTTTGGCGACCAGCCGCAACGGCCGTTGGGTGCGGCGCTACCGCGGGGGCAACATACTTAAATGGCTGACGCTGTCCGGTTTTCTCGACGTTCCGCGCAAGGAACTCGTCCTCCCCTCCGGCAAGCTGCAGGCCCGCGCGCTGGTCGGCGCGACCCATACGATCAGCCTGCAATCGCTGAGCGCGCAGGGCGTGGTGCTGCTCGGCCGCTTCAGGGGTGTGGAGAACGGCAACCTCGTCTTCGGCGACGAGCTCGACGACCATATGCGATTTGCCGACGAAGTCTCCGCGAATGCCAAGCGCCTGGTCGACGGGTACATTGAGCGCGCCGGCCTCGATGCGCCACTGGCCGAGGATGATCCGGCCGAGACGGTTGACCCGCGCTTGCCCGATCCTCCGATCCGCTCCCTCGACTGGACGGCAAGCGGCATCAGATCAGTGATCTGGTGCACGGGCTTCACCGGCGATTTCTCATGGGTCCGGCTCCCCGGCGCGCTCGATGCAGCCGGCCAGCCCGTCCACGAGGACGGCGTCAGCGCTATTCCAGGTCTCTTTTTCGCCGGCCTCGATTTCGGATCGACGCGGAAGTCGGGCACCATACCGGCCATTCCAGAGGAGGCGGCCGCCGTCGTGGAGCGACTTGTCCAAGCGGGAGCCGACTTGCCACGGAACGGCGTCTAAACGAGCCGTCGAACGCGGGTTCTTGAACGTGCAAGAACATGACAGCTCTGGCGCGATCAAGACGACGCACGCTGCCTTTTGTCGAAGCGCACCGACAATTTTCCGTAGTCCATTGGTGCGACAGCCAGAAATCGCGGGCACCTTCGATACGGGGCTCCGATTCGCGGCCGACTGCATCCATTGCCTCCATCAGCGTGCGGCGGCCTTGACCTCGGCTGGTCGTCGTCGTGCTGACAGCACTGGCCATATGGGATGAGCCGGCGCAGTCGTTCGGAATGGTCGACCTGGAGACGCCAAAGGAGGTGCGTCAAGGCGCACGATCGGTCAGCGCGCTCGCGCCTTCCTCCGCGGCGCAATGTGCGCAGCAGTAGATGATGTCATCCTGTTCGACGCCATGTCCGATGATCCGGCATCCGCAATGCGGACACGTCGGAGCAAGTTTCTGGACCGCGCATTCGAAGCTGTCGAACGTGTAGGTCTCGTCGGCCATCGTCACGTTGAAAGCCTTGTCGTAGTCATTCCCGCATTGATCGCATCTGGCCATAGTTCTTTTCCTTCTTTCACTGGCTTCAAGCTCGACCAACCTGTCGCGCGGCGATAGGTTCCCGCCAGGATCAGGGGGCCGTCCTAAGCCGGAGACGAGAGCGAGCCTACGCGACGGCGCTGTTCGATCACGCGGATCACCTCGTCAATATCCCGCGGCTCGATGTCGAGTTCCTTCAGGCCAGGCGCGTCGATTGCTGCCACATTGTCCTGACGCATAAGATCGATCTGGTTGCGCGTTATGGGGGCAGCCGGGAGGAGTTCCGCGACGCCAGCCAAGGCGTTCCATACCGCAAACGGCACCGGCATCAGCTTGACGTGCGTATCGAGCTGTCGGGCGATCTCCCGAAGCAGTTCCTTATAGGTATAGATACGCGGGCCACCGAATTCGAATATGGATGAACCCTGGGTTCGCCCGTCGATCAGCCGGCTCACTGCTTCTGCGACGTCTGCCACATAGACCGGCTGAAGCCGTGTGCCACCATCGCCGAACAGCGGATAGACCGGCAGGAGGCGTATCATCCTCACAATGGTCGTGAGGAAAGCGTCGTCAGGTCCTGTCATGACGGCGGGACGCACAATGAAAGCGCCGGGAAATGCGCTTTCCACGGCACCTTCTCCGCGCCCACGCGCCCTTATGTAATTCGAATCCGATTGAGGATCGGAGCCGATCCCTGAAATCTGGACGAACTGGTCGATCGCGCGGTCGCGCGACGCGGCAGCGAGATCGGCCGCGGCTTTCACATGCACGCGTTCAAAGGTCTGGACGCCGTGCTCGACGTAAAGACTGACAGCATTCACGACCGCCTGTGATCCGGTAATGGCCGACCCGATCGAGGACGCATCCAAAATATCCGCCTCGACTGCTTCGGGCATCCTTGTAATCGAGGAAAAGACCAGGGGCACGCGAGCCGGATGGCGAGATGCGGCGCGCACCGTGAAACCTCTTTCCAGGAGCCGCTTCACGATCCTGCGCCCGAGAAAACCAGTTCCGCCGAACACGGTGACGATCCGTTCCGGGTTGAGATCGTCGGGATCCATTTGCCTCGCCATCCCTTTGTCCTCGCATAGCTGCCACGAGGACTGCCCTGGCCGGCATTTGAACCAGCCCGTCGAACATCAGGACGATTGAGGAACAACGCAGGAACGCTTTTGTTCCAGTCAGCGCTGGGCGGATGCTTGACAGATCGGCAAACCATGATCTGAACCGCAGGCGCAGCAAAACGGCCCCACTTCGAGAATGGCCTAGTTTCGCCCGTAAAACACATTCTCGACATGCACCGGCCAGCGCCACGGCAGTACCGCCACCATGTCGAAGCGCACCGATAATTTTCCGTAGTCGGATTGGCGCGACAGCCAGAAATCGGCGGCGCCTTCGATGCGGCGCTCCGATTCACGGCCGACTGCTTCCATTGCCTCCATCAGCGTGCGGCGCGCCTTGACCTCGACGATCAGCACCAGATCGCCGCGCCGCGCGATCAGGTCTATTTCGCCGAACCTGGTGCGGTGGCGGCGGGCCAGAATCCGGTAGCCTTTCAGCATCAGCGCCGCCGCCGCCAGCCATTCGCCGTGATGGCCGCGCCGGTAGGCCTTTTGCCGGCTGGCGCTCGGCCGTTCAGCCATCGCCGTCTCCGCCGGCCCCGTCTCTTCCGGCATTCTTGAGGTCGAGCAGCCGACGATAGAGCGCCTGCTTCTGGCCACCCGTCATCTTGGCGGCTTCCGCCGCTGCCTTGGAGGCCGGCATCTCGGCGGCGAGCGAAAGCAGCAGCCGGTCGATGTCGGCCGGTCCATCAGCGACCGCATCGGCCGGACCGACGCAGATGACGATTTCGCCTT
Organism: Mesorhizobium sp. M0296; assembly: GCF_040321675.1. Classification (NCBI taxonomy): domain Bacteria; kingdom Pseudomonadati; phylum Pseudomonadota; class Alphaproteobacteria; order Hyphomicrobiales; family Phyllobacteriaceae; genus Mesorhizobium; species Mesorhizobium sp. M0296. Next base: position 55,923 of record NZ_JAMYRZ010000011.1, read on the forward strand.
TCGGCGTGTCGGCTGCCGCGTAGTGGCTGGCAAGCGACTGCAAGGTGCCGGTCCGCATTTCCTCGAAGGTCTTGGTCAGCTCGCGGCCGATCGCCGCCTTGCGGGCACCGCCCAGCACCTCGACCATGGCACTGAGCGTCTCGGCCAGCCGGCGCGGCGATTCGAAGAAGATCAACGTTGCCGGCACCGCCTTCAGCGCTTCCAGCCGCGTCAGCCGCTGCCCGGTCTTCACCGGCAGGAAGCCGGCAAACAGAAACGCGTCCGAGGGCAGGCCGGATGCCGTCAAAGCGGCAAGTGCCGCTGATGGGCCGGGGATCGGCACGACACGAATGCCGCGTTCCAGCGCCTCACCGACCAGCCGGTAGCCGGGGTCGGAGATGAGCGGCGTGCCGGCATCCGAGATCAGCGCTACGCTTTGGCCGGCCAGCAGCGCCGCGATCAGCTTCGGTCCGGCCTCGCCGGCATTGTGCTCGTGGTAGGCGGTGGTGCGGCGGCGGATGCCGTAGCGGTCGAGCAGCACGCGGCTGACACGTGTGTCCTCGCAAGCGACGATATCGGCGGCGGCGAGCGTTTCCAGCGCGCGCAACGTGATGTCGGCGAGATTGCCGATAGGCGTCGCCACCAGGTAGAGCGCCGGCTCGAGCGGCCGGGCGGCGATTTCGGTCAGCCCGACCACATAACTGCGTTTGGCCGATTCGCCGGTCACCTGCACAACTCCGTTCGACCCTGTTTGGCACGGCTCACGCTTGGTTGCAAAAGCCTGGGTTGCAAAGGCCCTGGTTCCAAAAGGGATGCCGACGTGAACCAGCCGCCATGCCTTCGCCATAGTAGGGAACGAAACCGTTGCCGGCGAATTTTACACCTGATCTCGGGAGGAGCAGGATGAACAGCCTGACGATACAGGACGTTTTCGAACCCTACTATGCCGGCCGCAAACGCTTCGCCGCGCCATGCGACAAGAGCCTGCCTGCCGAAGCCGCAGATGGCAGAGCCAAGAAGCCGCTTGCACGCCAGCGATCGGCAGAGAGCAAGCCCGCAAACGAAACCGACCGCACGATGGAGCACTGACCGGACGATGCCCAATCGCTTCGACATTTTCATCACCCGCCTTGAAACAAAAAGCGCCCGCGATGGCGCAGCGTCACATTCCACAGACGACCAGCACCATGCCTCACGCGACAAAAGCGAGATCAAGCCGGCCCGTTCCGGAGAGACCAGCGAAAAAGATCGCGCCAAACACCGCCACAAGCACGAGGCTTGACCCCGCAAACCTTAGCGATCGGTCGAGACAGTTCTCGAAGCGCGGTTGCGAATGCTCCGCGATGTATCATTCAACCCAGATACTTCGAGACACGCGCCTCCAGCAGGCCCACCAGAGCCGGGTCCATGAATGCATAGTCGTCGGGAATATCGAGGCAGATTACTCGAGCCTTTTTCAGGCTTGTCTTGAATTTCTGCTGCAGTTTGGCGCGGTGCGTTTTTTCCATCACGAAGATGATGTCGGCCCAGGCGACGAGTTCATGCGTCAACGGAATGTCGGCATCGTGATTAGTGCCGGCCGAAGCGACCTCGATGTCCCGCCGCTTGGAAAACACCTGCTCCGCCGTCGGGCTGCGCAAGCGATTCTGGCTGCAGATGAAGAGAACGTTCTTCAACGTGCTATCTGGCCAAATCCGCCACGACCGCATCGAGCACGATCATGCCGGCCGGCGTGGCGCGCAGGCGGGCATTGCCGATCGGCGCCACTAGGCCTTCGTCCTGCAGCACCGACAGCCGTGCCGTCGACAGGCCACGCCCTGAAAATGCCTCGTAGCGGGAAAGGTCGATGCCCTCCGCCAGCCTCAGCCCCATCAGCAGGAACTCGTCGGCCTCTTCCGACCGCGTCAGGACCTCGCCGCCGGTAACGCCATGACCCTTGGCCTCGACCAGATTGGCCCAGGTCTCCGGCATTTTCTCGGCGATCGTCACCACGCGGCGGCCATTTTCGACGAACCGGCCATGCGCGCCGGGACCGACGCCGACATATTCGCCATAACGCCAGTAGGTGAGATTGTGCCGGCTTTCGGCGCCGGGCCTGGCGTGGTTGGAAATCTCGTAGGCCGGCAGTCCGCGCGCGGTGGTGATCTCCTGCGTTAACGCGTAGAGATCGGCGGCAAGCTCATTGTCTGGAATGATGAATTTCCTTGCCGCATGCAGTGCATGGAACGGCGTGCCTTCCTCGATGGTCAGCTGATAGAGCGACAGATGGTCTGCGGCGTGGCCGATCGCCTGCTCGAGCTCCGCCTGCCACGCTTCCGGCGTCTGACCGGGCCGCGCGTAGATCAGGTCGAACGACAGCCGTGGGAAAATCTCGCGCGCTAGGCCGATCGCATGCAGGGCCTCATCGACATTGTGCAAACGGCCGAGGAAGCGCAGATCCTTGTCGTTCAGCGCCTGCACGCCAAGCGATACCCGGTTGACGCCGGCCGCGCGATAGCCGCGAAAGCGCTCGGCCTCGACGGAGGAGGGATTGGCCTCCAGTGTCACCTCGATGCCGTCAGGCACCGTCCAGTTCTTCGCCACTGCATCCAGCACCGCCGCCACGGTCTGCGGTTTCATCAGCGATGGCGTGCCGCCGCCAAGAAAGATACTGGTCACCTCGCGCGGCCCGGTGCGGCCGCGCATCGTCGCCAGCTCGGTCTCGAAAGCGCGGGCAAAACGCTCTTGGTCGACCGGCTGGTGGCGGACATGGCTGTTGAAGTCGCAATACGGGCATTTGGCCGCGCAGAACGGCCAGTGGACGTAGACGCCGAAACCAGGCCTGCGGTCGAGCAGCATGGTCATACGGCGGCCAATCGGGCTTGCGCGAATTTCTGGAAGGCGCGGGCACGGTGCGACAATGCGGTTGGCTGGCCGGGCTTCCAGCCATGCTTTTCCTTCGCGCTCATCTCGCCGAAGGTCTTTTCGAACCCGTTGGGCAAGAACACCGGATCGTAGCCGAAGCCGAGCTCGCCGCGTGGCGGCCATACCAGCGTGCCCTCGACCTCACCGCGAAAATATTCCGCCTGGCCATCGGGAAAGGCCAGGCAGATGACCGCGACAAAGCGGCCCTTGCGCTGGGCAGGCGTGATCGCGCCAACTTCTTGCAAGGCCACTTCCGTGCGCTGCATGGCCATGCCGAAGTCGCGGGAGCCGTCCGGCGTCTCGGCCCAGTTGGCGGTGTAGACGCCGGGTGCGCCGTCGAGCGCATCGACACACAGGCCGGAATCGTCCGACAGCGCCGGCAATCCAGTGGCCTTGGCGGCGGCCAAGGCTTTTATGAGGGCGTTCTGCTCGAAAGTGGTGCCGGTCTCGTCTGGCTCCGGCAAGCCGTATTCCTTTGCGGACTTCGCTTCTATGCCGAATGGCGCCATCAGATCGGCGAATTCCCGCAATTTACCGATGTTATGGCTGGCGACGACGATCTTATGCCCGTCAAGCGAATGAACAGTTGGCGAATGCATCAGATGCCCCAGATTCTTGGCTCGGCGAATTCGATCGAATTGCCCGACGGGTCGCGAATATAGATCGAGCGGCCGCCCTGCGGCCATTCGAACTCGCTTTCGATGGCGATTTTCTTCGCCTCAAGATGCGCTTTCCAGCGTGGGATTTCATCCGCGCTTGCGGCGAAGCAAAGATGGCCCTGGCCGACCGCGCCATGCGGCGGTACTTTGAGCTTGGCGTCGGCCGGCGGCGGCACTTTGGTCGCCTCGGCATTGAACATAAGCAGCACGCTGTCGCCGCAGCGGAAGAAGAGATGCCTGCCATCGACCTTGCCGAGCAGATCGAGCCCGAGCACGCCCGAATAGAACCGTTCCGCGGCAGCAAGGTCCGTCACGTAGAGTGCTGATTCCAGGATTGCAGAAGGAGTCACAGGATCGCCAATCTCATCAATATTGACCGCAGCTAAGCCACCGCCATTTGCTGCAAGCTGACCAGGCGCTGAATACCTTTCTTGGCGAGCCCCATCAGCGCCGCGAACTGCTCTTCCGAGAACGGCTCGCCCTCGGCCGTGCCTTGGATCTCGACGATGCCGCCCTTGCCGGTCATGACGAAATTGGCGTCGGTGCCGGCCGAGGAATCCTCGATATAGTCGAGGTCGATGACCGGCTGGCCATCATGGATGCCGCAGGAGATCGCCGCAACGTGATCCTTCAGCACCTTGCCCAGGCTCGCCATCTGGCGGGTTTCCATCCAGCGCAGGCAGTCGTAGAGCGCCACCCAGCCGCCGGTGATCGAAGCGGTGCGCGTGCCGCCGTCGGCCTGGATCACGTCGCAGTCGACGGTGATCTGCTGCTCGCCGAGCGCCTGCAGATCGACCACGGCGCGCAGGGAGCGGCCGATCAGCCGCTGGATTTCCAGCGTGCGGCCGCCTTGTTTGCCGGCCGAAGCCTCGCGGCGCATGCGCTCGCCGGTCGAACGCGGCAGCATGCCGTATTCCGCCGTCACCCAGCCCTTGCCGGAGTTGCGCATCCAGCCCGGCACCTTTTCCTCCAGGCTGGCCGTACACAGCACATGCGTGTCGCCGAACTTCACCAGGCACGAGCCTTCCGCATGCTTGGAGACGCCGCGCTCGAAGGAGATGGGGCGCATTTCGTCGAATTGGCGTTTGGAAGGGCGCATTCAGGCTTCTTTCTTTCTTCGGAATCTTGGCCGGGGAATCTTGGCCGGCTTGTAGCCGCACGGGGCGTGAGGCGCAAAGGAAAATGGACCGGTTGCGCCGACACCGCGGAAGTCTATATCTTCGGGGCGGAGGTTTTTGGCTCGAAATGACAAAGGCAGTCGATCCCGGTTTGCAGTCGCACGTGCTCCCGTCGCACGCGCTGCAATCGCCCGCGCTTCAATCGCTCGACATGCGTTCGCGCGACATCTTCCGGCGCATCGTCGATTCCTATTTGAGGGATGGCGAGCCGGTCGGTTCGCGCAGCCTGTCGCGCATCCTGCCGTCGTCGCTGTCGCCGGCCACCATCCGCAACGTGATGAGCGACCTTGAGCATCTCGGCCTGATCTATGCGCCGCACATTTCGGCTGGCCGGCTGCCGACTCAGGCAGGCCTGCGCTTCTTCGTCGATGCTTTCATGGAACTTGGTGACCTCTCCGACGAGGAGCGCCGCACCATCGAGGCCCAGGTGCGCGCCTCCGGCTCGGGCGCGACGCTGGAGCATATGCTGACCGAGGCCAGCCAGATGCTGTCCGGCATGTCGCGCGGCGCCGGCCTCGTGCTCGCCGCCAAGAATGAGGTGGCGCTTAAGCACATCGAATTCATCCAGCTCGAGCCGACCAAGGCGCTGGCCGTGCTGGTCTCGCAGAACGGCGACGTCGAAAATCGCGTCATCGATCTGCCCGCCGGCATCACCATCTCGCAATTGCACGAAGCCTCCAACTTCCTCAACGCCCATATCCGCGGTCGCACCCTGGCCGAGGCGCGGGTCGAGATCGCCCGCATCAAGGAAGAGACCAGGGCAGCCCTCGACACGCTGTCGCAGGATCTGGTCGAGAAGGGCCTGGCGGTCTGGGCAGGCGCTGAAAGCGGCGTGCCTGGGCGGCTTATCGTGCGCGGCCGCGCCAATCTCCTGGAAAACGTCACTGCCCAGGCCGACATAGAATTGCTGCGGCATCTGTTTGAGGATCTGGAGACGCAGGATGGGCTGATCCAGCTTCTCGACCTCGCCGAGGCAGGCCCAGGCGTGCGCATATTCATCGGTTCGGAAAACAAGCTGTTTTCGCTGTCTGGCTCCTCGCTGGTGGTGGCACCCTATCGCGACAAGGACGCGCGCGTCGTCGGTGCGCTCGGCGTCATCGGGCCGACGCGGCTGAATTATGCGCGCATAGTACCGATGGTCGACTATACCGCGCAGCTGATTTCGCGCATGCTGAGCTAGGAGCCGCCGCGGGCCTGCCGCAAGGAGGAGAAAAGAATGGCGCTGGAATCGTTCAAGGCCCAGATCAGTCTGCTGCTCGAAGAAATGATCAACCAGCCAGAGGATCAGCACGAGGTGCAAGAGCAATTGCGCGAGAAGCTGCAAGAGATGCGGGCGATGGGTTTGCCGCTGCCGGCCGATCTGGTCGCGCTGGAAAAGCGCCTCGACGACGACTTTTACGCCTCTGGCAACTGAACGGGTTCGGCTTCAAATCCTCGTGTGCTGGACGGCCGCTTGGAACGATCAATACCTGATGCCGTTTGCCCTGTTCGAGGCGAATCCCGGAGGACGTTGATGATCCGATCTGGCGGCTTTGCGGCCGTTGCCGCTGCCCTCCTTGTTGCGACACCGGCAGCCGCCCAGCAGGCGGACCAGAATGTGCTCAAAGGCGAAGCCGCGTTTGGCGATTGGCAAGCCGACAGGCCTGGCGTCCGACGCCTGATTGGGCCGCGAGACATGCCGGCAGCCGACCCCGCCCAATCCGCTTCGAACGGCGCCGGCGTGGCGGAACGGCCCGAAAGCGCCAAGCCAGAATTGCCGTCGGGCTTTTCGGCTGAAATGATCGCATCCGGCATCGTCAATCCACGTGTCGTGCGCGTCGCTCCGAATGGCGACCTGTTTGTTGCCAACAGCCATGCCGACCAAATACGCGTCTATCGTCTCGCCGAGGGCAGCGCCAAGCCCATCGAGAAAGCGATCTTCGCCAAGGGGCTCAATTATCCCTACGGCATCGCCTTCTATCCGCCAGGAGACAAACCGCAATGGGTCTATGTCGCGAACAGCGACAGCATCGTCCGCTTCCCCTATCGCGATGGCGACTTGAAGACATCCGGAAAACCAGAAACCATTGTCGCCCAAATCCCGTCGGGTGGTCACACGACCCGCGACATCGCCTTCTCGCAGGACGGCAAAACGCTTTATTTGTCGGTTGGCTCCGCCTCGAACGTCGCCGAGGATATAGGCAAGGAGCCGGATAGCGGCCTCGACGCCTGGGCCAAATCAAAGCCGCTCGGGGCGGCCTGGGGCTCCGAGGACGGCCGTGCCGATGTGCTCGCCTTTGACCCGGATGGGAAAAATCCCCGAACTGTCGCCACCGGCCTGCGCAACTGTACGGGCATGACCGTGCAGCCCGCCACCGGCGCATTGTGGTGCGTCGTCAATGAGCGCGACGAGCTCGGCGACAATGTGCCGTTCGAATTTGCAACAGCGGTCAAGGACGGCGGATTCTATGGCTGGCCTTGGTACTACATCGGCAATAACGAGGATCCGCGCCATCAGGGCGAGCGGCCAGACCTCGCCGGCAAGGCCACTGTCCCCGATGTATTGATGCAGGCGCATTCGGCGCCGATGAATATAGCCTTCTACGACGGCAAGAACTTCCCGGCGGATTATCAGGGTGACGCCTTCGTCGCCATGCATGGTTCGTGGAACCGTGGCGCCAGGACCGGCTACAAGGTGGTAAGGCTCAAATTCAGGGATGGCAAGCCGACCGGCGAATATGAGGACTTCATGACCGGCTTCGTCATCTCGAACGACGCCGTCTGGGGCCGCCCGGTCGGTGTCGCGATGGCCAAGGACGGCTCGCTGATCGTCACCGAGGACGGTAATGGCACCATCTGGCGCGTTACCTACGAAGACGGCCGCTCCTGAACGGCGGTGTCGCCTGCTGCGCTGGCGCAATCGAATCCGGGCCGAGGGAATTCACCCAACTTCAACATTGTGCGACAAGCGCGAATCATGACACTCACCGGGTTTCTCGCCTATAGCGCCGCCCTCGGCATCGCCGCGGCCATCCCCGGCCCCGGCGTCACCGCGCTCGTTGCGCGTGCGCTGGGTTCCGGCTTCCGCTCGTCGCTGGCCATGTCGTTCGGGCTGATGCTCGGCGACCTGACCTATCTCACTGCCGTGGTGCTCGGCCTGGCTTTCGTCGCACAAACTTTCGGCATGGTCTTCCTGGCGATCAAATGGCTGGGTGTCGCCTACCTCGCCTTTCTTGGCTGGCGTTTCTGGACGAGCGGCATCACGCCGGAGACGGTGGAGGCGAAGAAAGGCAAGGGCGGCTTGGCATCCAGCTTTGTAGCCGGCCTCGCCGTCACGCTCGGCAATCCGAAGACGATGATCTTCTATCTTGCCATCACCCCGACCATCGTCGATCTGAAGACGATCACGCTGGCCGATTACGGCATCCTCGTCGCGCTCACCATCGTCGTCCTGCTCGTGGTGCTGGTGCCCTATCTGGCGCTGGCGGCCAAGGCGCGCTGGTTCCTGAAGTCGCCGCGGGCGCTGAGGGTACTCAACCGCACCGCCGCGGGCTTCATGGTCGGTGCGGCGGCGGCAATTGCCGCCCGCCAATAGATCTCTTTCGCCAATCCGCCCAAGGATTGCCACGCCTTGCAAGGGCGGGGGTACTCAGCACGAACTTCACTCGGATATTTTTCGGTCGACAGCCTATCTTGCGCGGCGGATGGCTCTATCCTAGGCCCCGCCCGACTCTTGCCGCTTGACCTCTGGGAGGAAATCAATGAACAAGCCCGCCACCCCCGCACACGTGCCCGGCCGCGGCCGCATCTACAATTCGATCACCGAGACGATCGGCGACACGCCGCTGGTGCGGCTTGATAAATTCGCCAGGGAGAAGGGTGTCGTCGCCAATCTGCTGGCCAAGCTCGAATTCTTCAACCCGATCGCCTCGGTCAAGGACCGCATCGGCGTGTCGATGATCGAGGCATTGGAGGCTTCGGGCAGGATTACGCCCGGCAAGACCACCCTGATCGAGCCGACCTCGGGCAATACCGGCATCGCGCTCGCCTTTGCCGCCGCTGCCAAGGGCTACAAGCTGATCCTGACCATGCCGGAAACCATGTCCGTCGAACGCCGCAAGATGCTGGCTCTGCTCGGTGCCGAACTGGTGCTGACCGAAGGGCCGAAAGGCATGAAGGGCGCCATCGCCAAGGCGGACGAGCTGGCGGCAACGCTGCCCGACGCTGTCATTCCGCAGCAATTCGAAAACCCGGCCAATCCGGAAATCCATCGCCGCACCACGGCCGAGGAAATCTGGAACGACACCCATGGGGAAGTCGATATCTTCGTTGCCGGCATCGGAACCGGCGGCACCATCACCGGCGTCGGCCAGGTGCTGAAGAAGCGCAAGCCCTCGGTGCATGTCGTCGCGGTCGAACCGGAAGCCTCGCCGGTGCTGTCGGGCGGTCAGCCAGGCCCGCACAAGATCCAGGGCATTGGCGCCGGCTTCGCGCCAAAAATCCTCGATACGACGATCTACGACGAGATCGTCAAGGTCTCGAACGAGGATTCGGTTGCCAATGCACGGCTCGTCGCTCGGCTCGAAGGTGTGCCGGTCGGCATCTCGTCGGGTGCCGCCCTGCAAGCAGCGATCGTCGTCGGCTCGCGGCCCGAGAACAAGGGCAAGAACCTCGTCGTCGTCATCCCCTCCTTCGCCGAGCGCTATCTCTCGACGATCCTGTTCGAGGGGTTGGGGACTTAGGGTCTGGACACGAGTAGCGATCCCTTCGCGCTGCCCTCCGGCGGGCCGCTGAAAATACCTGTAGCGACATCGTTCGCTGGAGCGGCGGGTCCCTTCCGTATCAAATCGTCGCTGCCCGGCAGGTGGAGGAGTTCATGTACAAGCTCTATACGCGTGCCAATACCGGCGGCTTTGTCATCGAGGCGGCGCTCGCTTTGGCGGGTGTGCCTTTCGACCAGATCGATGTTCCAAAAGGCCGACCCAACCAGGCCTTTTTAGATATCAGCCCCTTGAACCAGGTACCGGTCCTGGTCTTGCCGGACGGACGCTCGATGACCGAATCGGCGGCGATCTGCATCCTGCTGGCCGAGCGCCACCCGGAAGCAGGACTGGCGCCCGCAGCAAGTTCGGCTGACCGTGCCGACTTCCTGCGCTGGATGTTTTTCATGTCCTCCGTCATCTATTCGGCTGACCTGCGGTTCTTCTACGCTCCATCGCTACACGACCGATCCCCGCGGCGTGGACGCTGTCAAATAGGCGGCGGTCTCGGAAATGGATCGCAGCTTCGCCATTCTCGATGCCGCCCTCGCAGGCCATGACTGGCTGGCCGGCGACCGGCTCTCGCTGGCCGACGTCTATCTCGTCATGTTGGTGGCCTGGCATCCGGAGGTCGCGAAGGTTCCAACCGCTTGGCCGAATATCGAACGCCTGTGGGCCAATTTGCGGGAACATCGGGTGATAAAGAGGCTGAATGCTTCCCACGACATGTGGCCGGCCTAAGCACTCCGCCTTGTCTCAGTGTCTTTCCGCGTGGCCGAGCCATGCCCGTCGTTCCTGCAGGAACCGGCGCACGGCCGGATCGCGTTCGAGGCCGATAGCCCGGTCATAGGCCTCGCTCGCTTGCGGAACTTTGCCGAGTCTGGCCAGCAGGCCCGCGCGGGCGGCCCAGTAAGGTTGATAGTCATACAGCCGCTTGTCGCAGCTGAGTTGATCAAGCGCGCCCAATCCTGCTGAAGCACCTTCGGCCTCGGCAATCGCCACCGCACGGTTGATCGACACCACCGGCGAGCCGGCAATCACCGACAGCGCGTCGTAGAGCTCCTTGATCGCGACCCAGTCGGTGCAACCGGTCAGCCGCCGTGTCGTATGGGCGGATTGCACGGCGGCCTCGAGCTGGTAGCGGCCGACAACACCCTCGGCGGCCGCGCGCCCGAGCAGCGCCTCCGCTTCATCGATCAGGGTGTCGTCCCACAATGCAAGATCCTGCTCGGCCAGCGGCACATAGTCACCCGCCGCATTGCGCCGGGCTGCACGCCGCGCCTCGGCGAACAGCATCAGCGCCAGCAGGCCGAGTGCTTCCGGCTCATCCGGCATCAGCGAGGCGATCAGACGGCCGAGCCAGATGCCTTCGGTCGCGAGATTACGGCGCAGCGTTTCGGTGCCGGCCGGGTCGGACCAGCCTTCGGCAAACGCCGCGTAGATCGCTTCCAGAACGGTGCCCAGCCGCTCGCCGAGTTCGGCCCTCTCCGGGACGCGGAACGGAATGCCGGTCTCGCGGATGCGGGTCTTGGCGCGCACCAGGCGCTGGCTCATCGTGGCTGGCGAGACAAGAAAAGCCGAGGCGATGGTCGCTGCGTCGAAGCCAAGGACGGTCTGCAGGATCAGCGGCGCTCGTACGCCGGCCTCGATAGCCGGATGGGCGCAGGCAAACATCAGCCTGAGCCGCTCGTCCGGCAGGTCTTCGTCGGCTATGCGTGCCTCCATCTCCTCGGCGATCAGCCTGAGGTGGTCGCGGCCCGCCTCGCTGGTCAGGCGCCGCCGGATTGCGTCGACGCGGCGCCTGCGCGCCACCGCCAGCAGCCAGGCTTCCGGCTTGTCGGGCACGCCCGCCTGTGGCCAACGCTCGAGCGCCGCTGCAAAGGCATCGGCCAAGGCGTCCTCGGCACCGGCCACGTCGCGCGTGCGCGCGGCGAGATAGGCGACCAGTTTGCCGTAGCTTTGCCGGGCGGCCGCTTCCGCCGCCGCCCGCGCCATCTCCGGGCGACCGTCTATCACATGGTCATTTCTCAGATAAGTACTCCGTCATTTCCCAGATCGGCCGCACCTCTACCGTGCCGGTGCTGGCGCCCGGGCAGCGCGCCGCCCAGGCAATGGCGGCGTCGACGTCCTCCGCTTCGATCATATAGAAGCCGGCAAGCTGCTCCTTGGTGTCAGCATAGGGGCCGTCGAGCACGTTGGTCTTGCCATTGGCCATCCGTACCGAAGTAGCGGATTGCGTCGGCTTCAACCGGTCACCGCCAAGCCAGGCGCCGGATTTCTTCAGCGCTTCGGTGTAGGCGACGTACGCGCTCGACATCTGTGTCACCGCATCTGCTGGCGCGGCTGCCATCCCCGCTTCGTTTCCATAGATCAAAAGCATGTATCGCATGGTCTTCTCCCGTTTCTCGAAGGCCGCATCGTTGCGAGCCGGACGTATGTCGCCCGGCCCTGCCGGATTTCGACAAGCGCTGGAAAAATCTTTCTGCCGCGATGCGACCTCGCGCAAGCGCCAACGTGTTGCGGCACTGCTTAGCCGTTCGTCTAATTTGCTGCTATTGCAGGTTGGCATTTCCCGCCCGCTGTCTACACTCGCTTCGCTTCATGCCGCCGAGGAGGGCACGGCGACGAATTTTCAGGGAGGAAATCGCATGCTCAATTTCAGGACGAAATTTATTGCGGCCGGTGTGCTGGCGCTGTCGCTTGGCCTTGGCGCGGTATCGGTCAAGGCGCAGGAATTCATCAACGTGCTGACTGGCGGCACGTCCGGCGTCTACTATCCGCTCGGCGTCGCGCTGTCGGAAATCTACGGCAAGGGCATCGAAGGCGCGCGCACCCAGGTGCAGGCGACGAAAGCGTCGGTCGAAAACCTCAACCTGCTGCAGCAGGGCAAGGGCGAGATCGCCTTTGCGCTCGGCGATTCCGTCAAGCTGGCCGCCGAAGGCAACACCGAAGCAGGCTTCCCAGGCAAGCTCGACAAGCTGCGCGGCATTGCCGCCATCTATCCCAATTACATCCAGATCGTCGCCAGCAAGGAATCCGGCATCAAGACGCTCGCCGATCTCAAGGGCAAGAGCCTTTCGGTCGGCGCGCCGGCCTCAGGCACCGAGCTCAACGCCCGCACGATATTTGCCGCTGCCGGGCTGAAATACGAAGACCTCGGGCGGATCGAATATCTGCCCTTCGCCGAATCGGTGGAGCTGATCAAGAACCGCCAGCTCGACGCCACGCTGCAGTCGGCTGGCCTTGGGGTCGCGTCGATCCGTGACCTCGCCACCTCAGTGCCGGTAAACATCGTTGCCGTGCCGGCGGAGGACGTCGCCAAGATCGGCTCGCCCTATCTTTCCGTGGTCATCCCCAAGGGCACCTACGAGGGCCAGACCGAGGATGTTGCGACCGCCGCCGTCGGCAATTTCCTGATCACCAGCGCCGATGTCTCCGACGAGACCGCCTACCAGATGACGAAACTGCTGTTCGAGCATCTCGACCAGCTCACCGCTGCCCACGCCGCCGCCAAGGCGATCGACCCGGCCAAGGCGCTCGACGGCATGCCGGTGCCGCTGCATCCAGGCGCCGAGAGGTATTACAAGGAAAAGGGATTGGTGAAGTAAGGAGCCATCCCTCCCCCTTGAGGAGAAGGTGAACAGCTGCCGAAGGCGAATGGACGGGTAGGGTCGGTTGAGGCCGCGCACTGCCGCACCGACCCCACCCGCCTCGCTTCGCTCGGCACCCTCCCCTCGAGGAGGGGACCGCCCCGCCAGGAACCCCGCTAATGACCGTAATCCCGACCGTTCTTTCCCCCACAGCGGAAGCTCCTGTCGAAGGATTGCCGCCTGGCTTCGGCGAAGGCATCGCCGGCAAGGCGGCTTTTTTTATCGCCATCGCCTTCTCCATCTTCCAAATCTACATCGCCGCCTATGGCAGCCTGCCGAGCCAGGTCATACGCGCCATGCATGTCGGCTTCCTGCTGCTGCTCGGCTTTGCCCTAATCGCCAATCTGCGCGCCAAAAGCGTCCCGGCGAAAGCAGTGTTCTGGACGCTCGGCCTGCTTGGTTTCGCCACCGGTCTGTACAATTGGGTGTTCTATGCCGACCTCATCCGCCGCTCCGGCTTTCTCACCACGCCTGACCTGATCGTCGGCGCGGTGCTGGTCGTGCTGGTCTTCGAGGCGGCGCGGCGGTTAATGGGGCTGCCGCTTGCCGTCATTGCCTTTATCTTTCTCGCCTACGCATTTGCCGGCAATCATCTGCCGCCGCCGTTCATCCATCGCGGTTATGATTTCGCCCAGCTCGTCGACACCTTCGCCTATGGCACCGAAGGCATCTACGGCACGCCGATCTATGTCTCGGCCGCCTACATCTTCATCTTCGTCGTTTTCGCCGCCTTTCTTGAGCGCGCCGGCATGATCGCGCTGTTCAACGATTTTGCGCTTGGCCTGGTCGGCTCATGGCGCGGCGGCCCGGCGCAAGTCTGCGTGCTGTCCTCGGCGCTGATGGGCACCATTTCCGGCTCCGGCGTCGCCAATGTGGTGGCCAGCGGCCAGTTCACCATCCCGCTGATGAAGCGCTTCGGTTTCCGCTCGGCCTTCGCCGGCGCCGTCGAGGCGACCTCGTCGATGGGCGGCCAGATCATGCCGCCGGTGATGGGAGCGGTTGCCTTTATCATGGCCGAGACCCTGAACATCCCCTATGCCGCGGTGGTCAAGGCGGCGATCATTCCGGCGCTGCTCTATTTCGGCGCCTGTTTCTGGCAGGTGCACCTGGAAGCCGGCAAGGCCGGCCTGCACGGCATGGCCAAGGCTGACCTGCCCAATCCGTGGGATGCGGTGAGACAACATTGGCCGCTGGTACTGCCTCTCGCAGCACTGATCTACCTGCTGTTTGCCGGCTACACACCGGTGTTCGCCGGCACCATGGGCCTGGCGTTGACCATTGTGCTTATCCTCGGCACGCCGCTGGCAGCATCGATCGGGCCGCTCGCCTTCCGCATCGTCTTCTGGCTGGCGCTCGGGCTTGCCGCGGCTTCCTTCATGAAATTCGGCGTCAACATCCTCAGCCTAGTCATCGCCGTGCTGGTCGCCGCCTGCCTCACCTTCAAGGGCGGGCGCGAGACGCTGCGCATATGCATGGATTCCCTTGCCGAAGGAGCAAAGAACGCGCTGCCGGTCGGCATTGCCTGCGCCATTGTCGGCATCGTCATCGGCACGTTGACGCTTACCGGCATCGCCTCGACCTTCATCGGCTGGATCATCTCGATCGGCGAGAACAATCTGTTCCTGTCGCTGCTTTTGACCATGCTCACCTGCCTGGTGCTCGGCATGGGCATACCGACCATTCCCAACTACATCATCACTTCGTCGCTGGCCGGGCCAGCGCTGCTGTCGCTCGGCGTGCCGTTGGTGGTCAGCCATATGTTCGTCTTCTATTTCGGCATCATGGCCGATCTCACCCCGCCTGTGGCGCTGGCCGCCTTCGCCGCCGCACCCATGGCCAAGGAAAGCGGCCTCAAGATCGGCATCCAGGCCACCAAGCTTGCCATTGCTGGCTTCGTTGTGCCGTTCATGGCGGTCTATACCCCGGCGCTGATGCTGCAGGACCCCGGCCCGATCGCCGCCCAGTTCGGCTATCCCGTCGAGGTCGCCTATATCGTCATCAAAGCCTGCATGGGTATCGTCCTGTGGGGCGCCGCGGCGGTCGGATTTCTCGACCGGCGCATGGCCTGGTGGGAACGCCTCGTCGCCTTCGCCGCCGGCGTGCTGCTGGTTGCGGCGCTGCCGCTCACCGACGAGGCGGGCTGGGCGCTGTCCCTAGCCTGGATCGGCTGGCACTGCTGGCGCGCGCGGCAGGCTTCGCTGGCTAATTCAGCATGAGCCTCTGCATCGTCGCGGCCGGCAAGACGGTGACGCTCGCGGTCGCTGCCTTCACGCTCTCCTGGGTGCATTCGGTGGAGAAGACCCAGTGGCAGGAAGACTGGAAGGTGCTGCCGTCCGGCCTGCAGCTGGTCGAGGCCCGCATCAAGGGATCGGGCGCCGGGATGGAGCCGCCGCAAGGCTCGGTGCTGAGAAACGGCTGGTGGGTCTATGCGCCCAAGGTCGGGCCACGGCGGCGCCTCGCGCTCGCCGCCTCGGGCGCCACGGGTCAGGGCTGGACGCTGTGCACGGCGCAGGACTGTCGCGAACTGGCCAAGCTGGCAGGCGGCACGATCTCGCTGGAGCCGTGCGGGCCGGAGGGCTCCAGCCAGCCGCGGTAGCGGGCGATCATGCCGGCAAGCGGATGCGAGATCTCGACATGGAAGCGGAAGCGGCCATCCTTCACCGATTCGTAGGAAGTCGAGCGTGGACCGAGCCACATCGGAAGCGGCAGGCCAAAAAAACTCCAGCGGCGCAAGACCAGCGCCAGCCGGCCGTCATCGGCAACCAGCGCCATCGCGAAGGTCAGCGGGCCGAAGCGTTCGCACAGCAAGCGCTGCGATCGACCCCGGCCTGCGGACTGTAGGCTCGAAAAACTGTGCTGCCGAATGTCCGGGTCCAGGTCTCGCCGTCCTTGTCGGTGTCGAAGCGGACATGAACCGGGATGTCCTCGCTTGCCCCGGGGAAGCCGACCGTCCAGGCCATTAGCCGGCCAAGAACATTGCGCCCGCGTTCGACGCGCGCGCGGCCTGCGGCCGTGATCGTACGGTCATGCATTGACCTAATTGCCTCGGGAAGGCCTTGCCAGGCGGCACCGAGCAGCTCGGCATAAAGCGGCTTGTCCTCGTCCGCCGCCCCGTTCCTGAAGCCGGTGTAGATTGTCCGCCCGGCGAACAGGGCTTCATAATCCCGGAGCTCCAAATCGCGCACCCCCGCCCGTGCGCCCGGCGCGGGCTGATGTCCGGCCAGCGCTTTGCGGGCCAGTGCTTCGACCGCCATCGACGGGATCAGCGGCCCGTCATTGCCCTCGGCCAAGAGATGCCACGAGCGCTTGACGATGGCGCCCGCCCGGCCCGATCCCTCCACCTCGACGAACATGCCGCCGCGATGCTCGCCCCAGCGCAGCCGGTTCGTTGCCTGATGCATCAGCAGCGCCAGCGGCGAAAGCGAACCGATCAATCCGGTGCGCACCAGCCAGGCGAGGCCGATCAGGGCGCGGTGCAGCATTTCGGGAACCGGCCCGGCGCCCATCCAGATGGTCCTCGCCTCCGGCCAAAGCGCGGCCAAGGCGCGCAGGTCCGGAACGTCGACCAGAGAAAACAGCGTGTTTCGAAGCGGCAGCCGGCCCGGCGGCGCGATAGTGTAGCGCAGCTGCCCGGTAAACGGACGGCCTTGTTCGGGACGGCCATTGCGAACAAGCCGCACCGGCCGATAGCCCGGATGACGTTCCCGCCGACGCCGGCAAAGGGCGAAGGCGCGATGCCGCCGCGAATGCCGTCGACCCGCGTCAGGTCCGAAGACAGGCGACGCACCACCGCCGCCGTCAGCACCGGAAAGCTCGAGACGCCGGACAGCACGAAGACGCCGGCGTTTCGCGCCGCCTCGTCGAACGCAGAGACACCGGCGACGAAATCCGAGCCGTCGGCTAGATCGAGATAGTTGATGCGCCGGGCGATGCAGGCCTCGATCAGGCGATAGCGTCCCTCGCCATAGGCCTGGAACGGACCGCTCGCGTCGACTACAATATCAGGCTCAAATGCAGCGAGTTGCGCGGCGAGATCGCCGTCACGGTCGAACAGTGCCGGCACCAGCTGGGCTGCTGTCGGGGCGCGCTTCTTGCAATACGCGTCAGCCTTGGCGAGCGAGCGCCCGGCGACAAAGAGGATCAGATGCGGCTCGCCCTCCAAAAGCTCGACGGTGCGACCGCCAAAGGTGCCGTAGCCGCCGACGACAAGAACCTTCATCCGCAGTTCCCCCAAAATGCCCCGCCCGCTCCCGGCCACGGCAACGAACCTAACCGATCAATCTTGCCCTCACCTCGGCGGAAGGGATTTCGCAATTGTCCTTCTTGCCGAACAGGGCGTAGCGGTTCTTTGCGATACGGTCGTAGAGCCAGTCGCGAAGCGGGCGCGGCAACAGCAGCAGGATCCGCGCCGCCCGCCACGGCCAGCCGAGTTCGGCCATGACGGCAACGAAACTGTCCAGGCGGGTGAAAGCCGCGCCATCGACGATGACGAGATTGGTCTCGTAGCGATCCGTCCGCAGCCCGTATTTCTTGAACAGCATCTCGCCGAAGGGCGACTGCGCCGTTACGAAATGGAAGCGGCCCTTGCGGTCGAGCTTCACCACCATGCGCACAAAGCCCGAGCACAACACGCAAATACCGTCGAACACGATCAACGGGCGACTTGATTCGAATTCTGGCGGCTCAGGAGAATGGTTCGGCTTGACGATCACGTGACGCCCGGCAGCTGGTGTCAGGCGACACTAGGCCTGCCGGCGGCTGGATCAAAGCCCGGAATGCTAGAGGCTTGGCGTTGTCGCACGCCGTCTGTCGGTCAGCGCAGGCCGCTCGGCGCGATAGGTCGTTGACCGATTGTCGGCGTCGGGCCGGCAGATTCGGCTGTCGTGACGGCTCTCCATGCTCATCATCAGCGCACGCTGATCCCAAGCGTGTTGCCACGGCGCGCGCAGGCGGGGCCTGGGCCGCGCATATAATAGCGCTCAGGCCGATAGGTCGGCGCGACGAATTCGCGGATGGCGGCGGCATAGCCGGCGATTTGATTCCAGAAGCTCATTTTACTCGGTCCCTGTCCCGTTTCGGATGTCCCTTCCGAATTGCGGGGATCATAGCGTCCAGGCGTGAATAGTCGGTGAACGCGATGTTAATCTCTGGTCGAAAATGCCTTTGTTCATGGCTGGAATGCGGCTGATTCGCGGTGTTTCCATGCAGTCCGGCGGCATTTCGTCCAGTGTGACTTTTGCATCACATATGTTTCGCCTGAATGTCGCAGAGGCGCGGTTTTGTTTCAGGTTTTGCCGGACCGCGAAATTTCCGTGCACGCGGCCGGAAAACCAGGAACCGGCCCGTCAGCCGCACGTTGATTCCCAGTGCCGGGACGAACCGGCGCCGCAGGCTGTGGTGCTCGGGTGGGCCGCAGCCAAAAAAATCCGAAACTGCAAGAGCAATGGAAAGGCAAAGGCCATGGGTTTCTTTTCGAAGGATATCAAAACCCTCGACGACCTCTTCGTGCACACGCTGCGCGACATCTATTACGCTGAAAAACAGATCGAGAAATCGCTGCCGAAGATGATCGACAAGGCGAGTGATGCGCAGCTGAAAGCCGGCTTTGAGAAACATCTCGCTCAGACCAAGGGTCATATCCAGCGTGTCGAGCAGGTGTTCGAACTGCACGGCGTGAAGGCCAAGCAGGTCGACTGCCCGGCCATCGACGGCATTCTCGAAGAAGCCGACGACGTCAGCGGCGACATCGCCGACAAGGAGGTCCTCGACGCTGCGCTGATCGCCTCCGCCCAGGCGGTCGAGCATTATGAGATGACCCGTTACGGCACCCTGATTGCTTGGGCCAAGCAACTGGGCCGCAGCGACTGCGCCAATGTGTTGGCCAACAACCTCAAGGAGGAGCAGGCAACCGACCGCAAGCTTACCGAAATAGCGGAAAGCAAGGTCAACCTGCAAGCCGCCGAGTAGGGCAGCGAGCGAGAACAAGGCAAGGCTGGGTTGAAAGCTCGGACTTGCCTTTTGCGCCGCCGGAACCGGAACGGACTTTGGCCGTTCTCGGTTGAACGCCGTTATCGGTTGAACATTGTCGCGCAGGGAGTTTGTCATGGCGCCGCGACCCGCCTGGAGAGGGTATCTCAAGCTTTCGCTGGTCACTTGCGCCGTCGAACTGACCAATGTCGTCACCCAGGCCGAGAAAGTCTCGTTCCGCGTGCTCAACCGCAAGACCGGCAATACCGTCAAGCGCGTCTATGTCGATTCGGCAAGCGGCAAGCCGCTCGATGAAGGCGACGAGATCAAGGGCTACGAGATCGGCGACGGCGACTTCGTCCAAATCGAGGAGGAGGAGATCGAAGCCGTGCAGATCGAATCCTCGCATACGATGAGCCTCGATGGTTTCATCGAAAAATCCTCGATCCAGCAGATCTATCTCGATGCGCCCTATTATGTGACGCCTGCGGACGAGGTCTCGGAAGAGGCCTTCGCCGTCATCCGCGACGCCATGGCCGCCAAGAAGACGGCGGGGCTAGCCCGCATTGTGCTCTATCGCCGCGAACGTCCGGTGGTCATCGAGCCGTTGGGCAAGGGTCTGCTGCTGACGACCCTGCGCTATGGCGATACGGTTCGCAGGCCCGAGATGGTGTTCGGCGACATCAAGCCGGTGAAGACCGACGCCGAGATGATCAGGCTGGCCGAACACATCGTCGATGAGAAACAGGCGAAGTTCGATCCTTCCGAATTCGAGGACAAATACGAAAGCGCCCTGATGGAGCTGGTCCGCGCCAAGAAGGCCGGCAAGAAGGCACCGAAGACCAAGGCGGAACCACGGCCCTCCAACGTCGTCAACCTCTTCGATGCGCTGAAGAAGAGCCTTTCGTCGGAAGCCGGTGCGCCGGCAAAGACCGGACGCCCGGCAAAAGGCGCCAAGTCCAAAGCCGCCCGGCGCAAATCTGCTTAGGATCCGCCCATGGCCGGCCTCGAGCAGTATCACGCCAAGCGCAATTTCAAGAAGACGGCCGAACCAGCCGGCAAGGTTTCGCGCGGCAAGAAAGCCGTGCCGGGTGGCATCTTCGTCATCCACAAGCATGCCGCCACCAGGCTTCACTACGACCTTCGTCTCGAGCACGGCGGCGTGCTGTGGAGCTGGGCGGTGACGCGAGGCCCGAGCCTCGACCCGCACGAAAAGCGGCTCGCCGTGCATGTCGAGAACCACCCGATCGACTATGCGCCGTTTGAAGGCACCATCCCGAAGGACCAATATGGCGGCGGCTCGGTCATTGTCTGGGATGAGGGAACTTGGGTCCCCGATGGCGACCCGGCAAAGGCGATGAAGAAAGGCCATATCAGTTTCGAACTGCATGGCCACAAATTGCATGGCGCATGGCATCTGGTGCGGCTGAAGCCGCGTCCGGGCGAAAAGCGTGACAACTGGTTGCTGATCAAATCCGACGATGCCGCCGCGCGTCCGGGCGAGGACATTTTGCAGGAGGCGCCGCAATCGGTGAAATCCGGCCTGACCATCGAGGAGGTCGGCCAAGGCAAGACCGCCGACGGCAAGAAGCCAAGCGTCTGGCAGTCCGACAGGCCGGCTACCGGCAAGAAGGCAGTCGCGGCAAGGCGGCTCGAATTCATCGAACCGGCGCTCGCAACGCTGGAGCGGGACGCGCCGCCCGGCAAGGACTGGCTGCATGAGGTGAAGTTCGACGGCTATCGCATGCAGGCGCAGCTTGCCGGTACCGAGGTGCGGCTTTTGACGCGCACCGGCCTCGACTGGACCGACAAATTCGGTGGCGCGATTGCCGCCGCACTTGGCGGCCTGAAATGCACCGACGCCATCATCGACGGCGAAATCGTCGTGCTGGCGGATAATGGCGTGTCGTCATTCTCGCTGCTGCAGCAAGATCTGTCGGCGGGCCGCACGGATCGTTTCATCTACTACGTTTTCGACCTGTTGCGTCTCAACGGTGAGGATATCCGTTCCGAGCCGCTGGTCGAGCGCAAGGAAAGGCTGCGCACTTTGCTCGCCGGACAGGCCGAGGATCAGGCTGTGCGCTTCAGCGACCACTTTGCCGAGCCCGGCAAGATCATGCTGGAGCATGCTTGCCGGCTGGGGCTCGAAGGCGTCGTCTCCAAGCGTGCCGATGCGCCCTACCGCAGCGGTCGTGTTCCCTCGTGGGTGAAGTCGAAATGCACGGCGCGCCAGGAATTCGTCATCGGCGGCTATATGCCGTCGGACAAGACCGGGCGCGGCCTGCGCTCGCTGCTGGTCGGCTATCACGAGGGCGGCAAGCTGCGCTATGCCGGCCGCGTCGGCACCGGCTTCACGGCCAAAAGCACCAACGAGTTGAAGAAGAGGCTTGATGCGCTAAAGACGACGTCCTCGCCCTTCGACAGGGCGGTGCCAAGGGGCAAGGGGCTGGTCTGGGTCAAGCCCGAACTTGTCGGCGAAGTGGAGTTTCGCAGTTGGACGTCGGACCGTATAATACGCCACGCGTCGTTCCAGGGATTGCGCGAGGACAAGCCGGCGGAGGAAGTCGTGCAGGAGAAACCGAAAGCACGCTCAGCTCCGGCAGAGCAGCCCAAGGCAAAGCCCGCCAAACCCGCCGGGACGGCGAAAACGTCGGTTACGCTGTCTCGCCCGGACAAGCTTCTGTGGCCGCAGGAGGAGGTGTCAAAGCAGGATCTAGTCGACCATTACGCACTGGTCTGGCCGCGCATGAAGCAATTCATCATCAACCGGCCGCTCAGCCTCGTGCGGGCGCCGGACGGCGTTGGCGGCCCACGGTTTTTCCAGAAGCATGCCTCAGCGGGCATGAGTGAAAAAATAGCTGTGATGAAGGATCCGACGGACGGCGAGGAAATCCTGTTCGTCCGCGATTTCGACGGCGTCGCGGCGCTGGTGCAACTGGGCGTCGTCGAGATCCACATCTGGGGCTCGACCACCAACGATCTGGAAAAACCCGACCAGATCATCTTCGATCTTGATCCGGACGAGGGCGTCGACGTGAAGGCGGTGCGCGCGGCGGCGCTCGATATCCGCGGCCGGCTCGACGAACTGTCCCTGCCGAATTTCGTCAAGACGTCAGGTGGCAAGGGCTATCATGTCGTCGTGCCGCTGAAGCCGTCGGCGGATTGGGACGAGGTCAAAGGCTTCGCCCATGAGTTCGCCCGAGCGCTCGAACAGGCCGCGCCCGACCGCTACACGGCGACGCTGTCGAAGAGGGCGCGCACCGGCAAGATTTTCGTCGATTATCTGCGCAACGGCCGCGGCGCCACCACGGTTGCGCCTTATTCGTCGCGCGCCAAAAAAGGCGCCACGATATCGATGCCAGTGACCTGGGCGGAAATCGAGGCCGGATTGCCGCCGAACGCCTTTCCGATCGGCGACAAGACGACGCTGAAGCGGCTCGGGCAAGCCGATCCCTGGGCGGATTTTTTCAAGCAGGCTAAGCCGCTCAAGCGCGGCTAATGCATGTCGCGCAAAAATGTGCAGCGGTTTGCGACAACGACATGCTTCAAAACAAAATGATACAGCGGTTCGGCGTTTCCGTGAAACGACGAACCGTTCTAGCGCATTGAAGCGAGCCGTCAGGCGAGAAACGTCGTCTCGAAGGCCTGCTTGCCTACCGGTGAAAAGATCACGGCACGGCTGTCCTTCTCGCGCCGCGCCCATTTCTCGGCGAGGATCTTGTCGAGAATGGCGGCGCCCAGCGTGCCGGCGAGGTGCGAACGCCGCACGCTCCAGTCGAGGCAGGCGCGGCACACCGGTCGCCGCGCTTTGGTATGGATGTCGATGCCGATCGCGGCGAAATGCGAGGCGGCCGACGGCCCAAGCTGGATCACCTTGTCGTCGCGCAGGAGCACTTGTCGAGCCACAAGACGGTCCAGCATCGCCACCGCCCGCTCGCCGGCGAGGTGATCGTAGCAGACCCGCGCCACGCGCATGGCCGCGTCGCGAGGGCCGGGTCGCACCCTCTGCGGTCCGACCGCAGCGGCAACGCCGGTGATGGCTTCGATCATTCCCGCCACCTGCGGGCCGGCGAGGCCGTAATAGCGGTGCCGCCCCTGGCTCGCCAGTGTCAGCAGCCCGCCTTCCATCAGCTTCGACAGATGCGAGCTCGCTGTCGGAAGCGACACCCCGGCTTCGAGTGCCAGTTCGCTCGCCGTCAGTGCCGTGCCGCCCATCAATACGGACAGCATGTTTGCCCGCGCCGGATCGCCCACCAGGCTGGCAATGCGGGCTATGTCAGGTCCTTCGCGCATAGTTCGTTCCTCATCGAAGCATCCTCGTCAGATAAAGCATTAGTCTCGATGCAAATCAAGGAGACAACGATGCCTGCAAGGACCATTCTCAGCGCCGCGCCTGCTCGCCGGCCGTTCCCGTTCATTGTCTTGCGCCGCTTGCGGCTGCGGCTCCTGAAGCAGTGGTACGACCGTCATTTGCAGCGTCTCGACCTCGCCGAGATCGACGATCATCTGCTGCGTGACCTTGGCCTGACACCTGAAGACGTCCGCCGCGAATGCGCGAAATCGTTCTGGCAGGCATGATCAGCGAGGGATTTGCCTAGCATATCGATCTTCGGAACGTTTCGATCCGGCTCGAACTGTGACCGCAAGAAAACATCCACCGCCAAGGACGCGAAAATGACCATCACCTGCTTCATCCGCTACGAGATCGATCCGTTCGGCAAGGCGGCATTCGAGGAATATGCACGCAATTGGGGGCAGGCGATCCCGCGCTGCGGCGCCGATCTGGTCGGCTATTTCGCGCCGCACGAAGGCTCGGCCACCACGGCTTATGCCGCCTACAACATCGACAGTCTTGCGGCCTACGAAGCCTACCGCGCCCGGCTCGCCGCCGATCCCGCCGGCAAGGCGAACTACGAGTTCGCCCGACGGGAAAAATTCATTCTGAAGGAGGACCGCATCTTCCTCAAGCTGGCCTCCGGGCCGCATGCTCCTTTGGTGAAGCCATGATCGCCGTCATCTTCGAGGTCGAGCCGGCGGCGGGCAAGCGCGATGCCTATCTCGGCATCGCCGCCGACCTACGCCCACTGCTCGACGGCATCGACGGTTTCCTGTCGATCGAGCGCTTCCAGAGCCTTGCCGATCCGAACCGCATCCTGTCGCTGTCCTTCTGGCGCGACGAGGACGCGGTGAAGACCTGGCGCAACACGCAGGAACATCGGCAGGCGCAGAAGGCCGGGCGCGGCGGTATCTTTGCGGACTATCGTTTGCGCATCGCCCATGTCGTGCGCGATTACGGCCTGACCGAACGCGCAGAGGCGCCTCAGGACAGCCAGGCGGTAAATGGTTAAGGACTGTTAGGCATTCCCGATCAGCACCCCTGCCGCAAACACCAGCGCGCCACCCAGCACCACCTGGAAGGCGGCGCGCCAGAATGGCGTCTGCATGTAGCGGTTCTGCACGAAGGCGATCGCCCACAGCTCGAAGAAAACCACCACGGCGGCGACAATGGTCGCCGTCCAAAAAAGCGGGATTAGATAGGGCAGCGCATGGCCGAGCCCGCCCAGCGTCGTCATGACGCCGACGGTCAGCCCGCGTTTTGCCGGCGAGCCGCGGCCCGATAATTTGCCGTCGTCGGAAGCCACCTCGGTGAAACCCATCGAGATGCCAGCGCCGATCGAGGCGGCAAGCCCGACCAGAAAGGTCTGGAACGTATCATGCGTGGCAAAGGCGGCGGCAAAGATCGGCGCCAGCGTCGACACCGAGCCATCCATCAGCCCGGCCAGCCCCGGTTGGACATAGGTCAGGATGAACTGGCGCTGCTCGGCTGCTGTTTCTTCGTCCTTGACCGCGCCCGGCACATGCTTTTGCTCCAGCCGCTGCGCCAGTGTCTCGTGGCCCTGTTCTGCGATCGCCAGGTCGTCGAGCAGCTTTCGCGTCGACGCATCGCCTGTGCGTTTGGCCGCCTCGATATAGAACAGGTAGGCCTGCCGCTCCATGGCCTCGGCTTGGCTGCGCACATGATCGATGCCGAGCGGCCTCACCAGCCAGTCCGGCTTGCGTTCGTAATAGCCCTTCACATGTTCGCGCCGGATCAGCGGTATGCGCTCGCCGAAACGCTTGCGGTAAAGCTCGATCAGCGAATCGCGATGGCCGTCCTCCTCCTCCGCCATCTCCTCGAACACCTTGGCCGATTGCGGAAAGCTCTCCGCCAGCCCGTCGGCATAGGCGCGATAGATGCGCCCGTCATCCTCCTCGGAGGAGATGGCGAGCGCCAGGATCTCCTGTTCCGAGAGCGATTCAAAGGGACGGCGGCCGAAGCCGAAAACGCGGGAAAGCATGAGAAATTCACCCTAGTTTAGAATAGTTCTAAACTATGACCTCGCACGTCGCCGGTCAATCGTGTGCGCTCCACTCATGCTCAAAAGGTACAGGCTTCAAAATTCCGAACACATCGCCGTTGCTATCGGCAAACGTTCACTTATATAACCGAATCTCAACCAAGAGAAAGGAACGCCGCAGATGCCGGAAAAACAGCAGCTGTTTGATCCCAAACCGGTTCTCGACCTTATCGCTAATATTGAGGCGGATCTGCAGCGCCTGAAAGGCCTAGTCGAGCAGCAGGTCGAAAAATTCGATCCCGCCAATCCACACAACAAGGCTCCCGACGGCAAGTTGACCGAGGAGGGCGTCGAGTGCTGCTATCGGCTGTTCGACGAGGGCAAGTCGCGCTATTCGGTCGCCCAACAGATGAAGATCTCCTTCGCCGCTGCCACCCATCGCTTCAACACCTGGCGCAAGATCGGCGGCCCCAAACGGCAAAAGACGCTGTTGGGGTAGGGGCGGCCGGCAATGCCGGTAAATCGGCAGCGATTTGTCGAAATGACGAATGCATGGCGGAGGGCGGAGGAGAGGTGGGTGACAGTCACGCCCCACTCCTGCCTCCAAGTCGAATTGTAACGGTCACATTTTTCATTGGTGCGCGGCCTCCCTTTCCGTGCACCATAGGCCGTCTCATCTCTTGCAGGACCCTAGCCATGATCACCCCTCCCGGCATCGCCGATATTCACAGTGCAGCAGCGCGATTGTCCGGACTGATCGTCGAAACGCCGCTGATCGAATCGCCGGAGTTGAACAATCGCTTCGGCGCCAGGATGCTGTTCAAGCCGGAGACGTTGCAGCGCACCGGCTCGTTCAAGTTCCGCGGTGCATACAACAAGCTCTCCTCGCTCTCGGCGGAAGAACGCGCCCGCGGCGTCGTCGCCTTCTCGTCGGGTAATCACGCGCAAGGCGTTGCCGCCGCAGCGGCGATGTTCGGCGTCAAGGCCGTCATCGCCATGCCCGCCGACGCGCCGGCGATGAAAGTCAGCAATGTCAGGAAGATGGGCGCGGAAGTGATCACCTTCGACCGGGTCCGCGACGATCGCACTGCCGTCGTCCGTTCTTACGTGGAAAAGGGCATGGTCCTGGTGCCGCCCTACGACGATCCGGCCATCATCGCCGGCCAGGGCACGATCGGCCTCGAATTGATCCGCCAAGCAAGAGCGCTTGGCGTCAGCCTCGATGCGGTAGTGGTTCCCTGCGGCGGCGGCGGGTTGAGCAGCGGCATTTCGATCGCGGTCAAGGACGCCTCGCCGGGCACCGCCGTCTGGGCCGTGGAACCCGAGCATTTCGACGACACACGCCGCTCGCTGATCAAAGGCTCCAGGGTGTCGAACACGCCCGGCCACACCTCGATCTGCGATGCCCTTCTCGTCGCCGAGCCGGGCGCCATCACTTTCGAAATCAACCGCAAGAATCTCGCCGGCGCCATCGCCGTTTCCGACAAGGCGGTGGCACAGGCGATGCGCGATGCGATGGCTTGCTTGAAGCTGGTCGTCGAACCCGGCGGTTGCGTCGGCTTGGCCGCGCTGTCGTCAGGCGAGATCGACCTTGCCGGCAAATGCATTGCCGTGGTGCTCTCCGGCGGCAATGTCGATCTCAGCACCTATGCCGAGATCATTGCTGCTGGCTAGGATAGCAACCAGTTCCAGCTCATGTGCCGATTCGAGGTGCTCAAGCGTCCGTTGCGCCCAGCCGAACCTGTACCCTTCAAAGACTGAGATCAATGAAACTGTTCTTCAGCCGCAATCCCAATCCTCGCCTCGCGGTCGCGGTGGCACGGTATCTCAACGCCAAGGTCGAGTTTGAATTCGCCTCTCCCCTCGCTCCGGGCCAGGCCGAGCGATTTCGGCCGCTCAATCCAAATCTTTCATTGCCCATCCTTATAGGTTCGGGAAAAAGCCTCTGGGAGGCCGACGCCATAGCCTGTCGGCTTTCGCGCGATATGCATTCGGATTTCTGGCGCGCTGGCGACGACGAGCCCGAGATGATCCGATGGCTGAGTTGGGGGAAAGAGAACTTCGCAAGAGCCTGCGATGTCGTGCATTTCGAACGCGGGACCAAACAGCGCTATGGGCTCGGCCCGATAGATCAGGCGCGGGTTGAGGAGGGCCTGAGCGACTTCCGCACGGCCGCTGCCATGCTTGATGCCGCGCTCTCCCAGCGAGAATGGCTGGTCGGCGCTTCGGTTTCCGATGCCGACTTTCGAATGGCGACGTTTCTGCCCTTCAACGATGTCGCCCGATTGCCGCTCGATGACTATCCCTCTGTCAGTCGCAGGTATCTTCAACTCGAAGAAATCGACGCCTGGCGCGATCCCTTCGAAGGGCTCGATGCGCCTGAATTGACACCGGTCCCGGGCCAGGCCAAGTCCGTGTAAATCTCGATCATTTGCACAAGCGGATCGAGTTCGACCCTAATCCAGCGTCCGGCGGAACCGCACCAGCGCAATACCGGCGAACAGCGCCACGAACACCAACAGCCAGCCGATTTCCGTTGCCACCGCCGGCAGCTCGGCGCCCTTCAGCATCACCGCGCGGATGATGCGCAGGAAATGCGTCAGCGGCAGCACCTCGCCGAAAACCTGCGCCCAGTCCGGCATGCCGCGATAGGGGAACATGAAGCCGGACAGCATGATCGACGGCAAGAAGAAGAAGAAGGTGAGCTGCAGGGCCTGCATTTGCGTGCGGGCGATCGTCGAGATCGTGTAGCCGAGCAGCACCAGCGCCAAGACGAAGATAAGGACCGCCGTCAACAGCAGCGACATCGACCCGGTGAAGGGGATGGCAAACAGAAGCTTCGAGGCTGCCAGCACCACCAGCACCTGCACGGCGCCGACCGCCAGATAGGGCAGCACCTTGCCCAGCATGATCTCGAGCGGGCTGGATGGCATCGCCAGAAGGTTCTCCATCGTGCCGCGCTCGGTCTCGCGCGTCAGCGCGATTGAGGTCATCATCACCATCGTCATCTGCAGGATGACGCCGAGCAGGCCGGGCACGATGTTGTATTGCGAGACGGCTTCCGGATTGTAGCGCCGGTGCACTACGACCTGGAGCTGGCGCCGGGCAGCTTCGGCCGCCGTCTCCTGCATGCCGCGTGCCCTGAGCAGCGCCTGGTTGGCGACGGTGCCGAGCGTCGAGATGGCGCCGCTGGCCACGGCCGGGTCGGTCGCATCCGCCTCGATCAGAATCTGCGGGCTATCGCCACGCTCGACCCGCCGGGCAAAATCGGCGGGAATGGTGACGACGAAGGCGACGTCGCCGCGCGCCATCAGGAATTCCGCCTCAGCGGCACTTTGCGCGACATGGTCGAAGCGGTAGTAGCCGGTGGTCTGCAGTGCCGAAACCATGGCTCGTGTGTAAGGATCGCTGCTCATCGCCACCAGCGCTGCCGGCAGGCTCTTCGGATCGTTGTTGATGGCATAGCCGAACAGCACCAGCTGCATCAACGGCACGCCGAGCATCATGGCGAAGGTGATGCGGTCGCGCCGCATCTGGATGAACTCCTTGATCAGCAGCGCGCCTAGCCTGGCGAACGAAAAGATGCTGTTTATCCCATTTTTCATCCCATATTGTCCTTCGAACCGGACATGAACTGGATGAACACATCCTCCAGGCTGGTCTCGCCGGGCGTCACCGTAACGCCCTCGTGCTCCTTTTCGACATCGGCGAGCGCTGCCTGAATTGCCGTCCTGTCGGAGCCGACGACATGCAGCGTCGCGCCGAACGGCGCCACCTGGTCGACGCCGGGGCGGCCATGAAGTGCGGCAGCGACCTGATCGAGCCGCGGCCCTTGCAGAACGAAGGTGGTCAGCCCGGCATTCCTCACCACGTCCTCGACCGTGCCGGTGGCCAGCATCTTGCCGTAGGAGATGTAGCTGATGCGATGGCAGCGCTCGGCCTCATCCATGTAATGGGTGGAGACCAGCACGGTCAGGCCGCCGCTCGCCAGCCGGTGGATCTCGTCCCAGAATTCGCGTCGCGCTTTCGGGTCGACGCCCGCCGTCGGTTCATCGAGCAGCAGCAGTTTCGGCTTGTGCATGATGCAGGCGGCCAGCGCCAGCCGCTGCTTCCAGCCGCCGGACAGGGTACCGGCCAACTGGTTCCTGCGCGATGTCAGGCCGAGCTCCTCAAGCGTCTTAGCCACGTGCCCGTCGAGCGGCTTCAGCCGGTACAGCCGTGCCACGAATTCGAGATTCTCGCCGATCGTCAGATCTTCGTAGAACGAGAATCTCTGCGTCATGTAGCCGACTTCGCGTTTGATCCGCAGGCTGTCGGTGCGGATGTCGAAGCCCAGAACCGTGCCTTCGCCCTCATCCGGCGTCAGCAAGCCGCACATGATGCGGATGGTCGTCGTCTTGCCCGAGCCGTTCGGCCCGAGGAAGCCGACGATCTCGCCCTCGGCCACAGCCATAGTCACATGATCGACGACGGTCTTGTCGCCGAAGCGCTTGACCAGGCCGTGCACGTCGATGACGTTCATTTTCTGATGTCCGCCACATCGACGTCGACGATCTGCCCGGGCTGCAATGCGCTGGCGTCGCCCTCCGGCCGCGCTTCGACCAGATAGACCAGCTTTTGCCGGGTCTCGAGCGAGTAGATCACCGGCGGCGTGAATTCCGGATCCGGCGACACGTAGCTGACGCGAGCCGTCACGCCCGATCCGCAGCCGTCGCAATGGACGTTGAGCAGCGTGCCGACATCGACCGAGGAGAACGCGCTTTCCGGCACATAGACGCTGAGCTTCACCGCGCCATCCGGCAGTATGGAGATGACCGGCGCGGTCGGCCCGGCCGTGTCGCCAGGATAGCGGATGACATCGTTGACCCGGCCGGGCGAGGGCGCCGTCAGCACGCGCTTCGACAGCCGCCATTGCGCTTGCTCCAGCGCCGACTGCGCCTGCCTGACCTGATTGTCGGCGGCCTTGATCGTCTCCGGCCGTGCCGGCAGGCCACCGACGGCGAGATTGGCCTCCGCCTGGCCGACCTGCGCGTTGGCCGTCTCCAGCGTCGCGGAAGCCGTGTCGTAGTCGGCCTGCGTGCCGGTGCCGCGTTTGAACAGATCGCTGGCGCGGATGTAACGGCGTTTGGCGTCGGCGGCTTGCGCCTTGGCCATGTCCACCTGCGCCTTGAGCACCGCAATCTCTTCCGGCCGCTTGCCGACCTGCAGGTCGGCAAGTTGCGCCTGGGCCTGCGCAAGGGCCGCCTCGGCTTGTGCGATGGCGATCTTGGCGTCGGCGTTTTCCAGCGTCACCACCGGCGTGCCGGGCGCGACGCGGTCGCCGCGCTTGACCGCAATCGTCTCGACCTGCGCCACCTCGATCGGCGCCAGCAGGACATAATCGCCCTCGACGTAGCCGACGGCGAGCGGTGCTGCCGGCGCGCAGGCGCTGAAAACCTGGGCGGCAAGCGGCAAAGAACAGAGCAGGCTCATGATCCACGATCCTTTCGGGCAGCCAAATCGCGCCGAGCCAAAATCGCGCTGAGATTATCCGTCACCACCGCCGCGATCTTTCCGGCCTCGTCATTGCCGATCTCGCGCCAGCCCATCCGGCGCATAACCGCCTCGCGGCCGATGCGGAAATAGACGACCTGGCCAATCAGCGTGAACACAGTGAGTTTTGTGCGCTCGCTCTCGGCCGGCTCGCCCGTCGCCTGTTCCCAGATCAGGCAGAGTCGGTGATGCGCCGGTTCGAACACGCCATCATAGATACGGTCGAGCGCGGCGGTTGGATGCGACAGCTCACGCAGGACGAACTGTACAATCTCGCCGGCTTCCGGCCTTGCCGCGATGAAGGCGACCATCCGCTCCAGTGCGACGGCCAAATGCGCCCGCGCGGCCTCGGTGTCCGCCAATGCCGCGGCCGGCGCTTGCAGATTGCCGATCGCTTGGCCGGCAACGATCTGGATGGTGTCGACGATGTAGTCGGCCGCCGCGTTGCGGAGCCCTTCCTTGCCGCCGAAATGATAGGCGATCGAGCCGATATTGGCCTTGGCCTCGGCCGCGATCTGGCGCGTTGACGTGCCGTCGAAACCCTGGCGTCCGAACAGCTTCAGCGCCGCGCGCACGAGTGCCGTCCGCGTCACATCCGCGGCGGTCTTGGGCGCCTCATGAGGAAGGCCGCTGGCGCTGGGCGATTTGATCATGGTCAACAATTTAATCAATCGAATGATTAAAGTCAAGTGCGGTCAAGCGGCTTGCCAACTCTGGCCGTGCGCGCTTTAGTGCCTGGCCATGGGCAAGGAAATCGAGCGTAAGTTCCTGGTCTCAGGTGAGGAATGGCGGGCAATGGTCGAGGCGGACATTCATATCCGTCAATTCTATCTAGTCGCCGAACCCAGCCGCACGGTGCGTGTGCGCATCAGCAACGATGCGGCCGCCAAGCTGACGCTCAAGTTCGGCAGCCAGGCACGCGAGCGCGATGAATTCGAATATCCGGTACCTTTGGCGGAGGCGCAGGAGATGCAGGCCTTTGCCATCGGACATGTCATCGAGAAGACACGCCACCATGTTAGACACCGCGGCTATCGCTACGAAGTCGATGTCTTCGGCGGGACGCTTGCGGGGTTGGTGATCGCCGAGCTCGAGACGCCGGATGATGTACAGGACGAAATGCTGCCACATTGGCTCGGCCGTGAAGTCACCGGCGAGCCAAGATTTTACAACGCGTCGCTCGCCCTTGGGGGGATTCCGGAGATCGTCGCATGAGCTTTCGTATCGATCCGCGCATGTCGCTGACCGGAGAGGTCAGGCGCATCCTCGCCGAGGAGATCGGCAAGGCGCTTGTCCATCTGGACGCCGCGCGTGACAGGCCCGAACAGGGGCTGCACAAATGCCGCAAACGGCTGAAGAACGTCCGCGCCTTGCTGCGTCTTGTCCGTTCCGGAGGCGAAACATTCTGCGTGACGGAGAATCAGTGCTACCGCCAGGTGGCGGCCCTGCTTGCCGGCCCGCGCGAGGCGACCGCACTGGTGGAAACAATCGACCGGCTGGCGGCAAGCTTTTCCGAGCAAAGTGCCGGCGATGGCCTCGGTGCCGTGCGTGACAGGCTCGTCGCGCGCCAGCATGAACTGCATGGCGGAGCAGGCCTCGATGCTGCGATAGGCGCGGCGATTTCCGTTTGCGAGGAAGGTGTCGCCCGGATCGACAAGCTCGCTCTGCCCGACCAGCCGGAGCAGGCTGCCGACGTGCTCGCCGAAGGCGCGCGCACCACTTTGCGCCGCGCCAGGAAAGCGCTGGACAAGGCGGCTTCGCGCGGCGAAGCCGATGACTTTCACGATCTGCGCAAGGCGGCCAAGACGCATGGCATGCACCTGTCGCTGCTCGGCAGGCTGTGGCCGACGCCGATCAAGACGCGGCGCAAGGCCGTCAACGAGTTGGGCGAGCGGCTTGGCGAGCTGCACGATGTGTTCGTCATGCGCGCGCTTCTAGATGCCGAGGACCAGCCGCTCGGTCCTGCTGAAGAGACGCGGTTGCTTGCCAAGCTGCTGAAGCGTTCGGAAAAGAGCCTGAAAAAGACCTGCCTCGCCGAGGCGGTCGAGCTTTTCGGCGACAGCCCGAAGCGCTCGACGAGGAAGCTCGCCCGTAAGGCGCGCGAAGATCTCACAGTTGCGCACCAAGACGCCGGCACACCTGGCGTGGGCTGATCATGGTCTAACTTGCCGCCCTGTGGTAATCGCCGTCTGGCATGACCGAGCCCGGCGACACGCTTCTGGACCGACTGGCCGCTGGCTTGCCGGCCGGCTGCAGGAGGAATCGTCCGGCTACTAGCCTTACACGCCGTCGGACGCCGAAACGTTGCGCCGCACGCTCGAGCCCGGCGACATCCTGCTCATCGAAGGCAACCAGAAGATCTCGGCGGCGATCAAATACCTCACCCAGTCGACCTGGTCGCATGCCGCCTTCTATGTCGGCGATGCATTACCGGAGCCGGAGGACGGATCGGAGCGGCGGCGCCTGATCGAGGTCACGCTCGGCGATAGCTGCATCGCCGTGCGCTGTCGCGCTATCGCAGCTACAACACCCGCATCTGCCGTGCGAGTGGCCTGGCTCCGGATGACCGCGAAGCGGTCGTCGCGTTCATGATCGGCAGGCTCGGTTTCAGATACGATCTCAAGAACATATTCGACATGCTGCGCTACTTCTTGCCGACGCCGCCGGTGCCGGTGCGCTGGCGCCGCCGCATGCTGGCTTTCGGTTCCGGCGACCCGACGCGCGCCATCTGCTCGTCGCTGATCGCCGAGGCGTATGGCCTGATCCGCTACCCGATCCTGCCGGAGATTACCCGGGCGCCTGGCCGTGCCTCGGCCCAGTCGAGCTATTCGCGCAGGGAAATCCTGCACATCCGCCATCACTCGCTCTACACGCCGCGCGATTTCGACCTGTCGCCCTATTTCCGTATTGTCAAGCCGACGCTGGAATACGGCTTCGACTACCGGCAGATGGTCTGGGATGACAAGGTCGCGAACAAGACCGCCGAATAGCCGCTCGATCTTGTGTTTGCGGCCGATACTCAGGGGTAAGAAGCTCAGTCAGACTGGCTGCCGCCAACAGCCCGGACTCGGTCGTTCTGCATTTTGACCTAGGCCGGCAGACGTCGTCCGTTTGCGGCAGCCGCAACTCGATCGTCGGTCCGTGCGCCTGCGTCGCGCGGATGCGGCCCGATCGGCATGATCACCGGGAACGGCGTTGCGCCGAACGCAAACGTCCATTTGTAGCCGACCAGTCGGTCTTCAGGCGTCGTGTGCTGGTCGTGATGAGCAAGCAATTTGGCGCGCTCCGCCAATTCCTCCGCCTCGCGCCTGACCATTTCCGCCGTTTCCGGCCGCATCCGCCTGGAGAAGCTGACGAACGTCGACTCGCGCTCAAGATGGGTGATGGCCCAGCCGATGAAATTCTTGTTGGTCGTCTCGAACAGCGGCCGCAATGGCCCCTCGAAATTCCACTGGATCGGCGCCTCGATCAGCAGCCTTGCCGACAGGCCGCGACCGAGCGCGACCAGGCCGAGTTCCTCGAGCTCGCGCAGATAGAGGAACATCGAAGCCTCGCTCAGCCCTTGTGAGCGCATGATGCCTTCGGGCGTGAATTTCTCGGAAAGCATGACAAAGACGAACAGCAGTGCCGGCCGCCCGGCGAGCTTGCGCTCGATCTCCGGCGCGATCTGGTTGGCGGGTCCTGGTCCTCTGTTCATAGAGCCGAGCACGTTCTCCAACTCTACGCCGGCGGCAGTGCAGATCTCCATCAGCCGGTCGAGCTTGCAGTTGCGCTCGTGGAAGATGCGCTTCACCGTCGGCTCGGAAACACCCATCCGCTCGGCAAGGACGCGATAGGTGATGCCCTTTGCCTTAAGCGTCCGCTTCAGCGCTTCGAAGATCAGGCCGTTCATGGGATGCACCTCTTTTGCACGATTTGGTATCAGCCTTCGGTACTAGTCCTGATAGCTCTTCCCGAAAAGTATCGAAAGGCCTAGCTCTCCGCCAGTCCATTACAGGAGACTAGCCATGAAGAGCCTCTTCACCTCGATACTTCTCGCCCTGGTCGGCATCGCGGCCGCGCCGGCAGTTCAGGCCGCTGAACTCTGGCGCACCGGCGGCCTCGAGCAGCCTGAATCGGCGCTGTTCGACGCCGCCGGCCAGCGCGTTGTCGTCTCGAACATCGTCGGCAATCCCGGCGAAGCCGACGGCAACGGCTATCTGTCGATCCTGTCGATGGACGGCAAGCTAGTCACGCAACACTGGACCGACGGCATGGACGCGCCCAAGGGCATGGCGATTGTCGGCGGCAAACTCTACGTCGCCGACCTCACCCATGTGCGCGTCGTCGATCTCGCAAGCGGCAAGCTAACATCGACGATCGACGTGCCGAACGCGGTCTTCCTCAACGACGTGACCGCCGACGCGTCCGGCAAGATCTATGTCACGGATATGCTTGCCGATACGATCTATCGCATCGACGGCGACCGGCCCGAACTGTTCGTCAGGGATGCGGCGCTTGCTTCGCCGAATGGCATCTTCGCCGATGGCGGCCGGCTGATCGTCGCTTCCTGGGGCAAGGGCATCAAGCCCGACTTCAGCACCGCGGAGCCGGGCGGCCTGCTCTCGGTCGATCTTGCCACCAAGGCCGTTTCGCCACTGCCCGGCGCGGAAAAATTTGCCAACCTCGATGGCGTCGTTGCCATCGGCGGCAGCATCTACGCCACCGCGTATATGACCGGCACGCTCTACCGCTACAAAGCCGGCGGCACGCCGCAAGCGGTTGCGACGTTCAAGCCGGGCAGCGCCGACATCGGCACCGACGGCAAGTCGACGATCTTCGTGCCGCTGATGAACGACGGCGAGATCGCGGCATTGGGCCTCGACTAAGCCAGCCATCGGCTCAGGCGGCGGGCGCGGCTTTCTTCAGCTGCGCCCGCGATCCGTGATCGAGGCGGTATAAGTCACCAGCGGCCGCTTGACGCCGTGGTTGATCAGCATGCGGCGTATCTGCGGCGAAGCGCCTGATATAATGAAGCGAACGCCGGCGCGGCTCGCCTTGTGGGCCGCACCCTCGATGACATTGGCCGCCGTTGAATCGAAGAACGGCATCGCCGAACAGTCGAGGATGAAGTTCCTGCGCTGGCGCGGTCGGCGACGTCTTCCTGCACCAAGGATTGATGGTCTGCCTCCAAACATGCAGCACTCTTTGCCAGCCGATGCACTGTGATGCTACAAACCTCGGCATCGTTTGGCGGGACATCCACTGCGATCCCGATTTCACAGGCACGACTTCAAAAGGATGAGCGGGTGAAGATATTCAAAGCGTTGGCAACCTCGACAGCCTTGCTGTCGATGGTTTTCCTGCTGGCAGGCTGCGGTCATGGCCTGATCAACAGGCTGATTTGAGTCAGGTGCCGTCGGCCCGCCCAAGCCATCGCTGCAGGAACCGTGCCGCAAGCCAGCACAGCATCGCCCAGGCAAAGCCGGCGCACCAGCCGGCCAATACGTCGGACGGCCAGTGGACGCCGAGATAGATGCGGCTGATGCCGACCACCACTGTCGTCAGCACCGCCAGCCCGAGTACATAGATCTTCGTTGTGCGCCCGGGCAAAACCCGCGCCGCCATGCTGCCCAGCGTCAAATACGTCACCGCCGACAGCATGGCGTGGCCGCTCGGAAACGAAAGCGATGCCACATCGGCGAGATGCGAGACCAGATCGGGGCGCGGCCGGTCGATATCGAATTTCAGCACGCTTGACAGGAGCTGGCCGCCCGCTACCGCGACGAACATGAGAAGCGCCGCGCCTGGCCTGCGGATAAGAAGCAGATAGACGATCATTGCTGCCGTGATCAGCAGCAGTACGCTGGCGCTGCCGAGGCTGGTGATGTCGCGCATCGCCCCTTCCAGCCACGCCGGTCCGATCGGATTGTCGGGCTGGCCGGCCTTGCGGAAGGCAAGCAGGATTTCGGTGTCGAAGGCATGCGGCGTGGTCGCCCGCGCCAGCTCCATCAGCTCCTCGAACCCCCACAGCCCGCCGGCAATGACCAGCCCGGCCAGCAGAACCGGGAACTCCAGCCAGTTGGGCAGTCTGCTTGCAATCTTCTTCATCGGCCCGATCGCAGTTACAGCCTTTGCAGATAGGGCCCGAGCGTGATCAGCGCCACAGCTGCGATGGCAAGCACGATGCCGGTTGCCTGCAAGGCATTGACGCGCTCGCCGAAGAAGACCAGCGCCACCACATTCACCGACACCAGCTGGATCACCGCCGACAGGCTGAACGACACCGACATGCCGAATTCACGGATCAGCCTCAGCATGATCAGATTGCCCAGCGAATAGAGCGCCAACGTCAGCACAATCTTGCCGAGGCTCGGCGCCAGCCCCCACTGTTTTGCGGCCATCGCCGCCAGCAGGAAGATCACCGTCGAAACGCAGAGCTGCCCAAGTCCCCAGAAACTCACTTTTGTTCCTCCCGATGCGGTCCCTACCGCCTGCCGCAGCTCTTGTTTCCGAAGCGCCGGTCGCGGTCAAGCGGGGCCGATGTTGGATACGAAATCGCAGGTGGCAATTAGCCGGCATGTCATCAAACTGTGACCTGCCGGTAATACCGGATTGGCCAGGCAACACGCTCCAGCAATCCATCCAGCCAGAGGCAGGCCCTATGACCGAACATCGCACCCCTGACGCCCATTTCCGCACCAGCCTGCTCGAGGAAAACGATGGGCCAGGAGCCAATCCCACCGACAACCGCACCATGGGTGAGATCATCGCCGCGCGGTTCTCACGCCGCGGCTTCCTCAAGGGTTCGCTTGCCGTCTCGGCCATAGCCGCTACCGTCAGCCCGCTGGCGCTGATCACCGCCGACAATGCCCGCGCCGCCGAAGGCTCCGCCTTCGCTTTTGACGAGCTCGAGGCCGGCATCGACGACAAGCATCACGTCGCACCCGGCTATGACGCCGATGTACTGCTGCGCTGGGGCGATCCGCTGTTCGCCGATTCGCCGGAATTCGATCCGACAAAACAGTCGGCGGAAGCCCAGGCCAGACAATTCGGCTACAACAACGACTATGTCGGCTATATCCCGATCGACGGCTCGGCCGAGCACGGCCTGCTGGTGGTCAACCACGAATACACCAATCCGCACCTGATGTTTCCGGGCCTCGTCACCATCATCGACGGCAAGGCCAAGCAGGCGCCCCTCAGCAAGGAACAAGTCGACGTCGAGATGACGGCGCATGGCGGCACTATCGTCGAGATACGCAAGGTATCAGGCAAATGGCAGGTCGTTCGCGACGGCAAGCTCAACCGCCGCATCACCTCCAACACCGAGATCGCGCTCTCCGGCCCGGTCGCCGGCCACGACCGCGTCAAGACCAGCGCCGATCCGACCGGCACGAAAATCATCGGCACCATCAACAATTGCGCCGGCGGCGTCACGCCATGGGGCACCTATGTCATGGCCGAGGAGAACATCCACGGCTATTTCTCGGGCGAGCTGCCGCAGGGGCATAAGGAAGCCGCCAATTACAAGCGCCTCGGCATTCCCGAAGGTGCCTATGAATGGGCAGCGCATTACGACCGTTTCGATATCGGCAAGGAGCCGAACGAGCCGAACCGCTTCGGCTGGATCGTCGAGGTCGACGTCCAGGATCCGACTTCGGCGCCGAGGAAGCGCACCGCGATGGGGCGCTTCAAGCATGAGGGCGCCGAATCGATCGTCGCCAAGGATGGCCGTGTCGTCTTCTATCTCGGCGACGACGAGCGCTTCGATTATGTCTATAAGTTCGTCACCACAGGCAAGTTCGATCCGGACGACCGCGCCGCCAACATGGATTTGCTCGACGACGGCACCTTGCATGTCGCCAAGTTTGCCGACGACGGTTCGGTCGAGTGGCTGCCGATCGTCTTCGGCCAGGGGCCGCTGACGGCGGAGAACGGCTTCGACAGCCAGGCCGACGTGCTGATCGAGACGCGCCGCGCCGCCGACCTGCTCGGCGCCACCAAGATGGACCGCCCGGAAGACATCCAGCCCAATGCCACCAACGGCAAGGTCTACGTCATGCTGACCAACAATTCGAAGCGCAAGGCCGACCAGGTCGACGCCGCCAACCCGCGTGCCGAGAACGCCTTTGGCCACATCATCGAGATCGTCGAGGACGGCGGTGATTTCACCGCGACAAAGGGTAGGTGGGAAATCCTGCTGAAATGCGGCGATCCCGCTGTGGCCGACGTCGGCGCCACCTTCTCGACCGCAACCACCGCCAATGGCTGGTTCGGCATGCCGGACAATTGCACGGTAGATTCGGCCGGCCGCCTCTGGGTCGCCACCGACGGCCAGGGCCCGAAAGCCACCGGCCGCACCGACGGTCTGTGGGCTGTCGATACGGAAGGGACGGCACGGGCGACATCAAAGCTGTTCTTCCGCGTGCCGATCGGCGCCGAAATGTGCGGTCCCCTGTTTGCGCCGGACGACCAGACCGCCTTCGTTGCCGTCCAGCATCCGGGCGACGGCGGCGAGGACTGGGAGGCTTTCGGCCGTCCGTCCTATTATGAGGATTTGTCGACGCGCTGGCCCGACTTCAAGCCGGACATGCCGGTGCGCCCGGCGGTCGTTGCCATCACCAGGCAAGGCGGCGGCAAGATCGCGGTCTGACACGCAGCAAGATCTTGCAGTCTCAAGGAAGGATTTCGGCCGTACGAAATCCTTCCTTCCGATACGGGATGAATCCATGCTGCGCATCATGCGCCGACTAATCATTCGGTGCGCTGAACCACGGCCACATTCATTGTGCTTCGCAACCTGAAGCCGATGGACTCGTATAACGCTATGGCCGCGGCGTTGCTGGCATAGGCGTGGAGATAGGGAACTTCGCCGCGCGCCACTATCCGGTTTGCCACGAATAGGGACAGCAGCTTTCCTAGGCCACCGCCGCGAAATTCCGGATGTGAGCACACCCCGCTGAGTTCGGTATAACCAGGTTGCTTCATGCGCTCGCCGGCCATTGCCGCAAGCCTGCCCTCGATTTTCACACCCCAAAAATCGCCCAGGCTCAAGGCTTCGAGCGTGAATGGGCCAGGCTTGGTGAGCAATGCCAGGGCGAGCATCTCAGCAGCATCGTCTCGGGTCAGACGATGCACGCGCGGGTCGGAGACGATCTGCAATGGCTGCTCGGCGATCATCTGAACCCCGGCTGCGGTCGAAGTCGCGGAAAGCCCCGTGGGCAGAGCAATCGCGTCCGCTTGAAGCAGGATCACACTCTCGCCCGGGGAGACAAGGTTTTCGAGCGCCCGCAGGCTTTCCGGGTCGTCCGCGCCAGTGGCGGCGAAAGGGACGATCGACGGCCGATATCGCATGGCGAGGTTGTCACCCTCCGCGAAGGCCCGATGTCGCGTCTGAAGCGCGCTCCAGATAGGGCGGTCGAGCAGATGTCTCATTGCGCGGCACCCTCAGGCTTATTTACACGACGGTCGAGAGGGGCAGCGGCGAGGCCGTCCTCGATGGCAGCCAGCTGCTCAAGAAGCGGCCCCGAAAAACCTGCGCACAAATCCGCGACCACGTTCTCGATGCAAGGCCAGACGTCGCGCTTTGCGACATCGACCAGCCGCCGGCCGTCCCGAGTAAGCGAGACGATCCTGCGCCGCTGGTCATCGTTCGACGGACTGACCTCGAGCAATCCCAATCCGGCCAGAAGCGAGACGGTTCGCGTCACACCCGGCTGCGCGATCCCAAGGGATTGCGCCAGTTCCCCGACCGGCAGTGGGCCCAGCCTGTCGAGCGCGGCCAGCAGCGGGTATTGGCTCGCCTGAACCGGGACATCCAGCCTGTCGAGCAGGCGCTGCGCCTCCGCTTGCAGTTGCTCGCCTATACGCTTCAGCCTGCTGCCCAGGCACAGGAAGCCAAGCGATCGTTGACGTCTTCCATAGGTCAATTTTCATCCCCGTGAACATCGATAACATGATATATAACAATGCATTAAAAGCAAGATCGAGGCGTTCAAGCGCGAGTTCCAGGCATCGTGCGCAGGCCTATGTCGCCTTCGGCAAGGAAAGGTCGATCGATAAGGCTGCTTCGCCTGGACGAGGCCCGTTCGATCAGTTGCGCAGCCGGTAGCCGGTCCTGAAGATCCAGGCGACGATCGCTATGCAGATGAGCAGGAAGACCACCGTCATGCCGAGGCTGACGCCGACTGAAACATCGGACTTGCCGTAGAAGCTCCAGCGGAACCCACTGACCAGGTAGACCACCGGGTTGAACAGCGTCACCGTGCGCCAGATGCCGGGCAGCATGTTGATCGAATAGAAGCTGCCGCCGAGGAAGGTCAGCGGCGTGATGATCAGCAGCGGCACGAGCTGCAGCTGCTCGAAGCTCTTCGCCCAGATGCCGATGATAAAGCCGAACAGGCTGAAGGTCACCGCCGTCAGCACCAGGAAGGCGAGCATCCAGAACGGATGCTCGATCGTCAGCGGCACGAACAGCGAGGCCGTCGCCAGGATGATCAGGCCAAGCACGATCGACTTTGTCGCCGCGCCCCCGACATAGGCGATGACGATCTCCAGATAGGACACCGGCGCGGACAGCAATTCGTAGATCGAGCCGACGAATTTCGGAAAATAGATGGCGAAAGAGGCGTTGGAGATCGATTGCGTCAGCAGCGACAGCATGATCAGCCCCGGTACGATGAAGGCGCCGTAGCTGATGCCGTCGATCTCGGTGATGCGCGAGCCGATGGCCGAACCGAAGACGACGAAATAGAGCGACGTCGAAATGACCGGCGAAACGATGCTCTGCAGCACAGTGCGAAGGGCGCGCGCCATCTCCACCCGATAGATCGCCCATACCGCATGAAGATTCATGGCCGCGCGCGGGTTCATGCCGGTTTCCTCACCAGATTGACGAAGATCTCCTCGAGCGAGCTGTTTTCCGTATCGATGTCGCGGAACTGGATGCCGGCCGCCTCGAGCTCGCGGATCAGCGAGGCGACGCCCGGCCGTTCGCTCTGGTTGTCATAAGTATAGGTCAGCTGTCCGCCATCCGGCGAAAGCTCCAGCGCGTAGTGCGAAAAAGTATCGGGAACGGTGGCCAGGGGACTGCGCAGTTCCAGCACAAGCCGTTTGCGGCCAAGCTTGCGCATCAGCTCGGCCTTGTCCTCCACCAGCACGATCTCGCCGCGGTTGATGACGCCGACGCGGTCGGCCATCGCCTCGGCTTCTTCGATGTAATGCGTGGTCAGGATGATGGTGACGCCGTCTTCGCGCAGCCGGCGCACCATCGCCCACATGTCCTGGCGCAGCTCGACATCGACGCCTGCCGTCGGTTCGTCGAGGAACAGGATGCGCGGCTCGTGCGACAGCGCCTTGGCAATCATCAGCCGGCGCTTCATGCCGCCGGACAGCGTGATCGCCTTGGCGTCCTTCTTGTCCCAGAGCGACAGGTCGCGCAGCACCTTTTCGACGAACGCCTTGTCCGCCGGCTTGCCGAACAGGCCGCGGCTGTAGTTGACCGTCGCCCACACGCTCTCGAAGGCGTCGATGGTCAGTTCCTGCGGCACCAGCCCGATCAGACTGCGCGCGGCGCGGTAGTCGCGGTTGATGTCATGGCCGTCGACGGTGACGGAACCCGACGAGCGGTTGACGATGCCGCAGACGATCGAGATCAGCGTTGTCTTGCCGGCGCCATTCGGCCCGAGCAGCGCAAAGATCTCGCCGCGCACGATGTCGAGATTGATCTCCTTCAGCGCCTTGAAGCCGGTGGCGTAGGTCTTGGTGAGCCCGGAAATCGAGATGATCGGCTGCATGGCTGAAAACGACTGCTTGAAACAGAGTTGTTGATTTAGTCCGCTGAATGTCGGTTCGCAAATCCGGATGTCAATGGCGCTCCTGACAGTTCTGGACCATCGAGGTTCGCCGGAATAGGCAACACCTGCCCGGTCGTCCAGCCAAATTCCACGTAAAAGCAGATTAACCGCACTGCGGCGTTCCGCCTCGCGGCGGGACGCCGCTTTGACCGTCCGGTGCATCAAGCCTATCCTTCAACAAACAAGCAGCAGCCGGAGCCGCCATGGACCCGCTCATTCTGTCGCGCATACAGTTCGGCGCGAACATCTCGTTCCACATCCTGTTCCCGGCGATCACCATCGCGCTCGGCTGGGTGCTGCTGTTCTTCAAGCTCCGCTACAACGCGACAAACGATTCCGCCTGGATGCGCGCTTATTTCACCTGGGTTAAGGTATTCGCGCTGTCCTTCGCCATGGGCGTGGTTTCCGGCGTCACCATGAGTTTTCAGTTCGGCACCAACTGGCCGGGCTATATGGAGACGGTCGGCAACATTGCCGGCCCGCTGCTGGCCTACGAGATCCTGACCGCCTTCTTCCTCGAGGCGGCGTTCCTCGGCATCATGCTTTTCGGCTTCCGCCGTGTCTCGAACCGCGTCCATACACTGGCGACGGTGCTGGTGGCCGGCGGCACCACCTTGTCCGCCTTCTGGATCATCGCACTCAATTCGTGGATGCAGACGCCGGCCGGCTTCGAGATGCGCGATGGTGTAGCGCACGCCACCGACTGGTGGGCAGTTGTCTTCAATCCGTCCATGCCCTACCGGCTCGTCCATATGCTGCTTGCTTCGGGCCTGACCGTCTCGTTCCTGGTCGCCGGCCTGTCGGCGCTGCGCTATCTCTACGGCGATCGCTCGGAATCGATGTGGAAGGCGCTGCGCACCGGCGTCTTCACCGCCGCGATCCTGATCCCGATCCAGATCTTTGCCGGCGACCAGCACGGCCTCAACACGCTGGAACACCAGCCGCAGAAGATCGCCGCGATGGAGGCCAACTGGAACACCGGTCCCAACGTGCCGCTGGTGCTGTTTGCGGTTCCCGATGAAGCGGCCAAGGAGAACAGGTTCGAGCTCACCATTCCCGATGGCGCCAGCCTCATCCTCAGGCACAGCGCCGGCGGCATCGTGCCGGGGCTGAACGATTATGCCGGCAACCATCCCCCGGTATTTCCGGTGTTCTGGGGCTTTCGCATCATGGTCGGCACCGGCCTCCTGATGCTCGCCGTCTCTTGGTCGGCGGCCTTCTTCCTCAAGCGCCGCCACGGCCTGCCCAAGCCGCTGGCGCTCGTCATGGTGCCGATGGCGCTGTCCGGCTGGCTGGCGACGCTGGCCGGCTGGTACACCACCGAGATTGGCCGCCAGCCCTGGCTGGTCACCGGCGTGCTGCGTACCGCCGATGCTGTCGGGCCGGTCGCCGGCAGCCATGTCGCGCTGTCGCTCGCGGTCTATCTCATCCTCTATGTGCTGCTCTTGATCGCCTATCTCGGCGTGTTGGTGCATCTGGCATTGAAGGCGGCGAAGGATGGTGACACCTCGCCGCTGCCGGGCGTCATGAACAGGCCGCTGTCGCAGCCGGTTGCGCAACCAGGAGAAACATCATGAGCGTCGACTGGCCGACCCTGCTGCCTCTGATCTTCGCCGGCCTGATGGGCCTCGCTATCCTGATCTACGTCATCCTCGACGGCTTCGATCTCGGCATCGGCATCCTGTTCGCC
Source organism: Mesorhizobium sp. M0296 (assembly GCF_040321675.1). Classification (NCBI taxonomy): domain Bacteria; kingdom Pseudomonadati; phylum Pseudomonadota; class Alphaproteobacteria; order Hyphomicrobiales; family Phyllobacteriaceae; genus Mesorhizobium; species Mesorhizobium sp. M0296. The sequence goes on from NZ_JAMYRZ010000011.1 coordinate 100,396, forward strand.
GCGGCCGAAGAAACCGAGCAGGATACGATGATCGCCGCCATCGGCCCGTTCTGGGACGCCAACGAGACCTGGCTGGTGCTGGCGGTCGGCTTGCTGCTGGTCGCCTTCCCATTGGCGCACGGCACCATCCTGACGGCGCTCTACATTCCGGTCTTCGTGCTGCTGGTCGGCTTGATCCTGCGCGGCGTCGCCTTCGATTTCCGCGCCAAGGTGCCGGCCGGCAGGAAGCACCGCTGGAACCGCATCTTCTTCCTCGGCTCGGTCATCGCTTCGCTGGCGCAAGGTTATATGCTCGGCGTCTATGTGCTCGGCCTCGACGTCGGCCCTGGCGGCGTCGCTTTCGGCGCGCTGGTGGCGCTCTGCCTTGCCGCGGCCTACGCGGCGATGGGCGCGGCCTGGGTCATCTACAAGACCGAAGGCGATCTGCAGAAGAAGGCGGTGCTGTGGCTGCGCACGGCGTTGGTGCTGACCGCGCTCGGCATGGTCGCGGTATCGCTGGCCACGCCCTTTGCCAGCGCGCGCATCTTCGACAAATGGTTCGTCTGGCCGGCCATGCTCTATTTGTCGCCGCTGCCGACCCTGTCGGCAGTGCTGTTCCTGTGGCTGTGGCGCCAGACCTTCCATCTGCCGAAGCCCGACGACCGCCACGCGCTGCTCCCGTTCCTGACATTGGCCGCGATCTTCACGCTCGGCTTTGCCGGCCTCGCCTGGTCGTTCTACCCCTTCGTGGTGCCCGACCGGCTGACCATCTGGCAGGCTGCTTCGGCACCCGAAAGCCTGGCCGTCATCCTGGTCGGGACGGTCGTCGTGCTGCCGATCATCATCTTCTATTCGTTCTTTGCCTACCGGGTGTTCGCCGGCAAGGCGACGGATCTGACCTATGACTGACCGGCATCGCCGTCGCAGCCTGAAACAGAATATTCATCTTCAAGCGGAATAACCTTCTCTGGCCGGCCCAGCAGAATCGCCGGCAAGAAGAAGGGCAATAGAATGAACCCCTTTTCTGCGGCAGGAGAGGATCGGCTGCTGCTTTTGCTGATCCGGACGGTCGCGCTGATCGGCGCACTCGCGCTTGCCGGCCTGCTGCCGGCCATGCCGCAGGCGCATGCCCAGGACGCGGCCAACTGGACGGGCGTGTGGGACACGAAGTGGCGCGGCGGCGGCGCCCAGATCAAGTTCGAGCAGACGGGCACTGACGTAAAGGGCATGTACCCGCTTTATAACGGCCGTATCGAGGCCAAGGCCGAAGGCGACAAGCTTGTCGGCCACTGGTTCGAAGGCGACCGCCAGGGCGCCTTCACCTTCGTCCAATCGCCCGACGGCGGCAGCTTCATGGGCCGCTTCGATGCCGCCACCGCCGAATGGTGGACAGGCGTGCGCGTCAGCGCCGTCGAGGACGTCCGCGTCGACCAGTCGAGCCCGATGAGCACCATGCGCTCGTTCCTGCAGACGATGAACGAGAGCGGCGCCGACAACGTGCCGCGCGCCACCGGCGGCGGCATGGGTCTTGCCGGTCTGGCAGCGGGTCTCGTCGACGTCACCGAGGCCGACCGCGGCGGCCTCAACATGCCCGATTACACCAAGCTTCTGTTCACCGTCATCGACAACGCGACGTTCCGTCTGTGGAGCCTGCCGCATGATGCGATTTCCGGCGACGAGGTGACGGCGACGCTGCCGCAATACGGCACCAGGGTCTCCTTCGCCGTCACTTTTCGCCGCAAGAATGGCGACTGGTTCATCGTCGGGCCGCCACTTGGCCAGCTCCAGGCAAAGCTCGCCGAATTCCAGGAAGCGCGTGGCGAAGCCGTCGACATGGTCGACGATCCGAGCAGGCTCGCCTCGCCGCGCGACACGTTCAAGGTGCTGTTGAGCGGCCTCACCGAGGCCGGCGATCCGGCACAGGCGGCGCTCGACCTGCGCAACTACAGTCAGGCGGTGCGTGGCGACGAGGCGTTCCTGCTCGAGCGCTATCTCAAAAAGGTCATCGACCGCATCGGCTACGTCTATTGGCAGGAGATCCCCGACGATCCGAAGAGCAATACCCCCTTCGTCTATTTCGAGCATCCCGCCGGCAACATCGTCATCGGCCCGGTCGAGACTGAGAAGGACAAGATCTGGCAGTTCACGCCCGAGACGCTCGCCCACATCCGCGCGCTCTATGCCGATGTCGAAGACGTGCCGGTGGCGCCGGAATTCGCCGCCTTCGCCAGCACCGACCCGTTCTTCATCGCCCGTGGCCTCGCCCGCGAGATCAGCCCCGGCCTGCTCACCCGCGCCGGCCCGATGGAGCGCTGGCAATGGTCGATGCTCAGCCTTGCCGCGCTGGCCGGCATCGTCTTCGGCTTCATCGCCAATGCGCTGATTTCCTTGTTTGTGCGAAGGACGGACAGCCCGGCCTTCTTCCGCATTGTCGAATGGGCGGTGCGCTCGATCGTGCTTGGCTTCTTCCTGCTGTTGACGCTGCGCCCGCTCGGTCTGCCGCAAGTGGTCGCCGCCCCGGTCAAGGCAATCGCCTGGAGCCTGGTCGTGATTGGCGCCGTGCCGGTGGTCTGGCACCTGATCGGCAAGGTCGCCGACCATTACCGTGGACTGTGGCAGGTGCCCGGCTATCACGACACGCTGATTTCGCTGTCCACCGGCGTGGCGCGCGTCGCCGTGCTGGTCGTCGCCTTCCTGCTGCTGGCCGAATTGCTCGCCATCCCCTACGAAGGCGTCATTGCCGGTCTCGGCATCGGCGGTCTGGCGGTGGCGCTGGCGGCGCAGCCGACGCTGCAGAACTTCCTCTCCGGCCTGACGCTTTATGCCGACCGGCCGGTCAGCGTCGGCGACTTCTGCAAGTTTGGCGACCAGTCCGGCACGATCGAGCATATCGGCATGCGCTCCACCCGCATCCGGTCGCTCGACCGCACGATCATCTCGGTGCCAAACTCGGATTTCGCCGGCATGCAGATCGAGAACTACGCGCATCGCGACCGCACCCGGTTCGCGACGACGCTGCAGCTGCGCTACGAAACGACGCCCGATCAGCTACGTTACGTCCTGGCCGAGCTGCGCAAGCTGCTGATTGCCCATCCTCGCGTCATCGATGAGCCGTGCCGCGTGCGCTTTGCCGGCTTCGGCGCCTATTCGCTCGATATCGACGTGTTCACTTATATCAAAACCGCCGACGTGGCCGATTTTCAAGCCATCCGCGAGGACATCCTGTTGTCCATGATCAACATCATGGATGATGCCGGCGCGCAGTTCGCCTTCCCTTCGTCACTGGAATACAGAGCCACCGACCTTCCGGTCGACGACGAAAAACGCATCGCCGCGGAGAAGAGGGTCAGCGATTGGCGCGAGGCGCAAAATCTGCCTTTCCCCGACTTCAGCCAGATCGACAAATTCGCCCTCAACAACACACTTGCCTACCCGCCTGAGGGCTCGGCGCATTATCGCGAGACAGAGCCCGACCCGGACTCGGCCGAGGCAAAGGCGACGCTGGAGAAGGTGCGCTGGAGCCTGCCCTGGAAAAAGGGGGAGTAGTGCGAAGCGCGGAAACTGCTGATCTCCGGGGGAGATGTCGCTGAAAGCGACAGAGGGGGGTCGCCGCGCGTGGAGTGCAAACTTCGTCTTCCTCGATATGCCGGACCGCGTCGCGCCAACCGAACCGACCCCCTCTGGCCTGCCGGCCATCTCCCCCTCAAGAGGGGAGATCAGCAGGCCCCCCGCAAAAGCTCAGCTCTTGTTGGCGGCCAGCACCAGCACCGGCTTTTCGCTGTAGAGGTTGGGGAACAGCCGCTTCAGGTTCTCGACCTTGGGCAAATCGTTGTAGACGATATAGGGATAGGTCGGGTTGAGCGTCAGAAAATCCTGGTGATAGTCCTCGGCCGGATAGAAGGTCTTGCCAGTCTCCAGCGTCGTCACGATCGGCTTGGGAAACACCTTGGCCTTGTCGAGCTGGGCGATGTAGCTTTCGGCGATCTTTTTCTGTGCGTCGTTTTCGGCAAAGATCGTCGAACGGTACTGGGTGCCCGTGTCCGGGCCCTGGTAGTTCAGTTGCGTCGGGTTGTGCGCCACCGAGAAATACACCTGCAGCAGCTGGCCGTAGGTCACCTTGGACGGCTCGTAGGTGATCTCGACGGATTCGGCATGGCCCGTCCGGCTGGTGCCGACCATTTCATAGACGGCCGTGTCCTGGTCGCCGCCGGCATAGCCGGAAACGGCGCTGGTGACGCCCTTGATGTGCTGGAACACGCCTTGCACACCCCAGAAGCAGCCGCCGGCGAAGACCGCCTTTTCGGTGCCGGCGGTGGCCTTCTCGTCCATTGCCGGCGGCGGGGTCACCACCGCGTCTTCGGCCGAGACTGCCGGCGTCTGCCAGAATACGGCCGCGGCGGCCGTGAGGATGAGCGCGGCAAGTGCTGCTTTTGCGAAAATCGACGATCGTTTCACGGCTCCGGTCATGTCTGATCTCCCATGATGCTGGTTTGGATTATACGACGGATCCGCCGGGCTCTCACATTGCTGTGCGCATCGCCTATTTGGCCGAGGCCATGGCATCGCAGGCCTTGGTCGCCTCTGTCTTCTTCATGGCGTCCGTCTCGGCGGCGGCCCTGTTCATGCAGTCGGCCTTCATCGGATCGCCCGCCTTCATCGCAGTCGTGGCCATCGCGTCAGCCGCCATGGCGCCGGCCGGCTTCATGGCATCCGTTGCCGGCTTCATGGCGCCCGTTGCCGGCTTCATGGCGTTTGTCGCCATCGCCGGCTTCATCGCATCTTCGGCCCGTGCAGCGCCTCCCGCAAACAGCGCCGTCGAGCAAAGTGCGAAGGCGAGTGCCGCCAGGGTCGGGCGATTGGTCAAACGATTGGTCATGATGATCTCCTAGGGTTCTGGCAGGGTTGATCGCATGCGGCGGCGCCGCTGCGCGTTGTGAAAATTTCGGCAGGGTTTCTAGTTGGTAGCGGCAGCAAGGATCGGCCCGCCGCCCGGCACCTGCACCAGCACCGCTGTGCTGAGGCCGCCCGTCGCCGCCGGCAGCGGCAGTGCGGTGGCGTCGCCGGTCCAACTGCCCAGCCTGGTCAGCGAATGCACGACATTGGCGTGCGGCAGCGTGCGGCCGGTGTTTTCGCCGCGCGCCACCGGCACCTCGACGATGCCCTTGCCGTAACGCACCAGCCAGACGTCGGCCTTGCCGCCGGGCACCGGACCGGCGCCGATGCTGACCTTTCCGCCGGCGAGCGACAGCGAAGGTCCGTCACCGTGGCCGCCGCTCGAAATCAGCTGCTCGATCTCGCCCGGCCTGGCGCCGACGGCATCGGCCCTGCCATTGACCACCACTTGCGGCGTGAACGGGCCGGAACGGCCGAGCGACGGTTCATAGCGGACCTGGCGCTGCGTGAATTCTTCTTTGCCGAATGTGTCCTTCCAGCCGAGATAGTCCCAGTAGGTGACGTTGAAGGACAGCGCCAGCACGCCGGGCCGGTCCTTGACCTTGATCAGATTGGCGTTGGCCGGCGGGCAGGACGAGCAGCCCTGGCTGGTGAACAGCTCTACGACGGTCAGCGTCTGTCCGGCGGCCGCGCTGGTTGCCGACAGCACAGTCGCGGAAAACAGTGCCGCGGCGAGCCCCATCAGGGCTGTGCGTCGTTTCGATCCGGTCATCGCTGTTCTCCTGTGCGGTTCCATGTCCACACTTCGCCGCCGACACACGGTTCGTTACAGCATCACCGCTTCGTGATCGTTCGCAGCTCTCCCGTCTCCCACAGGGGCGAAGGGAAGACGGTCGCTCGCAACCAACACGTCACCCGGTGTGACCGGGGCGGCGGTGTGATGGACGGGTAGCCTAAGCGGGCCGATATGCCCTCGCACTCAGCTGCGGCGGCCTATTGTGTCAACAGCGTTTCGGATGCCCGCTGATTGAAGGCGCATTTGCCGGTTACTGTGTAGAAAAAGTCCGCGTTGGAATCGGTGATGGTCGGAGATGTCGGCACCGACGATCCCCCGTCTTCCCACGCTTGTGTGCTGGTCTGGCCGCACGGCACCAGTGTGAAGATATCGACCGTTTGGCCACTGGCGATCTCGACGCCGTTCGCGTAGAGGCGGTTCGATGTTGCCGGATCGTTCGATTTGAGCACCGTTGGATTGCCTGACGGAACATCCATCTGCAGATATAGCTGGTCCATCTGGCTGACGTCGATCACCGCGCCGGCACCGGTCGCGGGATACATTGTGTTGACACAGGTGGTCGCGTATTTCCTGCCATATGAGTCGGTCTGGACGATCGTGGTGCTAGGCAAGCCGTAGAAGCTGAGCACCGTCGTGGTCGTACACACCTGCTGCTGGGCCATGGTGATCGTCGCTCCGTTGATGGTGGAGACGGTCGCCGTGCCATAGCCTTTCGGATCGCCATAACCGTTGTATGTGTAGGTGATCTTCATCAGCTTGTTGGCCACCGTGTCCCCGAATTTGGTGCCGTAGAGCGTCATTGTCTTGCCCCACCAGCCCGAGACCTTGGTCACCTTGAACGTGGCTTGCACCAACGCCGGCCGCTTTGTCACTGCCGACGCAACGCCGATCTGCACCGTGTTGATCCTGGCGATCTGCATGAAATTCGTCGGCATGGCAAAGCCGGCCGAAGCCTTGATGCTGGCGGCGCCGTCGGTGGCGACGACGAAGCTGTCGAGCTTGGCCGTGCCTTGCCCGCCATTGGCCAGATATGCCTCCTGCAGTTTTACCTGGCGGTCCGCCAGTGAGGTGTCCGTCGCAAGCGTCGTGATCGACAGCGACGCTGCATCGAGGGCGTTCTGCATCGATGCCCTGGTTGAAACCGCAGAGGTATAGTCGGTGGAAAAACCCAATGCGGCAACCATCGGGATAAGCAAGATGGCGAGCAATGGCGCGAACGAGCCGCTCACCGATCTGAGAAGTTTGCGTGCTGACAGCGGCATTCCGATCCCCCCGAAACGGCGATAGACCGGTGGGTTACCATGCCGGGCGCAAACTATGCTCTAATCTCATGGATCAAAGTTTAACGACTTTGCCGCCCGGCCGCCGCACCCGCGTCCCGCCGCTTGCCGATGTACCGTGCCCCTGCTAAAGCGCGCCGCATGACCACGCCGATCAAAAACATCCGCAACTTCTCCATCGTTGCCCATATCGACCATGGCAAATCCACGCTTGCCGACCGGCTGATCCAGTCGACCGGCGGGCTGGAGCTGCGCGACATGAAGGAGCAGGTGCTGGACTCGATGGACATCGAGCGCGAGCGCGGCATCACCATCAAGGCGCAGACGGTGCGGCTGAAATACCGCGCCAACAATGGCGAGGACTATATCCTCAACCTGATCGACACGCCCGGCCATGTCGACTTCGCCTATGAAGTGTCGCGCTCGCTCGCTGCCTGCGAAGGTTCGCTGCTGGTCGTCGACGCCTCGCAAGGCGTCGAGGCGCAGACGCTGGCCAATGTCTACCAGGCGATCGACAACAACCATGAGATCGTCGTGGTGCTGAACAAGGTCGACCTGCCCGCCGCCGAGCCCGAGCGCATCCGTGAACAGGTCGAGGAGGTGATCGGCATCGACGCCTCCAACGCCGTGCTGATCTCGGCCAAGACCGGGCTAGGCATTCCCGACGTGCTGGAAGCCATCGTCAACGATCTGCCGCCGCCGCGCGAGGGCGACATCACGGCCCCGCTGAAGGCGATGCTGGTCGACAGCTGGTACGACGCCTATCTCGGCGTCATCGTGCTGGTCCGCATTATCGACGGCGTGCTGAAGAAGGGCCAGACCATCCGCATGATGGGTACTGGCGCCAGGTACCTGGTCGAACGCACCGGCGTCTTTACGCCAGCCCGCATCAATGTCGACGAGCTCGGCCCCGGCGAGTTCGGCTTCTTCACCGGCTCGATCAAGGAGGTTGCCGACACCCGCGTCGGCGACACCATCACCGAGGACAAGCGCCCGACGGCACAGGCCCTGCCCGGCTTCAAGCCGGCGCAGCCGGTGGTGTTCTGCGGCCTGTTCCCGGTCGACGCCGCCGATTTCGAGGATCTGCGCGCCGCTGTCGGCAAGCTGCGCCTCAATGACGCGTCCTTCTCCTTTGAAATGGAAACCAGCGCCGCGCTCGGCTTCGGCTATCGCTGCGGCTTCCTCGGCCTGCTGCATCTCGAAATCATCCAGGAGCGGCTGGAGCGCGAGTTCAACCTCGACCTTATCGCCACCGCGCCTAGCGTCGTCTACCGCCTGCTGTTGAACGACGGCTCGGTCAAGGAACTGCACAACCCGGCCGACATGCCCGACGTCGTCAAGATTGCGGCCATCGAGGAGCCGTGGATCCGCGCCACCATCCTCACCCCCGACGACTATCTCGGCGGCATCCTGAAACTCTGCCAGGACCGGCGCGGCATCCAGGCCGACCTCTCCTATGTCGGCAAGCGCGCCATGCTGATCTACGATCTGCCGCTCAACGAGGTGGTCTTCGACTTCTACGACCGGCTGAAGTCGATCTCCAAGGGCTACGCCTCCTTCGACTATCACCTCACCGACTACAAGGAAGGCGACCTGGTGAAGATGTCGATCCTGGTCAATGAGGAGCCGGTCGATGCGCTGTCGATGCTGGTCCACCGTACGGCGGCGGAAAAGCGCGGCCGGCAGATGTGCGAGAAGCTGAAGGAGCTGATCCCGCATCATCTGTTCAAGATCCCGATCCAGGCGGCGATCGGCGGCAAGGTCATCGCCCGCGAAACGATCTCGGCGCTGCGCAAGGACGTCACCGCCAAATGCTACGGCGGCGATGTCTCACGTAAACGCAAGCTGCTCGACAAGCAGAAAGAGGGCAAGAAGCGGATGCGGCAGTTCGGCAAGGTGGATATCCCGCAGGAAGCGTTTATCCAGGCCTTGAAGATGGGCGATTGAGAAGCCGGTTGGCGCGCACAGCGCGCCAAGCCATCGATCCAGTGAATCGATGGCAGGCTTCGAAAGCGGGGGAGCTGCCGGAAGCAGTGGGCCCCCGCCAGCGCGGCGCTGAAGCTGCATGGTGGAGCATGGTGGAGATTGGGCAGAAGAGTGCGACAGGTCAGCAAGCTGGATACGCGCCGGCCATTGCGACCCTTCAGGACAGCGGACCATCATTGGAGAATGCCCCATCCCGAAGTATCCTCGCGTCGGCTTGGGGAGACATCAATGCGTTCCACCTTGGACACCATTGCCGCGATCGGCCTCGCCATCGGCGGCGCTCTGGGCCTCGCCGGCACCTTCGTCGAGAGCGCGCCACTCCGCGAAACGCTCTGGACGATCGACGGCGTGGCGCTCGTGGTGGCGACCGCGCTGCTGACGATGAAGTATCAGCGGCAGGGCAATGACTGGGTGGCGGCTGGATTTTTGACCTTTCTCGCCGGCGAAAGCCTGCTGCTCTCCGGCAATGCGGCCGGGCTTGAGGCCAGCGTGCCCTCCTATGTCGGCGGTATCTCGCTTTGGGCGGCGGCGCTGGTCATGGTCAGCGCGCCGAAAACCTTCGCGCTGTGGATGCGGCTTACCGCTGTCGTGGCGGCTGTGCTGTTTGTCGTCTCAGTGGGCCTGATCCTGTGGGGTGCGCCTTTGCTGCCGACCTCGACGCCGCTGCCCGCTGCCGGATATCCCTTCCTGGTGCTCACATTCATCGGCTGGATCTGGACGCTGCTGAAGCCCAGCCGGTGAGGCCAGTCGGACCGCCCCCTCTCCGGCCTTCGCGGCCACCTCTCCCCCACTTCGTGGGGGCGAGGAACCCAGGTCTTGTGAGGCTTCGGCTATTGGCATTTCCTCGCCCCACGAAGTGGGGAGAGGTGGGTTGCGAAGCAAACCGGAGAGGGGTCTTCCTTGGCAACGCTGCGCCTTTCGCGATGTGCAAATGGCGCACCCCCTTCCACCCATCCCGCCGCCATGCCATGTTCCCCCTCGCGGCCGGGCAGGCCGCTTCATTCCGGGGGGAAATCATCATGTCGTCCTACGCTTTCGGGCGCCGCGTCGCCGCGTCGCTGTTCATTGTCACGCTGTTTGCGCCCGTCGCGGATGCCGGCGATGTCACCTTCGAGATCAAGAACAGCCATCCGAACGCCATGCGCGTCGAGCTCTACAGCCAGGATCGCGATCATGTCTGGCCGGGCAACAATCAGGATTACTATCTCAACGATGGCGAGACCAAGTCGATCCCGCTGTCCTGCAGTGACGGCGAATCGATCTGCTACGGCGCCTGGGTCGACGGCGACGAGAACACCTATTGGGGCGTCGGCCCCGGCAATACGGAAAAGTGCGACGATTGCTGCTACACCTGCAGTGGCGGCGAGACCGAGGAAATCGATCTGGTTCCGTGACGTGGCAGATCTCCCCCCTTGAGGGGGAGATGTCGCCAAAGGCGACAGAGGGGGTCGCCGCGCATAGAGCGCCAACCTGTTCTGCAGTAGTAGGCCGAGTCCGGTCGTGCCGACCCCCTCTGGCCGCTGCGCGACCATCTCCCCCTCGAGGGGGGAGAGGGCCGTCCCGCGAGTGCAGGCCGGCAACGGAATTCAAAGCTGAAACAAAAAACCCGCCTCGGCGGGCGGGTCGTTGGAGCCAATTGGCACCATGCGTAAATTAATAGCATAGCTGCCGGCACAAAGCAAGAACAAAATGTGGTGCTGCGAGCAAAAAATGCGAATTCCCTTACCGCCGCGCCCGAGGTCGGCCCTCACGAGGGGGAGAATGCTGCCTTGACGTCGTCCCGACTGTCGCCATAGCGTAGTCCGACAGGAGACCCACCCATGGCAGTGGTCGAAGGCGAGAACATCGACATCGGCTTTTCGGGAAAACGTTGCATCCATTCGCGCAACTGCGTGCTTGGCGATCCGCATGTTTTCGTGCCCAACGCGCCCGGCCAGTGGATCCACCCCGAGGCGGCCAGCGTCGAGAAGATCGTGGCGCTCGCCGAAGCCTGCCCGTCCGGCGCCATCACCTATATCCGCAAGGATGGCGGGCCGCAGGAACAGCCGCCGGTGGTCAACATTGTGCGCATAAGGGAAAACGGTCCGCTGGCGCTGCATGCCGAGATCGTGCTGGGCGGCGAAACGTCTTACCGCGCCACGCTCTGCCGCTGCGGCGCCTCGGAAAACAAGCCGTTCTGCGACGGCAGCCACGCCAAGACGGGCTTCATCGCCACCGGCGAGCCGGCGCTGAAGGACACGCCGGCGCTGGAAGTGCGAGATGGCCCGCTCACCGTCACGCCGACGACCAACGGCCCGCTCAAGCTCGAAGGCAATGTCGAAATCGTCACCGGCACCGGCCACACGGTCGACCGTACGCAACGCGCCTTCCTCTGCCGCTGCGGCCACTCCGCCAACAAGCCGTTCTGCGATGGCTCGCACAAGCGCGTGGGGTTTGTGGGGTAGCCTAGCGATCTCCCCCCTTGAGGGGGAGATGTCGCCGAAGGCGACAGAGGGGGTCGGTACGTCCTGACGCCAACGCCATCGCGGCCAGAGAATGCCGGGGCTCCACGCGAGACGACCCCCTCTGGCCTGCCGGCCATCTCCCCCTCGAGGGGGGAGATTACGCTGCCTTGGCCCAGCCATCGCGGCTTTATCGGCCCGTTCATATCCGGTAAGGGGCGGGGCAAGAGAATTCTCCGGACCCGCCAATGACCGCCAAGACCAAATCGCCACCCCTGTTCCTCGGCATCGACACCGGCGGCACCTATACCGACGCCGTGCTGTGGTCGGAGGCCGGCGGGCCAAGCGGCAAGGTGCTGGCAAAGGCCAAGGCGCTGACGACACGGCACGATCTGGCGGTCGGCATCTCCGGCGCGGTCGATGCGGTGCTCGAAATGGCCGGCACCGACCCGGCAGCGATCAAACTGGTGTCGATGTCGACGACGCTAGCCACCAATGCGCTGGTCGAGGGCCAGGGCGGCCGCGTGGCGCTGGTGATGATTGGCTTTGCCGAAGGCGACCTTGCCCGCGACGGGCTGAAGGCGGCGCTCGGCACCGACCCGGTGGTGTTCTGCCCCGGCGGCCACGATGTCCATGGCAATGCGGCAACGCTCGATCTTTCCGGGCTGGAGGCAGCTTTGCCGGAACTGGAAAAGTCGGTATCCGGCTTTGCCGTCTGCGCCTATTTCGCCACCCGCAACCCGGCGCATGAGCTAAGCGCGCGGAACCTGATCCGCGACAGGACCGGCCTGCCGGTTACCGCCAGCCACGAACTGTCGGCCAAGCTCGGCGGCCCGCGCCGGGCGCTGACGACATTGCTCAACGCCAGGCTGATCTCGATGATCGACCGGCTGGTCGCGGCAACCGAAGGCTTTTTGGCCGCGCGCAACATCGCCGCCCCGCTGATGGTGGTGCGCGGCGACGGCGCTTTGGTCTCGGCCGCCTTTGCCCGCCAGCGGCCGATCGAGACCATCCTGTCCGGCCCGGCCGCCAGCCTCGTCGGCGCCCGCCACATGACCGGCCTCGACAATGCGGTGGTCTCCGACATCGGCGGCACCACCACCGACGTTGCCGTGCTCGACAAGGGCCGGCCGCGGCTTGATCCGGAAGGCGCCACCGTCGGCGGGTTCCGCACCATGGTCGAGGCCGTCGCCATGCGCACCTTTGGCCTCGGCGGCGATTCCGAAGTGGCGCTGGAGGACGGCGTGCTCAATCCGAGAATCCTGCTCGGCCCGCGCCGCCTGGTGCCGCTGGCGCTGGCCGGCATGATACATGGCGAGGCCGTCACATCAGAGCTCGAACGCCAGCTGCGCGCGCCCAACCCCGGCCGCATGGATGGCCGGCTGGCTGTGCGCACCGGCGTGCCGGAGCGGCTGGCGGCCGGACTGACCGGTGCCGAAGCCAAGCTTTACGAGTTGATCGGTGCCGTGCCGCAGGCTCTCGACAGATTGCTGTCCTCGAACGCCCAGAACGCCACCTTGAACCGGCTGGTGTCGCGCGGGCTGGTGCATGTCGCCGGCTTCACGCCGTCGGACGCCGCGCATGTGCTGGGCAGGCAGGCCAATTGGGATGCCGCCGCGGCGCGTCTGGGTGCCGAGCTGTTCGCGCGCAGGCGCGACGGCCGCGGCCAGTTCATCGCCGCCTCGCCGGAGGCGATCTCGGAACGGGTGCTGACCGCGCTGACCCGCCTGTCGGCGGAAGTCATCCTCGAGACCGCCTTTGCCGAGGACGGGCTGGATGGCGCGGCGACCGTCGCCCATGCCCTGGTCCAGCGCGCCGTCGACGCGCATCCCGGCATCGCCCGCTTGAGCGTCGCGCTCGACCGTCCGGTGATCGGCCTCGGCGCCTCGGCGCCGCTGCATTATGCCGGCCTGGCCGAGCTGGTCGGCAATCGATGCGTGGTGCCGCAGGATACCGATGTCGCCAACGCGCTCGGCGCCGTCGTCGGCCAGGTCCGGGTTTCGGCCGAGGCGCGGGTCAGCCAGCCCAAGGAAGGGCTGTTCCGCGTTGCCTCAGGTGAAAGCGTGCGCGATTTCAACGACGAGGCGGCGGCAATCGCGGCAGCGGAGAAAGATGTGCGCGCGATTGCCGCCGGGCGGGCGAAGGACGCCGGCACCGACAGCGCCGAGATCGAAATCGCCAGCGAATACCGCGTCTCCACAGTAGAGGGCCAGCGCATGTTCATCGAGGCGCATGTCGTGGCGGTGGCGTCGGGACGGCCAAGGATTGCGGTGTGAGCGCGTAATCGCCCCCCTCGAGGGGGGAGATCGGCAGCGAAAACGCCCTACCTTCACCCTGAGCTGAATTGACCCTGCCACCGTGACATGCCAAAGGCCCGGCCTAGCCTTTCGTCTGGAGAAGCCCTGATGACCGATCGCGTCGAGATCGCCGGATTGCGGATTGCCCGCGAGCTTCATGATTTCGTCGTGAACGAGGCGCTGCCGGGCACCGGCATCGAGGCGGAGGCATTCTGGAACGGTTTTTCGGCGATCGTCCATGATCTCTCGCCAAAAAACCGGGCACTGCTCGAAAAGCGCGATGCCATGCAGGACAAGCTCGACCGCTGGTATCGCGACAATGGCGCGCCCGTCGACATGGAGGCCTACAAGACGTTCCTCCGCGAGATCGGCTATCTGCTGCCCGAGGGGCCGGCGTTCGGCGTGACCACCGAAAATGTCGACCCGGAAATCGCTTTGGTTGCCGGGCCGCAGTTGGTGGTGCCGGTGATGAACGCGCGTTATGCGCTGAATGCTGCCAATGCGCGCTGGGGCTCGCTGTACGATGCGCTCTACGGCACCGACGCTATCCCGGAGACGGCCGGCGCCGAGCGAGGCAACAAATTCAATCCGGCGCGCGGTGCCAAGGTCGTCGCCTGGGTGAAAAGCTTCTTCGACGAGGCGGTGCCGCTCACCACAGGCAAATGGGCCGGCGTCAACGGGCTTTCGGTCGCCAACGGCATGTTGCGGCTCGGCGAGGGTGCCGGCGCCACCACGCTTGCCGACCTCAGACAGTTTGCCGGCTATCGCGGCGATGCCGCCGACCCCGAAGCCGTGCTGCTCACCAAGAACGGCCTGCACATCGAAATCGTCATCGACCGCAACAACCAGATCGGCCGCACCGATCCGGCCGGCATTGCCGATGTCGTGCTGGAATCGGCACTGACCACCATCCAGGACTGCGAGGATTCGATCGCCGCAGTGGATGCGCAGGACAAGGTGCTGGTCTACCGCAACTGGCTCGGCCTGATGAAGGGCGACTTGGCGGAGGAGATCACCAAGGCCGGCAAGAGCTTTGTCCGCAGGCTCAACCCCGACCGCTCCTATACCGCGCCCGATGGCGGCACGCTGACCTTGCCCGGCCGCTCGCTGATGCTGGTCAGGAATGTCGGCCACCTCATGACCAATCCGGCGATATCAGACCGCGACGGCAACGAGGTGCCGGAAGGCATCCTGGATGCGGCGCTGACGGCGCTGATCGCGCTGCACGACATCGGCGTGAACGGGCGCCGCGCCAATTCTCGCGCCGGCTCGATGTACATCGTAAAGCCCAAGATGCACGGGCCCGACGAAGTTGCCTTCGCCGTCGAGATTTTCGACCGCGTCGAGGCGCTGCTCGGCGTGCCCAAAAACACCCTCAAGATGGGCATCATGGACGAGGAGCGGCGCACCACTGTCAACCTCAAGGAGGCGATCCGCGCCGCGAAAGAACGCGTCGTCTTCATCAACACCGGCTTCCTCGATCGCACCGGCGACGAGATCCACACCTCGATGGAAGCCGGCCCGATGATCCGCAAGGGTGACATGAAGCAGGCCGCCTGGATCGCCGCCTACGAAGCCTGGAACGTCGACACCGGGCTGGAATGCGGGCTGGCCGGCCACGCCCAGATAGGCAAGGGCATGTGGGCGATGCCCGACCTGATGGCGGCGATGCTGGCCGAGAAAATCGCGCATCCCAAGGCCGGCGCCAACACCGCTTGGGTGCCGTCGCCGACGGCGGCGACGCTGCACGCCACCCATTATCACAAGGTCGACGTCCATGCCGTGCAAGCGGCGCTGAAGAGCCGGCCCAAGGCAAAACTCGACGACATCCTGTCCGTGCCCGTCGCTGTCCGGCCGAACTGGTCTCAGGCGGACATCCAGAAGGAACTCGACAACAACGCGCAAGGCATTCTGGGCTATGTCGTGCGCTGGATCGACCAGGGCGTCGGCTGTTCGAAAGTGCCAGATATAAACGACGTCGGCCTGATGGAGGACCGCGCCACGCTGCGCATCTCCTCGCAGCACATCGCCAACTGGCTGCATCACGGCGTCTGCACGCCCGAGCAGGTCATGGAGACGATGAAACGCATGGCGGCGATCGTCGACCGCCAGAACCAAGGCGATCCGCTCTACCGGCCGATGGCGCCGGATTTCGACAAGTCCATCGCCTTCCTCGCCGCCTGCGACCTGGTCTTCAAAGGCCGCATCCAGCCCAACGGCTACACCGAGCCGGTGCTGCACGCACGGCGGCTGGAGCTGAAGGCGCGGGATAACGGCTGAACCGAAAGCACGATGCACGCAGGCCAAGGGTAAGCGCCGGCGTCCCCCTCCCCCTTGAGGGGAGGGTGGCCCGAAGGGCCGGGTGGGGTCGCCAATGCAGTGCGCCAACCCAATTCTGACGGTGCGCCCTAGAGCAACGGACGCCCAGATGGAATCAATTCTCTTTCCGGGATGGCGAGACAAACCACGCGAAAGGTGGCGAGCCCGATGTCGTGCACCGGCAGAATGATCCCATCTGAATGTCCGTTGCTCTAGGAGGAGCATCGCAACGCTCCGCACCTCGGTCGGTTTCGAAATGCGACAGGCCGAGCGTCTCACCGGCGACCCCACCCGGCCGCTTCGCGGCCACCCTCCCCTCAAGGGGGAGGGGAACGTCACGCCGCTTGTGCCATCCGTTCCGAGCTCATGCGGTAGGAAATCGCTTCGGCCAGATGGATGCGGCCGACCGTCTCGCTGGCCTCGAGATCGGCCAGTGTCCGCGCCACCTTCAAGACGCGGTGATAGGCCCGCGCGGAAAAGCCAAGCTTTTCGCTGGCGTCCCTGAGCAGCGACAGGCCGGCGGCATCGGGAATGGCAATCTCCTCGATGACTGACGGCGAGCAATGCGCGTTGGTGGTGGCGGAGGTCGCGCCGAGCCGCTCGAAGCGCTCTCGCTGGATCGTCCGCGCCCGCGCCACGCGTAGTGCCACGGCTGCGCTCTTCTCCGCCCGGTCCGGCCGGATCAAATCGCTGGCCGAGACCGCCGGCACCTCGATCCTGAGATCGATGCGATCGAGCAGCGGGCCGGAAATGCGCGCCTGGTAGTCGGTGCGGCAGCGGTCGCCGCGCAGGCAGCGATAGCCAGGCTCGCCGGCCATGCCGCAGCGGCACGGGTTCATCGCCGCGACCAGCTGGATACGCGCCGGGTAGGTGACGCGATGATTGGCCCGGGCGATCATGCAGTCGCCGGTCTCGAGCGGCTGGCGCAACGCATCGAGCGCCTGCGGCGAGAATTCGGGGAACTCGTCGAGGAACAGCACGCCGTGATGGGCAAGCGAGGCCTCGCCCGGCCGCACGCGCAGGCCGCCGCCGACCATCGCCGCCATCGAGGCCGAATGGTGCGGCGCGCGGAACGGCCGCCGGTCTGTGAGTTTTCCTTCGCCGAGTTCTCCGGCCACGGAGGCAATCATCGAAACTTCGAGCAATTCCCTGGGCGCCAGCGGCGGCAGGATCGACGGCAGCCGCTGCGCCAGCATCGATTTTCCCGAGCCCGGCGGCCCGACCATCAAAAGATTGTGGCCGCCGGCCGCCGCCACCTCCAGCGCCCGCTTGGCGGTCTCCTGCCCCTTGATGTCGGCGAGATCGGGCAGGTCGCGCGCCGCGGCATGGATGCCGGCTTCCGGCCGCGACAGAACCTGCGTGCCGCGAAAATGATTGGCGATGGCGATCAGGCTGCGCGGCGCCAATATGTCGAAATCCTTGCCGGCCCAGGCCGCTTCCGGCCCGCAGGCGAACGGGCAGATCAAGCCCTTGCCTTCGGCGTTGGCACCGATTGCCGCCGGCAGCGCGCCAGCCACCGCGGCGATGGTTCCGTCGAGCGACAATTCGCCAAGCACGACATAGCCGGCCAGCATGTCGCCCGGAATGGCGCCGAGCGCCGCCATCAGCCCGAGGGCGATCGGCAGATCGTAATGGCTGCCTTCCTTGGGCAGGTCGGCCGGCGCCAAATTGACGGTGACCTTCTTCGACGGCATCGACAGGCCGGATGCATGAAGTGCTGCCTGCACCCGCTCGCGGCTTTCGGCTACAGCCTTGTCGGCAAGGCCGACGATGTGCATGTTGACCTTGCCCGGCGCGATCATCACCTGCACGTCGACCGGCACGGCCTCGATGCCCCGGAAAGCAACCGTGCGAACCCGCGCCACCATGTCTTCACCCCGGATGCAGGCTTTGCCCCAAGCCTTTGCGATCATGCCGCGAACGGCGTCACCGGAGACAACCACAGATTTCCGGCGAAGGCAAGAACATTTGGGGAACAGCTGAGCGCCACGGCTGCAATGGTCCGGAACGCGGCCGCTTCCAGAAGCAATGTACGCTAGTTGCGCTTCTCCTCGACGGCATCCCAGAACAGGCTGGCGATGTCGGCGCCGCCGAAGCGCTGCACTTCGCGTATGCCGGTCGGTGAGGTCACGTTGATCTCGGTCATGTAGTCGCCGATGACGTCGATGCCGACGAGGATGAAGCCGCGCTCCTTCAGCGAGGGACCGATGCGGGCGCAGATCTCGCGTTCGCGTTCCGTCAATTCGGTCTTTTCGGCGCGGCCGCCGACATGCATGTTGGAGCGCGAATCGTGCTCGGCCGGCACGCGGTTGATGGCGCCGACAGGCTCGCCGTCAATCAGGATGATGCGCTTGTCGCCAGCCCGCACCTCCTTCAGATAGCGCTGCACGATGTAGGGTTCGCGGAACAACTGGCCGAACATTTCGAGCAGCGAGGCGAGGTTGCGGTCGGCCTCGTGCAGGTGGAAGATGCCGGCGCCGCCATTGCCGTAGAGCGGTTTGACGATGATATCGCCGAACTCCTTGCGGAAGGCTGCGACCTCGAGCGGGTCCTTGGTGATCAGCGTGTCCGGCATCAGGTCGGGAAATTCAGTGACGAAGATCTTTTCCGGGCTGTTGCGCACCCAGGCAGGGTCGTTGACCACCAGGGTCTTCGGATGGATGCGCTCGAGGATATGCGTGGTGGTGATGTAGTTCATGTCGAAGGGTGGATCCTGCCGCAAAAGGATGACGTCCATCTCCGAAAGATCGGTGCGGACTTCTTCGCCCAGCGAATAATGATTGCCCTTATCGTCGCGAACCTGCATCGCCTCGATACGGGCAAACACCTTGCCGTCGCGCAGCGACAGCCGGTCGGGCGTGTAGTGGAACAATTGGTGGCCGCGCCGCTGCGCCTCCAGCGACAGCGCAAACGACGTGTCGCCGGCTACCGACACGGTGGAGATGTGGTCCATCTGGACGGCGACTTTCAGGGGCATGGCAGCTCTCCGGCGCACTTGGAGCGATCCACTTGGACGCACAAAGTACGCTCCAACATTTTTTGAATCCATGCATCGTGCTTTCCGAAAATCGATTCCGATTTTCGGGCCGATGCATCGACGACAGCGATATAAGGAAATCGGCGGCTTCTGCCAATCGGCCAAGGTCACGATGAGGCTACGCTTCGCTTGGCGCAGACCTCGACGCGATAGTTCTCAGCGGTCGAACACCAGCTTGGAATAGCCGAGGAAGGACAGCGCCATGGCGACCAGCGAGGCGACCGCAAGGGCTATGAGCGGCGACACCATCGGCAGTGCGAACAACATGACGCAATAGACGAGATAATTGACGACGCTGGTGGCAATGCCGACGCCGCCGTAGCGTGCGCCCTCTTGCGCGACGCCGCGGCTGGAAGGCGAGAAGGTCAGATGGCGGTTGATCAGCCAGGTGACGGACAGGGCAAAACCGATCGAGATGATGCGAGCCGCGAAGGGGCCAAGCGGCGCTATCGCCAACACCAGCCAAAGCGCCGCCGCGTCGGCGACGAAGCCGATGCCGCCGGCGACCATGAAGCGGGCGAGGCGTCCCATTTAGGGCTCTAAGCCGCCCGCGGGGTCTTGCGCGGTCCGGTCTTCAAAGTCGCGAGCGCACTTGCACGTTCACGTTCGACGCGACCGGAAGGCATCGACAGATAGAAGATGCGCTTCTGCTCGGCCCGGCCGCGCGACACCGAATCGAGGATCACGCCGGTCACCGCCGCCAGCATCGACAGCAGCAGCAGGCCGACCGACAGAACCCAGGTCGGCATGCGCGGCACAAGCCCGGTTTCGGCGAACTCGATCAGCACCGGCGCCATCAGAAACAGGCTTGATGCCAGGAAGAACACCGAAAAAGCGCCGAAGAAACGCAGCGGCTGCGTCTCCTTCATCAGCATGGCGAACATCCACAGGATCTTCGCGCCGTCGCGAAAGGTCGACAGCTTCGACGAGGAGCCTTCCGGCCGGCGGCCATAGTCGAGCCCGATCTCGCTGACCGGCAATTTGAGCTGCGAGGCGTGCACCGACATTTCGGTCTCGATCTCGAAACCGCCGGAAACGGCGGGAAAACTCTTGACGAAGCGCCTGGTGAAGGCGCGGTAACCCGAGAAGATATCGGTAAAGTCCGAGCCGAACAAACGTTTGTAGAGGCTGTTGAAGATGCGGTTGCCGAAGGCGTGGCCTGTCCTGCCGGCATCGTTGGCGACGCCGCGCCTGGTGCCCACCACCATGTCGGAGCGCTCGGTCAGCAGCGTGTTGATCAGTTGCGGCGCGTCCTCCGGCGCATAGGTGCCGTCGCCGTCGGCCATCAGGTAGATGTCGGCCTCGATGTCGGCGAACATGCGGCGCACGACATTGCCTTTGCCCTGGCGCGGCTCGCGCACCACGATGGCGCCGGCGGCGCGGGCTCGGAGCGCCGTCAGGTCGCGCGAATTGTTGTCGTAGACATAGATCGCGGCGGCAGGCAGCGTTTCGCGAAAGCGCCGCACCACTTCGCCGATCGTCAGCTCTTCATTGTAGCAAGGCAGGAGCACGGCGATGCTCGGCTCATGGCGCACTTCTTGTGGCATATTCGTCTCCGGATGCCCTGTGAGGCCCCTGACCGCTCAAGCGCCGGCCTCGCTCGGGCGGCTTTACTATTTATTGAAGCTGTTAAGGCTAGGTTTAAACCGCCCCGTATTCCTTCCAAAGGTCCCGATATGAGCACAGCCGACGATGGCGCCTCCATTTGGAGGTCCGATATCGCGCTGGCGCTGCTTGCCACGGTGCTGGCGCTTGCCGTCAATGCCTTTGTCGGCTTCCCGGCACTGACCAATGCCGGCGGCGACAACGACAATCTGCTGCGCCTCGTCGAAGTTCGCGACATGCTGGCCGGCCAAAGGTGGTTCGATCTCCACCAGTACAGGATGGGCCTGGAAGGCGGTTTCGTCATGCATTGGTCGCGGCTGGTCGATGCGCCGATCGCGGCCATCATCATGGCCGTATCGGCCCTGACCGGCAGCGCGGCCTTTGCCGAGAATGTTGCGCAAGTGCTGTGGCCGGCGCTGCTCTTTTGCCTGACCGTGTTTTTCACCGCTCGCGCCGTACGCAGCTTTGCCGGTGACAGCGCCGTGCTGCCCGCTGTCGTGATCGGCGCTGCCGCACTGTATTTCCTCGGCATTTTTTCGCCTGGCGCGCTCGATCACCACAATGTCCAGCTGATGCTGAGCATGGCCAGCCTGAGCCTGTTGCTTGAAGCGCCAACGCGCAGGCCGGCGGCATTGCTCTCCGGCCTGTGCGCCGGATTGATGCTGGCCGTCGGCATGGAGACCGCGCCTTATGTGGCCACCATCGGCGCCTCCGTTGCCATGCTGTTTGCTCTCGGCGCCAATGGCGAGAGGCTGATCGCCAGGGATTTCGGCCTCGGCTTTGCCGGCGTGTCCGCGCTCGTCTTTGTCGCCACCATTGCGCCGTCTGCCTGGGGTCAGGCGCAATGCGACGCCTTCTCGACCGTGCAGTTCGTCGTCGCGGCGATTGCCGGAACCGGCCTTGCGGCGATAGCGTCGGTCGAGCCCGCCGGCCGCACGCGCCAATGGCGCATCGCCTCACTTGGCCTGCTTGCCCTGCTATTGGGCGCTGTCGTCGCCTTGTTGTTCCCACAATGCCTGGCAGCGCCCTATGCCAACCTCGACCCGCGCCTCAAGGAGCTATGGCTTGATCACATCGACGAGGCGCAATCGCTGTTCAAGCTGCTCGCTGAAGATCCGGCCGGGGTGGTGGCGCGCTATGCCACGCCGCTCATCGCGCTCGTGCTGATGGCGCTTCGCCTTGGCCGTGGCGGCTGGCGGCGGCAGGACAGCCTTGTCGGCGCGCTGCTTGCCGTGGCCTTCATCGTCAGCGCCTGGCAGGTGCGCGGTTCGACATTCTCGATCGCCTTCGCTGTCATCCCGCTTGCCGCCTGGATTGCCAAATGGCGTCAACGGGCAGAGGCCAGCGCGTCGCGCAGCGTGGCGCTGCGCATGGCTGCCGTCTGGCTGGTTTCGGTGAATGCGGTCTGGACTGGGGCTGCCGCGGCGACCTCGGTCGCCTTCGACGACAGCAACACCACGGCGGATAATGGCGACGGCACCGATGTCGCTTGCCAGCGCATGGCCTCCTTTGCGGCGCTTGGCCGCCTGCCCGGCACCACCGTGCTGGCAATTTCCAATCTCGGATCGCCGATCCTGGCCTATTCCGGACATCGCGTCTTCGCCGGGCCCTATCATCGCAATGTCGCCGGCAACCTGCTGGCGCTCGATGCCTTCCTTGGGTCCGATGCCGATGCCAGGACGGTCGTGGCGGATCATCACGTCGGCCTCGTCGCGCTGTGCCCCGGCAGCGCCGAGAGCAAGCTCCTCGCAGCCAAGGCGCCGGCAGGCTTTCTTGCCGGGCTGATGCGCGGCAGCGTGCCGGAATGGCTTGAGCCGGTTGCCGGGACCAGCGGCGCCGCCGTCGAATTGTACCGCGTCCGGCTGGGCAGCTGATCGATCGGCAGCCCGTGCGGCCTTTTGTCGGACATAAGTCCTGACAATCCACTCTTTCGCCCTTGCCCGCCCGACATGGCTGGATAGGATGCGCGCCGGCCGACCGCGATTATTGGACCGGGAGAGAATTTCATGATGCCATCGGCACGCTTTGCCGACCTCGAAGGTGCTTCGGTGCTGATCACCGGCGGCGGCTCCGGCATTGGCGCTGCCTTGACAGAAGGCTTTGTCGGCCAGGGGGCAAAGGTCGCCTTCATCGATATTGCCGACCGTCCGAGTGTGGCGCTGGCCGATCGGTTAGAGAAGGAGCTGGGCCGGCGGCCGCTCTATCTCAAGACCGACATACGCGACATTGAGGCGTTGCGGCTATCGGCGGCTAAAGCCGCCGAGGCGCATGGCGACGTGACCGTGCTGGTCAACAATGCCGCGCAGGATGACCGTCATGCCGTCGAAGATGTCACGGTGGAGTTCTGGGACAACAACCATGCCATCAACCTGCGCCCGCATTTCTTCAGCGCACAGGCGGTGGCGCCGGGCATGAAGCGGGCCGGCGGCGGATCGATCATCAATTTCACCTCGACCTCGTTTCTCATCAACCATCCCGACATGCCGGCCTATACCGCCGCCAAGGCCGGCATCGTCGGCCTCACCAAGGGTCTTGCCGGCAAGCTCGGCGTCGACGGCATTCGCGTCAACGCGATCGCGCCCGGCTGGGTGATCACCGAGCGGCAGAGAAAGCTCTGGGTCACCGAAGAAGCGCTCGCCGCTCATGTCGCCAAACAGTGCATCAAAGAGGTGATGCAGCCGGAAGACATTGTCGGCACTGTGCTGTTCCTGGCGTCGGATGCCTCACGCATGCTGACCGCGCAGATGCTGATCGTCGATGGGGGGTTCCTGTGATCTCATCGAGCAAGGCAGCTTCCGTCGCGGCCGTCGACTGGGGCACCACCCGTATGAGGGTCTGGCTGCTCGATGGCGCCGGCAAGGTTCTCGCCGAGCGGCGCGGCGATGACGGGCTGATCACCGCCCAGGCTAAAGGATTTTCGTCCATTCTCGAAGGGCATCTGGCTGCCTTGGGCGCAGCCGAGGCGCTGCCGGTCATCATTTGCGGCATGGCCGGTTCGCGCCAGGGCTGGCTGGAGGCGCCATATGTCAGCGTTCCGGCGCCGATCGGCGCCATTCTCGCCGGCGCTGCCCGCATCCCCGGCCAGCGCCGCGACATCCGCATCGTGCCTGGCCTTGCCCAACGCCTCGTTGACGCACCCGACGTCATGCGCGGCGAGGAGACGCAGCTTACCGGCGCCGGTTTGCCGGCAAAGGGACGCCATCTCGTCTGCATGCCTGGCACCCATTCGAAATGGGTGCTGGTCGAGGACGGCTCTGTTGCCGGTTTCGGCACCTGGCCGACCGGCGAGCTGTTTTCGGTGCTGGCCGCGCACTCGATCCTGCGCCATTCGCTGGGCGAGCCGCCGAAGCCGGTTGCCGCCGAAAATCCATTTTTCCGGGAGTGGTGCCTGAAGGCGTTGGCCGAAGGCGGTGACATCGGTTCAAGACTGTTCTCGATCCGCGCCGCCAGCCTGCTGCAGAATCTGAAGCCCGAGGATGCCGCCGCGTGCCTGTCCGGCCTGCTGATCGGCGGCGAGATCGCTTCGGCAAATCGCCGTTATGGGGCGAGTGCCGTGCCCGTCGTGCTGATCGCGTCGGGCGCACTCGGCAAGCTCTATGCCGACGCGCTCGGCCTTGCCGGGCTCGCGGTCAGGGTGGTCGACGCCGACGAGGCGGTGCGTGCCGGTCTTGCCGAAGCCGCGCGCGAAAATGGCATGATCGCCGGAAATGGAGTTGCCGCATGACCGAAACCGCACCTTTTCCAAAGCTCGAGCGGGGTCTGGTCGCCATCCTGCGTGGCCTCAAGCCAAGCGAGGCGGTGGCGATCGGCCAGGCGATCTTCGGCGCCGGTATCGAAGCGATCGAGGTGCCGCTCAACTCTCCCGATCCTTACGCCTCCATCGCCAGCATTGTCGGAGCGCTTCCTCCAACAGCCTTGGTCGGTGCCGGCACGGTGCTCAGCGCCGCCGATGTCGACGGCCTGCACAAGGCCGGCGGGCGGCTGCTGGTCAGCCCCAATATCGATGCCGAGGTCATGGGCCGGGCCATGCACTACGGCATGGTGACGATGCCCGGCGTGTTCACGCCGACCGAGGCATTTCAAGCAATCCGGCTCGGCGCCTCGGCATTGAAATTCTTCCCGGCGAGCGTGCTTGGCGCGGCAGGCATTTCGGCGATGCGCGCGGTGCTGCCGGCCAGTGTGCTGGTCGGCGCGGTCGGCGGCGTTTCAGATAAGGATTTTGCCGGCTACAAGGCAGCCGGCGTCAGCGTCTTCGGTCTTGGCTCCAGCCTGTTCAAGCCGGGCATGAGCGTCGACGAAGTGGCAGCGCGAGCGAAAGCCGCAGTTCAGGCCTGGGACGCGGCGTTTGGAGTGGCATGATGAGCGAGACCATCGTTTCGGTTTTTTCCGACCATGTCTGCCAACTCGGAGAGGGACCAAGCTATGACCCTGCCACCGACACGCTCTACTGGTTCGACATCGTCAATGGCCAGCTCCTGGAAAAGCTCCTGTCCGGCAGTGCGGTCAAAATCCACGAGCTCGGTCAGATGGCCAGCGCCATCTGCATCATCGACGACCAACGCCAGCTGATCGCCACCGAGACCGGTCTGCATGTCCGCGACGTTGCGACCGGCAAGCTGACGCTGCACACGCCGATCGAGGCCGACAATACGGTCACCCGCTCGAACGATTCACGCGTTCACCCTTGCGGCGCCCTCTGGGTCGGCACCATGGGCAAGGGCGAGGAGAAGGCCGCCGGTTCGATCTACTGGTTCTTCAAAGGCGAGCTGCGCCGGCTCTATGCCGACGTCACGGTACCCAATTCGATCTGCTTTTCCGAGGATGGGACGATCGCCTATTACACCGACACCAGCACCGGGCTGTTGATGCGCGTCGGCTGCGATCCGGCGACCGGCCTGCCGGTTGGCGAACCGAAGGTCTTCGTCGACCACCGTTCGGCCAAGGGCTATATCGATGGTTCGGTGCTCGACCGCGACGGCATATTGTGGAACGCCTGCTGGGGCGGCAGCGTCGTCGAAGCCTATGGACCCGACGGCAAGCTTATCCGTTCGGTGGCGATGCCGGCGACGCAACCGTCCTGTCCAGCTTTCGTCGGCAGGAACGCCGACCGGCTGGCGGTCACCTCCGCCTGGTCGGGCAAGAGCGAGAAGCAGCGCCTGCTCGACCCGCAAGCCGGCATGACATTCATGCTCGACATTCCAGTCAATGGTCGCTTCGAGCCACGCGTGCTGATTGGCTAGACCATGATCCCGAAAAGTGGGAACCGGTTTTCGGAAAAGATCATGGTCAAACAGGAAGATGGCGCCGTTGCTGTCGTGCAGGCGTCCGGCTGACGTCGGTTCCGCGACAGCCGAATGCATTCGCCGTGCGATGCTAGAACGGTTCATCGTTTCGCGGGAACGCCGAAACGCTCTATCTCTTTGTTTTGACGCAATTCCGGACGGAAACCGTTTCACACTTTTCCTGGAATTGCTTTAGGCAATCGTGCTGCCGGGAAATCGTTTCGATCATGTCAAGCCGCGAGCCGAAGCTGATCCTTGTCTACGAGCCGGAAAAGGCCTGCTTCGATCGGCTGGTCGCCGATAACCACGTGCCGGAGCGTGCCGCCGAAATCGCCTCCTATCTGGCGCAATCGACCGACATCGCTGCTGAATTCGACGCACTTGCCGCCGCTTGCCAGAAGCGCGGCCTGTCGTTTGCGCCGGTGGCGCTCGACGACGCCGCAAGCGTTCTCGCCGGCGAGGACCCGAAGACCACGCTGGTCTGGACGCTGACCGACGGCGTCGCCTATTTCCGCGGCGGCGCCGCACCGGCTCTGGCACGGCTGAATGGCCTCAAGACGATCGGCGCCGACGATGCGCTGTTCGCGCTCTGTCAGGACAAGTTCCGGTCCGGCGCCGTGCTCGGCGCGCTTGGCCTGCCGGTGCCGCAGGCGGGCCTTGCCCGTGACGGCGCCTGGCTGGTCGCGCCACCGGCCTCGCCCGCCGGCTGGTTCGTCAAGCCGAACCGGCTCGGCGCCAAGATCGGCATCTGGCCGGATTCGCACTGCCACGATCTCGGCCACGCGCTGGCGCTTAGCCGGCGCGTCTTCGCCGCCTATCGCGACGATGTCATCGTCCAGCCCTATGTCGCCGGCCGCAACGCGCGCGCCAGTTTTCTCGGATTGAGGCCGGATACCGGCGTCGAGGCGCTGGGCATCGCCTTTGTCGATTCGGGCGGCGATTTCCAGACCATGCAGGACAGCCTGGCGCTTTACGGCGATGCCGGCGCAGCGGCGAAAGCTGCGGGAAAATATACCGAGCCGGTGCTGCTGCCGGTCGCCGGCAGCCAGCCTGAAGCCGACGCAAGAATCCGTCGCATCGCCGAACGCCTGATGGTCGGGCTTGGCCTGCGGGATGTGTTTTCCATCGATTTCCGGGTCGAAGCCGACGACAGCGTCCACCTCATCGAGTTCGAGGTCTGCCCCGGCCTGCCCTGCTTCGATTTCCGCGATTACTGTCGCCAGCAATGGGGCTTGAGCCTCGCCGACGCGATGGCGGAGGCAGCGGCGAACCGGCTTCTCGCCTAAATCCCCTCGACCAGCACGATTTCACCGTCGGCCACCTTCTGGCGGATCGCGACGGCGCGCTGGTATTCGGGCGAGTGGTAGCAGTCATGCGCCGCCGCAAGCGACGGAAACTCGATGATCACGTTGCGGTCGCGGCCCGGCCCCTCGGCCTTCTCATGCGCGCCGCCGCGCGCCAGGAACTTGGCGCCGAAGCGGTCGAAGGCCGGTTTGGCAGCTGCGACATAGTCCTTGTAGCCTTCCGCATCGCGCACGTCGACGCGAGCGATCCAGTATCCCTTGGGCATGGTATTTCTCCTGGTTTTTGGCCGTGCGCGGACCGATTTTGAAAGTCGCTCCGGTGAGATGGCTGGGGGTGTTTTCGAGAACCGGAGCGGAGCGCACTTAAAGTACATGAGCACCGGAAGCGGAGAAAACGCCGTCAGACGGCCGCCGGAGCCAGTTTCGGAATTGGTCCTCAGGCCGAGCGCATTTCATCGAGGATCGCTTCCGCTGCCGCCCGCCTGTCGGCCGCACCGACGATCGGCCGGCCGACGACGAGGTGGCTGGAGCCGTTGCGGATCGCCTGCGCCGGCGTCACCACCCGCTTCTGGTCGCCATGGTCGCTGCCCTTCGGCCGGATTCCCGGCGTCACGACCGCCAGGTCGGGGCCGACGATGCGGCGCACCGCCTCGGCTTCCTCGGCCGAGCAGACGATGCCGCCCATGCCGGCATGCAGCGCCTGCTCGGAGCGCCTCAGCACCAGTGTATGCGGATCATACTCATAGCCGGCGTCGATCACGTCCTGCTCGTCCATCGAGGTCAGCACGGTGACCCCGAGCAGGCAAAGGTCGCTGCCCCTGGCAGCCTCGACCGCCGCCTTCATCGTCTTCGGATAGGCATGGATGGTCAGCATGCTCATGCCCATCCTGGCGATGTTGTCGACCCCCTTGGCAACGGTGTTATCGATGTCGAGGAGCTTCATGTCGAGAAAGATCCTGGTGCCGCCGCTGGCCAGCTCGCGGGCGAAGTCGAGCCCGCCGGCAAAGGCGAGCTGGTAACCGATCTTGTAGAAGGAGACGATCCCATCGAGCTCGCGCACCGCTTTCTCGGCTTCCTTCAGCGTCGGCAGGTCGAGGCCGACGATCAATCTTTCCTGCATCGTGTCGGCATGCGCGGCGTCCGGGATCATGCCTCGATCCGCGTCGACAGCATGCGCGAGGTTTCGATCAGCGTTCGGCATAGGTGCTCCATCGATTGGCGTAGTCTCTCGTCCCGGAACTTGCCCTCGTCGTCGAAGGCGTTGCCGCCCTCCGGCACCGAGCATTCCGGTGTCACCACCTCCATCCGGCAGCGTACCAGAACGGCGCGCAGATGGTTGATGCAGCGTATCCCGCCGAAGGGTCCGTTGGAAGACGAGCAGAGGCCGGCGACCTTGCCGGCAAGCGGCCTGAACGTCCGGCCGCCATCCTTGCGCAGCTGGCTCACCCAGTCGATGCTGTTCTTGAGCAACGGTGGAATGGAGCCGTTATATTCGGGCGTCGCGATCAGCAGCCCGTCATGGGCGGCGATCATCCGGCCGAGCTTGAAAGCATTGTCGGGAATGCCTTCTTCCTTTTCCAAATCCTGGTCGAGGATCGGCAGCGGATAGTCGGCGAGCGAGATGCGGGTCACCTCGGCGCCCTGCATGGCAAGTTCCTTCTGTGCCACGTCGGCGGTCCTGCCGCTATAGGCGCCGCTGCGCACCGAACCGGCGACGACGAGAATTTTCGGGATCACAGCCATGGGTCTGCCTTGCCACCCGATGGGTATAAGACAAGTGCTATTCAAACCCAACGCTTCAATTCATGCGGCCCCGCGTCGGTAGATCCAAAGCTGCGTCGGCGGAATGTTGCGGATGACGAAATGGAAATGCTCGACCGTATAGTCGCCGCGGCCCGGCGGGATCGGCGACAGCGGCCCGTAAGTCAGCTGCACGATCGGCCGGCCCGCCGGGATACGGTCGAGCAGGCTCTCGACATAGGCGATGCGCTGGGCGACAGGGAAATTGAGCAGCGGCACGCCCGATATCACGGAATCGAAGATCAGGTCGCGCTTGTCGCCAAGCGTCGCGTCGAGATTGAAGGCGTCGCCCTCGATGACGTTGACGCCTGGATAAAGCTGGCGCAGATGGCGCACGAAATCAGTGGAATATTCGACCGCGTAGAGATTCTCAGGCTTAATGCCCTGGGCGAGGATGGCGCGTGTGATGACGCCTGTACCGGGCCCGACCTCGAGCACCGGCAGGCCGGATGTCGGATCGACGATCGAGGCCATCTTGCCTGCGGTGATGGAACTGGTCGGGACGATCGAACCGACCGCCTTCGGCTTGTCGATCCAGCCCTTGAAGAACTTCAGCTCGTCGTCAAACTTTTCCGCCAGCGTCTTTCGCAGTCCGGGACTACGCGTCATTGAAAGTCCTCCTCAACGCTCCCTCGCATGCTACTTAACAGTTACGAGGTGCAAGACAAGGCGAATCCCCGGATAAGGTGTTGATGACGCTCGGGAAGCGTTTTCCAGGGATCAGCTTCAGTGCTCGCCGAACGTTTCGAAAAAGTCTTTCATGCGGGCGAAAAATCCGCTCGACTGAGGCGAATTGTCCTTTGAGGAAAGCTGCTCGAATTCCTCCAGCAATTCGCGCTGACGGCGCGAAAGGTTCTGCGGCGTCTCAACCACGGTCTGGATGTAGAGGTCGCCGATATTAGGCTGGCGCAGCACAGGCATGCCCTTGCCCTTGAGGCGGAACTGGCGACCGTTCTGGGTGCCTTCCGGCACCTTCACCTTCGTCTGGGTACCGTCCAGTGTCGTCACCTCGAACGAGCCGCCAAGCGCTGCTGTCGTCATCGAGATCGGCACCTTGCAATAAAGATCGGCCCCGTCGCGCTGGAAGAATTCGTGCGGCTTGACCGCGAGGAAGATGTAGAGATCGCCCGACGGGCCGCCGCGCAGGCCAGCCTCGCCCTCATTGGCCAGCCGGATGCGGGTGCCATCCTCGATGCCGGCAGGGATGTTTACCGACAGCGAGCGCTCCTCGGTGACACGGCCTTGGCCGGCGCATTTCGGGCACGGATCCTTGATGGTCTGGCCGCGCCCCTGGCATTGCGGGCAGGTGCGCTCGATCGAGAAGAAGCCTTGCGTGGCGCGCACCTTGCCGTGGCCGTTGCACATCGAGCAGGTGACGGGCTGGGTGCCAGGCTTGGCGCCGCTGCCCGAGCATTCCGAGCAGGAAATCGAGGCTGGCACCCGAATCTGCGCGGTCTTGCCGGAAAATGCCTCTTCCAGCGTAATTTCCATATTGTAGCGCAGGTCGGCGCCGCGCTCGCGTCCGCCGGACGAGCGGCGCTGGCGCCCGCCCATCATGTCGCCGAAAATGTCTTCGAAAATGTCGGCGAAGCCGCCGGCGCCAAAGCCTTGCGCCCCGCCATTCATACCGCCGTGCTCGAAGGCGGCGTGGCCGAAGCGATCATAGGCGGCGCGCTTCTGCGGGTCCTTCAGTGTCTCGTAGGCTTCGTTGATTTCCTTGAACTTGTGCTCGCAGGCATGGTCGCCTGGGTTGCGGTCGGGATGGAACTGCATGGCGAGCTTGCGAAAAGCGCTCTTGAGCTCCTTCTCGTCGGCGCCCTTTTGCACGCCTAGCGTTTCGTAAAAATCAGCTTTCATGTTTTCCCGCAGTCCGGATAGTCAACGTCTTGAAGCATCGTTGCGTCGTTTGCCGGCACGCTGTTCCGATTTAGGTGTGATGGAGCCGCGATGCCAGTGTCTACGAGGCTTTGTCCGCATTTTTTCGGGCAGCTCAGCGTTTTTCCGGCAAAGGGTTGCAAAAAAGCCCGGCTGTGCGCCGGGCTTTTTCCCTTACCTGTACCGTCAGGCGGTTCAGGCCGACTTCTTCTTCTCGTCGTCTTCGTCGATTTCCTCGAAGTCGGCATCGACGACGTCACTGTCCTTGGCGGCATCAGCCTTGGCGTCGGCCTCGGCGGCTTCCTTCTGCGAAGCCTCGTACATGGCCTGGCCGAGCTTCATCGAGACTTCGGCGAGCGTCTGCGTCTTGGCCTCGATCTCGGTCACATCGTCGCCTTCGGCAGCGGTCTTCAGCGCCGCGATCGCATCGGCGATCGCCGTGCGGTCGGCCTCGGAAACCTTCTCGCCGTATTCCTTCAGAGATTTCTCCGAGGAATGCACCAGCGCCTCGGCCTGGTTGCGGGCCTCGACCAGCGCGCGCCGCTTCTTGTCGGCTTCGGCATTGGCCTCGGCGTCCTTGACCATCTTCTCGATGTCGGCGTCCGAAAGGCCGCCGGACGCCTGGATGCGGATCTGGTGCTCCTTGCCGGTGCCCTTGTCCTTGGCCGAGACGTTGACGATGCCGTTGGCGTCGATGTCGAAGGTGACCTCGATCTGCGGCACGCCGCGCGGCGCAGGTGGGATGCCGACCAGATCGAACTGGCCGAGCGCCTTGTTGTCGGCGGCCATTTCACGCTCGCCCTGGAAGACGCGGATGGTCACCGCCGACTGCGAATCCTCGGCCGTGGAGAACACCTGGCTCTTCTTTGTCGGAATCGTCGTGTTGCGTTCGATCAGCCGCGTGAACACGCCGCCCAGCGTCTCGATGCCGAGCGACAACGGCGTCACGTCGAGCAGCAGCACGTCCTTGACGTCGCCCTGCAGCACGCCGGCCTGGATAGCGGCGCCCAACGCGACGACCTCATCCGGGTTGACGCCCTTGTGCGGCTCCTTGCCGAAGAACTGCTTCACGATCTCCTGGATCTTGGGCATACGGGTCATGCCGCCGACCAGGACGACTTCGTCGATTTCGCCGGCCTTCAGGCCGGCATCCTTGAGCGCCGCCTTGCAAGGATCGATCGTGCGCTGGACGAGATCCTCGACCAGGCTCTCGAACTTCGCCCGCGTCAGCTTCAGCGTCAGGTGCTTGGGGCCGGTGGCATCGGCGGTGATGAAGGGCAGGTTGATCTCGGTCTGCGTGGTGGACGACAGCTCGATCTTGGCCTTTTCAGCCGCTTCCTTGAGGCGCTGAAGGGCGAGCTTGTCGTTCCGCAGGTCGATGCCCTGTTCCTTCTTGAACTCGGCCGCCAGATATTCGACCAGACGCATGTCGAAATCCTCGCCGCCGAGGAAGGTGTCGCCATTGGTCGACTTCACCTCGAACACGCCGTCGCCGATTTCGAGCACCGAAATATCGAACGTGCCGCCGCCAAGGTCATAGACGGCAATCGTCTTGCCTTCCTTCTTGTCCAGTCCATAGGCAAGCGCTGCCGCCGTTGGCTCGTTGATGATGCGCAGCACTTCGAGGCCGGCGATCTTGCCGGCATCCTTGGTCGCCTGGCGCTGGGCGTCATTGAAATAGGCCGGAACGGTGATGACCGCCTTCTCGACCTTCTCGCCGAGATAGGCCTCCGCCGTTTCCTTCATCTTCTGCAGGATCATCGCCGAGATCTGGCTAGGCGACTGCTTCTTGCCGCCGGCCTCGACCCAGGCGTCGCCATTGTCGCCCTTGACGATCTTGTAGGGGACAAGCTTCTTGTCCTTCTCCGTCACCGGATCGTCGTAGCGGCGGCCGATCAGGCGCTTGACCGCGAAAATGGTGTTCTCAGGATTGGTGACCGCCTGGCGCTTGGCCGGCTGGCCGACAAGGCGCTCGCCGTCGCTGTTGATGGCGACGATGGAAGGAGTCGTGCGCGCGCCTTCCGCATTCTCGATGACCTTGGATTCCTTGCCGTCCATGATGGCCACACAGGAGTTGGTTGTTCCCAGATCGATACCGATTACTTTTGCCATTTCTCTAATCTCTCCGCTAAGCAGGCTCTCAGGACCCGTACAGGCGTTCCGACGAAAGCCCCTGTTCACAAGAAATTCCGCTCCGGCAACCGGCATTCGGCGCTGGACGGCTTGGCGCGTATATAAGAACAGGCTGCGTGGCGCGCAAGCATTCTGCGCAAGGCGTTCACCATTCATCGCGGTTGATCGGATTCGGGACCGGCACGCCCGTATTTTCCGGCCGTGATCCAGCCCGGCCCGGCCCGGCCCATGAACCTTTCCGCCTCACCTCGCGACTGACGCTCAGGTGCCGCGTGGTGCGGCCCCGGAAAGGAAAGCCCCATGACCACAGATCCAGAGGCTCCATGGTCTCCGGGAACAGCAGGAGCTCAGCGCGACTATCGCCTTCGGGACCGGGTCGATGCGCTGGGCTTTTCGCTGGTTCCGTTGACCCTGCGCGGACGCAGGCGTATCGTGACGTTGAGGAAAGCAGACAATTCGATCAGGGATGAACGTGCCGGAACGCCGCGCCTTGCCCTGATTTGCGCGCCGGGACCGGATGTTTCTCCCATGACCTGTGGGGGGAGATCCATGTCTTGCGACCACGGCGCGTTCGTGCGCTCTCGTGCCGGCCGTTTGCGCCGCGCCATCCAGGCTGCCACCGGATTGTCGATCTTGGCGCTCGCCACTGGGCTCTGGCTCGGTGGCTCGGCCCAGGCTCAGGAAACCCGGATCATCTATCCCGGCTCGATGGCAATGACCGGATTCTCCGGCACCATCATTCCCAATTTCGAGGAAGGCCTGCCGCCGGGCGTCGATCCCGTCGACGAAACCTTCATCGACACGGCGCGCGCGACCTTGCGCATCTTCGACGTCTCAAGGCTGGGCGGGCCGGCGTCTGGCCAATTGGTCTTCACCCCGCCACCGTTCGAGGTCACGGCCGGGCAAATCGGCCAGGTGTTCGGCATCACCTACGACGACGGCGTGCGCGACGGCGTTCCATCGGCCATTCCAAACCTCTATGCCGGCGCCACGTCGCTGCACGGCATCCGCATAGTCACGCCAGACGGCGACGCCGACGGCCGGCCGGAGCGGCAGCGCCGCGGCACGGCTGACGCGGTCTTCATGGACGGCCAGTTCGGCACCGAAAACGGCGGCGGCCCCGGAACGATCTGGAAAATCGACGGCATCACCGGCGCCGTCTCGAAATTCGCCGATATCGACGCCAATAGCGGTCCCGGCATCGGCGACGTCACTTTCGACAATATCCACCGCCAGTTCTTCGCCAGCGATCTCGACACCGGCCTCATCCACCGCATCGACGCCAATGGCGCGCTGCTCGACGCGTTCGACCACGGTATAGCCGGCCGCCCGGCGCACGGGCTTGCCGCCCTTGCCGACGACGGCTCGGTGATTGACATCCAGGGTGCTGCCTTCGACAGCGAGGACCCCGACAGCTGGGGCTACACGCAGGACGAGCGCCGCGTCTGGTCGGTCGCCTATCGTGGCAGCCGGCTCTACTATTCGGTCGGTGATAAGGCGGAGATCTGGTCGGTGGGCGTTGCCGGCGACGGCAGTTTCGCCGGCGACCCGCGCTGGGAACTGACGGTCAAGGCCGACAAGGATTACGCGGTCACCGACATCGCCTTCGACAACGAGGGCTTCATGTACCTGGCCCAGCGCGGCCCGGTGGAGAACCGCTACGACTACAGCCAGTTCGCCGATTCCGGCAAGGGTGAGGTCATCCGCTATTGGCGCGAAAATCCGGACGATCCGGCGACGGAATCGGCCTGGGTGGAAGTGCCGCAGGAATATGCGGTCGGCTTCCCGCAAGACAACCGACAGTCAGCCGGCGGCCTCGACCTGCAATATGGCTACGATGCCGAAGGCAATCTCGATACCGGCGTCTGCACCGACACGCTGGTCGATACCGGCGACAAGTTACGCGACAACCCGGAGCTTGCCGAACAACTCGCAGCCGGCGGGCCGCTCGCCGTGCACGGCGTGCAAATCACGCCGACGGCACTGGCCAAGCCGGCCAACATGCCGCCTTTCGGCTCGTGGTTCGTCGACTTCGACAATTATTTCGAAGACCCGGAAGTCGAAGGCCATGTCGGCGACGTCGAGGTCTGGCGCCCCTGCGAAGGCCGTGCCGGCTATTACGAGCAGGTGCCTGGCGGCTATCTGCCACCGTTCTATCCGCCGGACTTTCCGCCCCCCGGCAATCTGCCTCCTTGCCTCGATGTCGAGGATGTCAGGTATTTCTGCACGCCCTCCGGCCTCGAGGCCGATCTCTATCTCCATGACCATGCCGGCTTTGGCGGCGATTCGATCAGGGCTCTGTCCAGGACCCCTGGCGTTGGGGTGACTTCACCTCTGTCGCATGCGCCCGGCGCGCCATACACGATCGGCATCACCGGCCATTACCCTGGCGATACGGTCGATGTCGGGCTCTGCTTCTACAGGCAGTCCGATACCGACAAGGGTGGCTACTACCCTTGCTGCAAGATGACCTTGCCGCTCAGAACCCCAGCCGTCAGCTGCGAACCGTGAGGAGGGGAAGATGAGCAATCTCGCATTTTTCCCGCCTGCGACAAGCAGCCAATCAACCGGCAAACAATCATTCGTCATGGAGACCATCATGAAACCCCTGTCACTCGCCAGGCGCGGCGTGCGCTGGCTGATGGCGGCCGGTATCGCGGTCGCCATGCTGAGTCCGCTGCAAGGCTTCGCTGAAGACCTTGCTCCGGCCAAGACCAAGCCTGCCGATGCGGTCACTGTCATTCCCGATACCAGGCTCGATTTCGACAATCCTCGCACCGTCAATCCGGAGCCGGGCCGGATCGTGCCCTTGTTCACCAAGAAAGGCACCCAGAGAGGCTGCGACTATGTCGTATACTCGCTGAGCTTTGGCTTGCGCGGCAATCCGCAGGGTCTTGCCAGCCCCGGCCTCGCCGCCGTGCTGAAAAAGGTCAGGCTCGATTTCAGGGACCAGCTCCCGCACGGCCTGCGCATCGTCGGCGTGCATGTGACCGGCGACGGCACCGATGCGTCCGGCGGACCGCTGCCCGGTGCTGTGATCAGCAGTTCGGCTGGCCCGGACGATACCGCGACGGTGTCCGATTTCCGGATTTCCGCCAGCGATCTCGACGGCATCGGCGCTGCGAACGAGCGCGTCATCACGTTCCAGATCACCGCCAAGATCGACCATGCGGCGTTTCCGTCGCCGACGATCGTTCACAACCAGGGCGTGGTCAAGGTGAGCCGCGAACGCGGCGCCGGCATCGAAATCCCGTCGCAGGACCCGGGCAAGCCGGACGACGGCAATTATCTCACGGGTGCAAAGACGTCGATCAAGATCGACGTCAGCAGGTGCAACCCGCCGCCTCCACCTCCCGGCAAGGAATGCTTCAAGGTGGAGCGCGGCACGGTCGATTGCGTGCCCGGCGGCGGCGCCTTCATCTACCACATGCCGGTCGGCCCAGAGATGGCTGGCAAATGGGTGCAGCTTTCGACGACGACACCCGGCATCACCATCATTCCCGACACGCAATTGGTGCCGGCCGGCGGCGGTGTGCTCAATTGGAAGATCGTCGGCGCTTCACCCGGCGACGTCATCCACATCATCGTCACCGGTATCGAAACCTATGCCGGCCCGAGGGAGGGCTGGGGCCTGTGCTGCACGCAGACCATCGATATCGTCATCCCGCGTGATCAGCGCTGCCCGCCGAAGGACAAGGAACCGGATCTGAAAGTCGAAAAGCGCGCCGACGTGCAACGTTGCACGATCGGCGGCGGCTGCGACTTCACCATCAGGGTCACCAATGTCGGCGATGCACCCTACCACGGCAAGATCGTGCTCGACGAAGTCACCCTGCCGGCCGGCTCCACCCTCGATTCAGGGCCGAACCCGCCTTGGGTCTGCGCGCCTGGAACCACCCCGATGATTTGCACTCATCCGGTGACCACGCTCAATCCGGGTGCCTCTGTCGACCTCAAGCTCGGCTTCAAGCCGGCCGCAGGCTGGCGAGGCAGCGTCTTGCGCAACTGCGCCACTTACAATTATGCCAGCGGCAAGCCGCTTTTCGGCAGCCAGCAAGACGATCGCGGCTGTGCTTCGATCCCGGTCTGCCGGCGTGGCGATCGTGACCGCGACTGCCGGCCGCCGGTGGAGAAGAAGGTCGACCTGATCCTGAAGAAGCGCGCCCGCACCGAATTCTGTTCGGCCGATGGCGTCTGCACCTTCGTGGTCGACATAATCAACAATGGCAGCGTCCCCTATAATGGGCCGCTGACGGTCGTCGATACCTATCCGGGCGGCGCGCCGGCATCCTCGACCTTCGGCCCGACGCCGCCATGGACATGCGGACCGAACGGTCCCGGCAAGTTCCGCTGCGACAATGCCGGCATCGTGCTGTTGCCTGGCGCCTCGACGCCGATCTTCGTCAGGGCGGTGATGCTGGCCAACTACCGGCCCGACCGTGTCGAGAACTGCGCCGAGGTGAAGGCTATTCCCGGTGAGAACGACATCACCAACAACAGGGCGTGCGCCAAGGAACGCATCCATCATCCGAATGGCGGCCAGCCGGCCCTGCGCATCACCAAGGTGTGCAATGGTTCGCTGGCCGGTGCTGCGGTCGTTTCCTGCCGCATTACCGTCATCAGCCTCGGCACCACTGCCCCGACCGGTCCGGTACGGGTCAACGATGCCGCGACGCTGATAGCCAGCGGAGCGCCGGTCCAGATCCAGACCGTCACCCCAGACGGCGCGGAATGGACTTGCGGACCGGTTCCGGCCAACACACTGTCCTGCCAGATTCCCGGCGCCGTCATGACGCCTGGAACCAGCCGCCATTTCGACGTGACGGTTGCCGCGAACGGCGAATTCGAGAACTGCGCACGCGGCTCCTACGGCCCGGCTCCGGGAGACGACATCGTCTATCCGATCGGCCAGGCCTGCGCCAAGGGCGGCGGCGCCTCGACCATCCGCGTCGAGAAGACCGGTGATGCCGAGTGCAAGCCCGGCCAGCCCTGCTCGTTCGAGATCACCATCACGAACGATGGCGCGAGCGCCTTCTCCGGCCCGGTTCGCATCGGCGATGCGATCGGCGTCGAAGGCCTCGGCCGGCTGGAGGGCGTTGCGATCACCTCGATCGATCCGCCCTTCGGCTGCTCGCCGGAGCCGGCAATCTTGCCTGTGTCCTGCATCGCTCAACTGACGCTCGGCGCCGGGGAAAGCCACGTTCACAACGTGACCGTGGTGCTTCCCGACGACGGTCGCCTGGCAAATCTGCAGGGCACTGTCAATGGTCAGAACTGCGTCGGCGTGCTCTCTCCCGACACGCCGGTGCAAGGCGGCGGCGACGTGTTGTCCCGCGGCGCGGCCAACGTGCAGGGCGATCACGGCAAGGCCTATGCCTGTCATCCCTTCACCATCAGGAATGAGGTGAAGAAGGAATGCTCGGCAGGCTTCGTCATGAACGACGCCGGCAACTGCGTCTGCCCGCCCGGCACGACCTTCCGCAACGGCCAATGCTCGTCCGGCGGCGGCACGGTCATCGTGCCGAAGCCAAAACCTTGCGTTCTGCTCAAAGGCCAGATCCGTACCGAAGACGGACGCTGCGTCTGCCCGCACGGAACCGAACTGGAGAACGGCGCTTGCGTGGGGAAAGAGCCGAAGCCCGAGCAGTGCACCATCCGTGGCCAGATCCACGACGCTGCCGGCGATTGCGTCTGCCCGCGGGGCACGGAAGTCAGGGGTAGTGCCTGCCGGCCAATCCAGCCGAAGCCGGAGCAGTGCACCATCCGCGGTCAGATCCACGACGCCGGTGGCGATTGCGTCTGCCCGCGGGGTACGGAAGTCAGGGGCAATGCCTGCCGGCCAATCCAGCCGAAGCCGGAGCAGTGCACCATCCGCGGGCAGATCCACGACGCCAACGGCGATTGCGTCTGCCCGCGGGGTACGGAAGTGCAAGGCAATGCCTGCAGGCGCAAGAAGCCTGTTGTGGTGGAGTGCCCGATACCCGGTCAGATCCACAACAAGCGTGGCGTTTGCGTCTGCCCGCGTGGGACAGAGCTGCGCGACGGCGCCTGCCGCAAACCGCGGCTGGAGTGCGCACCGGGCGCGCGGCCGATTAATGGCCAGTGCCAGCCGATCCGCAAACCGAGCCTGCTGCTGAATCCAGATGTTCTTCAGCAGCTGCCAAGGCGCAAGCCGCAGCTCGAG
The DNA here is from genome assembly GCF_040321675.1 of Mesorhizobium sp. M0296. Taxonomy (NCBI): domain Bacteria; kingdom Pseudomonadati; phylum Pseudomonadota; class Alphaproteobacteria; order Hyphomicrobiales; family Phyllobacteriaceae; genus Mesorhizobium; species Mesorhizobium sp. M0296. The sequence goes on from NZ_JAMYRZ010000011.1 coordinate 139,607, forward strand.
CAATAGGATCGCGCGCGAACTTCAAACGGGTGATCATTCGATCAAGAAAACCCCGCCGGAGCGATCCGGCGGGGTTTTTCTTTGGCTGGCAGATGAAAGAGCAGCGAAAACCTGAAGCCGTGGCATCAGCGGAAGGACAAACCGGCTTCCACTTTCCGGACTCGACTCATGGTCTAGGCAGGCGATACAGAGGGTCCGTAAACCGAGGCGTTCGGGAAGACCGCGTCATGAGCAAAAAAACCCTGATCGCGCCATCGGTGCTGGCTTCCGATTTCTCGAAGCTCGGCGACGAGGTCGAGGCGGTGGCGGCCGCCGGCGCCGACTGGATCCATCTCGACGTCATGGACGGGCATTTCGTCCCCAACATCACCTTCGGGCCGCCGGTGATCAAGGCGATCCGCAACCGCACCAAGGCCTTCTTCGACTGCCATCTGATGATCGCCCCCGCCGACCCCTATCTGGCCGCCTTCGCCGAGGCCGGCTGCGACGGCATCACGGTGCACGCCGAAGCCGGGCCGCATCTCGACCGCTCGCTGCAGACGATCAAAAACCTTGGCAAGAAGGCCGGCGTGTCGCTCAACCCCGCGACACCGGAGACGATGATCGAATACGTGCTCGACCGGCTCGATCTTATCCTGATCATGACGGTCAATCCGGGCTTCGGCGGCCAGGCCTTCATTCCGGCGATCGTAGACAAGGTGAAGCGGGTGAAGGCGCTGATCGGTGACAGGCCGATCCGGATCGAGATCGACGGCGGCATTTCGCCGGAAACTGCGCCCCTGGTCACCGCCGCCGGCGCCAGCGTGCTGGTCGCCGGTGCGGCCATTTTCAAGGGCGGCAGCGTCGCAGCCTATCGGGCAAACATCGAGGCAATCAGGGCAGCGGCGGACAAGGCGGCCGGCTGACCGCCGCCGTTCGGCCGGAGACAGCCGCTCGGGGGGACTTTTGAGCAACCATCTGTTCGATGCTTTCCGTGCCCGGATGCCCACGCCCGGACGCCTTTTGATGGAGGCAGAGGACGGGCGCTCGATCAGCTATGGCGAAATGCTGGCGCGCTCCGCTCAACTGGCACATGTGCTGTCGCAGCTGGGCGTCGAAGCCGGCGACCGCGTCGCCGTTCAGGTCGAGAAGAGCCCGGAGGCCATTTTCCTCTATCTCGCCTGTCTGCGTGCCGGCGCGATCTTCCTGCCGCTCAACACCGCCTATACGCTGACCGAGCTCGAGTATTTCTTCAGGGATGCCGAGCCGCGACTGATCGTCTGCGACCCGGCGCGAGTGACCGAGATCGGCGCTTTGGCGCAGGACTCGGGCGCTGCGGTCGCGACACTCGGCAGCAAGGGCGAGGGTTCGTTGACCGATCGGGCCTCTGAGGCGGCCGTGGACTTCCACGACGTGGCGCGCGGACCGGACGACCTTGCTGCGATCCTCTACACCTCCGGCACCACCGGCCGTTCGAAAGGCGCCATGCTCAGCCACGAAAACCTCGCCTCGAATGCGCGGGTGCTGGTCGACCTCTGGCGCTTCACTGCCGCAGACGTGCTGATTCACGCGCTGCCGGTTTTCCACACGCATGGCCTTTTCGTCGCCACCAATGTCGTCCTGATGGCCGGTGCCTCGATGCTGTTCGAAACCAAATTCGACCCGGCCCGCATCGTCTCGCTGCTGCCGCGCGCCACCGTGCTGATGGGCGTGCCGACATTCTACGTCCGCCTGCTGCAGCAGGACGGTTTGAACCGGCAAGCGGCGAAAAACATCCGCCTGTTCATTTCCGGCTCGGCGCCGCTGTTGGCCGAGACGCACAGAGCCTGGCGAGAGCGCACCGGCCACGCCATCCTCGAGCGCTACGGCATGACCGAGACCAACATGAACACGTCGAACCCTTATGATGGCGAGCGGCGTGCCGGCACGGTCGGGTTTCCCGTGACCGGCGTTTCCCTGCGCATCACCGACCCCGAGAGCGGCGAAACACTTGCCAAGGGCGATGTCGGCATGATCGAGGTGAGGGGTCCCAATGTCTTTTGCGGCTACTGGCGCATGCCGGAAAAGACCAAAGCGGAGTTCCGTGACGACGGTTTCTTCATCACCGGCGATCTCGGGCTGATCGATGCCGACGGCTATGTCCACATCGTCGGCCGCGGCAAGGACCTGATCATTTCCGGCGGCTACAATATCTATCCAAAGGAAGTCGAGAGCGAGATCGACGCGCTGCCTGGCGTCGCCGAAAGCGCTGTCATCGGCGTTGCCCATCCGGATTTCGGCGAAGGCGTCACCGCTGTCGTGGTGAGGGCGCCGGGCTCGACCATCAGCGCCGCAGGGATCGTCGAGGCCATCGCCGGGCGCCTCGCCAGGTACAAGCATCCGAAACGGGTGATCTTCGTCGACGAACTGCCGCGCAACACGATGGGCAAGGTGCAGAAGAACCTGCTGCGCGAAGCCTACAAGGACCTCTATACGTCCAAAGCCGGCTAACCCTAACGAGCAGGGCTGCCTGCAAAAACCTTGGCACCATCGATCCAGACGCTTTTAATGTCCAGATCGTCCGACAGCGAAACGATGTTGGCCGCGGTACCGTTGGCGAAGCGCCCGAACCGGTGCGACTGGCCGACCGCCTGCGCCGGATAGAGGGAGGCCATGCGCAAGGCTTCGTCGAGGTCGAGGCCGACGACGCGGTGCATGAAGCGCACCGCGGAAATCATGTCGAGATCCGCGCCCGCCAGCGTGCCGTCGGCAAGTGTCAGCCTGCCATCCTTGCGGTGGATGGTGCGGCCGTTCAGCGTGAACGAGGTCATGTCGGTGCCGATCGTCGCCATGGCATCGGTAACGAGCAGGATCTTGCCCGGCCCCTGCTTGGCGCGCAAGGCGATGGCCATGGTGGCCGGATCGACATGGATACCGTCGGCGATGATCCCGGCATAGAATGCGCCGGTATCGATTGCGGCGCCCGCTAGCCCTGGCTCGCGATTGCCGATCTGGCTCATCGCATTGAACAGATGGGTGACCACCGTTGCGCCGGCCTCGGCAAAGGCGCGAGCCGTGGCATAGCCGATATCGGAATGGCCGATGCTGACGACAATGCCGGCCTTGCTAAGCGCCGACACCTGGCTGGGCTCGACGGATTCGGGCGCCACCGTCGTCAGCAGCACGGGCAGGTTTTTCCGTGCGGCGATCAGCATCGTCTGGTCGGAGTCTAGCATCGGCCGGATCAAAGCCGGGTCATGTGCGCCCTTGCGGGCGATCGACAGATGCGGCCCTTCGAGGTGCAGGCCCAGGAACCCCGGCACCTTCCTCCGTGCCGCCTCGGCTCCGGCCGCAACCGCCGCGGCGGTGATCTCGGACGTGTCGGTGATCAGCGTCGGCAACAGCGCCGCCGTGCCGAAGGGGGCGTGTGCCCGGCAGATGGTCTCGATCGAGGCGACGTCCGGATGGTCGTTGAGCATGACGCCGCCGCCGCCATTGACCTGCAGATCGACGAAGCCAGGCGCCAGCATGCCGCCGCCGGTCTCGATACGCGCAACATCGGATGGAATGGCACCGGCGGCAACAATGGCCTCGACGAGGCCGTCGCGCACGACAAGCGCCGCATTGTCGTGCCAGTCGTCGCCATCGAAAATCCCGGCGCCAGTCAGGGCAAAACGGTCGCTCATAGGGTTTCCGTTACCTTGCGCAGATTGGGCGGCGTGTCGGGGTCGAGGCCGCGATGGCGGGCAAAGGCCTCGACGAAACCATAGAACGACACGATCAGCGTCAGCGGGTCGGTCAGCGGATGACCGGTTGCGACATACGGCAGGCGCTGAGCGCTCTTTGCCTTGTTCGACGTCACAAAGACGGCAGCGCCCTTGCCGGCCAGGCTGTCGGCGGCATCGGCCACCGATGGCTCGGACGCATCGCGAGCAGCCAGCGCCAGCACCGGGAAACCGGGACCGACCAGCGCCAGCGGGCCGTGCATGACCTCGGCCGCACTATAGGCTTCCGCATGCATGGCGCAGGTTTCCTTGAATTTCAGCGCCGCCTCGTTGGCGATCGCCGCCGACGGGCCACGGCCGAGAATGAACAGCGATTTCGGCATCTCGAGTGCCCCAGCCAGCGCCATCCAGTCGCAGGCGATCGCCTTGCGAAAATGCTCCGGCAAGCGCGCGAGCGCCACCAGGAGTTTGTCGTCGCCGGTGCAATGCGCCATCAAGGCGAGTCCTGCGACGGCTGAATTGACGAAGGTCTTCGTCGCCGCGACGCTGCGCTCCGGTCCGGCCAGGATGTCGATTGCGTAGTCCGAAGCCCGCGCCAGCGGCGAATCGGCGGTGTTGGTGATGGCGACGGTCAGCGAACCGCCGGTCCTCGCCGCTTGCGCCATTGCAACGATGTCCGGGCTCTTGCCGGACTGCGAGATCGCCAGGCAGGCCGAGCCGCCCAGCTTCAGCTTGGCGCCATAGATCGAGGCGATCGACGGGCCGACCGATGCAACCGCCAGCCCGGCGGTCAACTCCACGGCATATTTCATGAAGGTTGCGGCATGGTCGGACGAGCCGCGCGCCACGGTGACGACGAAATTCGGATCGCGCTCGCGAATGCCGCGTCCAGCTTCCGTCAGCACCGCGGCCGAGCCATCGAGCAGGCGGGCGGTGGCCTCCGGGATCTCCTCGATCTCGCGCCGCATATGGGTCGTTGTCGCGGTCATGGCCGGCCCTCTTCGCCCGGCCCGCTCAGCCGGAGTTCGGCGACAAAATCATAGGCGTCGCCCCTGTAGATGGAGCGGGTAAACTCGATCACCTTGCCGCTCGCCAGATAGGAGATACGCTCGATGTGCAGGCCGGCAATGCCCGACGGTACTTCCAGCAGATGTGCGTCGCCATCGCCGAGATTGGTGGCGGAAATGCGCTGCACCGCCCGCACCGGCCTGTTGCCGGTCTTTTCCAACGCGGCGTAGAGCGACGAACCAATCGCCGCCGGATCGGGCAGCACGCTTGTCGATAGCGAGGCGCGCTCGATCGCCAGCGGCGTGTCGTTGGCGATACGAAGGCGCGCCACGCGCGCCACCAATTCGTTCGACGCCAGGCCGAGCACCATCATCTCGTCGGGCGACGGCGGATAGAGGCCGCGGTCGAGCCAAGCCGAACGCACCGCCATGCCGCGCCGCGCCATGTCTTCGGTAAACGAGGTCAGCATCGACAGCGACTGCTCGACGCGCTCCATACGTGGCGCAACGAAGGTACCGGAACCATGGCGCTGGACGAGGATGCCGCCCTTGACCAGGTCCTGTACCGCCTTGCGCACGGTGACGCGCGAAATGTCGGCCTTGCTAGCGATGTCGCGCTCGGAAGGCAGCGCATCGCCAGGTCCGATCAGCCCGCGTTTGACCGCATCCTCGATGCTCTTCCTGAGCTGCAGATAGAGCGGCGCGCCACTCTGCGACGATTGTTTCAGCGCCGCGAATATCTGGTCGGCGGCCTCACTCATCGAGCTGCCTCCGCCGTGTTTGCGAAAATCCGAACCGCCATCTGCACCGCGCCGCCCAGCGCGTCGTCGAGCGGCGGTTTCAGCAGCGCCCGGTAGCGGGCCGACAGGCGCGGCGCATAAAGCGGCGCCAGCCCGCCGAGCAGGCAGAGCGGATCGTCGCCGCCGAGGTCGAGCACGCCAAGCGCTGCCTCGACATCGGCGACCGCCTTGTCGAGGATCCAGACAGCGACGGCGTCGCCTTTTTCGGCATGTTCGAACACCTTGGGCGCGAAGCCGCCGAAATCGCCGGGCTTGGCGTTGGTGGTGAATTCGACCAGATTCTCGGGATTGTTGCGGAAAATGGTGAGCATGGCCTGCGTCAGCGGCGATCCCTGGCGGATGCCGTCATAGGCGAGCAGCGTCTGCTCGAGCAGGTCGCGGCCGATACGGGCGCCGCTGCCCTGGTCGCCGACCTGAAAACCCCAGCCACCGATGGCGCGCGACTTGCCTTGTTTGCGTGCCATATAAGCGGTGCCGGTGCCGAGTATGGCCATGGCGCCGTCGCCGGAGCCAACCGCGCCTTCCAGCGCGATCTCGGCGTCGGTCTCGACACGGCTGATGCGAAACGGCAGGATCGCTTCGAGTTGCTGCCGGTAGGTGCCGACATTGGCGCCGGCAAGACCGAGAACGGCCGGAGTTTGCGGGATCAGTGCGGGATCCCTGCCCGCGGCGACAAAGGCCTGCTGCGCTGCGTCGACGATGTTCGTCCTGGCGCCGGTGAGATCGGTTCGGATGTTGGCGGCACCGCTTTTGGCGCGGCCGAGGACGCTGCCGTCGGCCGTTGCAAGGGCCGCCCTGCAGCTGGTGCCGCCGCCATCGATGCCGAGCACGAATTTCACGCGATTTCTCCTCCGGGCGGATAATACCAATAAAATACCAATAGCCAAGGATTAATTTCCGTTTCAAAAAAGTTAAGACGTAGTTTGTTGGAAAATCAGCCAATTTCGTTCGCAAGCCTGCACCGCCGCAAGGATTTCATTAATGCGTGTGGACAAGTGGTATTTTTTTGGTATGGTTTTCTCGATTGGAGGAAAGCGGATGGCCGAAACGCGCACCGAAGCGCTTCACCAGAATGCCGAGGGACTGGATATCCAGGCCCCGGAAGCCATCCTTTCCTCTTTGGCCAACGCACAGATCGAGGCCGCCAAGGCCGTGCACGGCGCCATTCCCGCTATTGCCGCGGCAGCCGAAATCATCGCAAGCAGACTGAAAAGCGGCGGCAAGCTCGCCTATGCGGCTGCCGGCAGTTCGGGCCTGATGGCACTGGCCGATGCGCTTGAGCTGCCGGGCACTTTCGGCATCCAACGCGACCGCATCGCCATCCTGATCGCCGGCGGCGACGAGGCCTTCAAGACACTGGCCGGCGGGCCGGAGGACGACACCGAGGAAGCTTCGGCAGCAGTTGCTGCCGCCCTCATCCGCAAGGACGACTGCCTGATCGCCGTCTCGGCCAGCGGCTCGACACCTTATGCAGTCAGGGCGATCGAGGACGCCAGACGCCGCGGTGCGGCGACCATTGCCATCGCCAACAACAGGGATGCGCCGCTGTTGCGGCTGGCCGACATCGCCATCCTGCTCGAAACGCCACCGGAGCTGATTGCCGGCTCAACGCGCATGGGCGCAGGCACCGCCCAGAAGATCGCGCTCAACATGCTGTCGACGCTCGCCGCCATCCATCTCGGCCATGTCCTTGACGGCTACATGGTCAACCTCATGGCCGACAACATCAAGCTGCGCGACCGCGCCGCACGCATCGTCGCCGCCGTCAGCGGGCGCGACAAGGACGAGGCGGCACGCCTGCTCGAAAGGAGCGGCGGCGTCGTCAAGACCGCTATTCTGCTCGCCGCCGGCGCCGCCAGCGCCGATGCAGCCGAGAAGATATTGGAAGGGACCGGCCACAAGCTGCGGCCGGCCCTTTCCGCGATCGAGGGGAGCAAGGGGCGCAATGCCTCTGTTCTCATCAAAACCGAACCTGAAAAAGGTCAACAGGGAGACTGAGCATGACAACGAAGCTACTGACGGCACTTCTTCTCGGCACCAGCATTCTCGGCTCCGCCGGGGTGGCTTATGCCGACGACGTAACGCTCAACATCGAAAGCTGGCGCGGCGACGACCTTGCCATCTGGAAGGACAAGCTGATCCCGGCCTTCGAAGCCAAGAACCCGGGCATCAAGGTGGTGTTCGCGCCGTCGGCGCCAACCGAATATGACGCCGCCCTCGGCGCCAAGCTCGCCGCCGGCTCGGCCGGCGACCTGATCACCTGCCGCCCGTTCGACAAGTCGCTGGAGCTCTTCAAGAAGGGCAACCTCGCCGACATCTCGACCCTGCCCGGCATGGAGAACTTCTCCGACGTCGCCAAGGCCGCCTGGCAGACCGACGACGGCAAGTCGAGTTTCTGCGTGCCGATGGCCTCCGTCATCCATGGCTTCATCTACAACAAGGACGCCTTCGACAAGCTCGGCATCAAGGTGCCGGAGACGCGCGACGAATTCTTCGCCGCGCTCGACAAGATCAAGGCCGACGGCACCTACATCCCGATGGCGATGGGCACCAAGGACCTCTGGGAAGCGGCGACCATGGGCTACCAGAACATCGGCCCGAACTACTGGAAGGGCGAGGAAGGCCGCCTGGCGCTGATCAAGGGCGAGCAGAAGCTGACCGATCCGCAGTGGGTCGAGCCCTTCAAGGAACTGGCCAAGTGGAAGGACTATCTCGGCGACGGCTTCGAGGCGCAGACCTATCCGGACAGCCAGAACCTGTTCACGCTCGGCCGCGCCGCCATCTACCCGGCCGGTTCGTGGGAGATCGGCCTTTTCAACACGCAGGCGCAGTTCAAGATGGGCGCCTTCCCGCCGCCGGTGCAGAAGGCCGGCGACACCTGCTACATCTCCGACCACACCGACATCGGCATGGGCCTCAATGCTGCCTCGAAGAACGCGGATGCGGCCAAGACCTTCCTGTCCTGGGTGGCCTCGCCTGATTTTGCCACCATCTACGCCAACGCGCTGCCGGGCTTCTTCAGCCTGAACAACACCCCGGTGAAGATGGAAGACCCGCTGGCCCAGGAATTCGTCTCCTGGCGCGGCAAGTGCAAGTCGACGATCCGCTCGACCTACCAGATCCTGTCGCGCGGCACGCCGAACCTTGAAAACGAGACGTGGGTTGAATCGGCCAACGTCATCAACGGCACCGACACGCCGGAAGCTGCCGCCAAGAAGCTGCAGGACGGCCTCGATAGCTGGTACAAGCCGGCGAAGTAAGAGCGCGGCGAAGCGTTGTCTCCCCCCTCGAGGGGGAGATGTCGCCGAAGGCGACAGAGGGGGTCGGTCGAGGCAGGCTGCGGCTTGATCGCTGCTGGAAAGCACGGTCGAACGACGATGGCGCGCTGCCTCTGCCGACCCCACCCGCCTCGCTTTGCGAGGCACCCTCCCCTCGAGGGGGAGGGAGGCGCCGCGCCCTTTGACGGCAATAGCAAGACCTGATCGGCGGGGACCGAACGCATGGCCGCAGCACCGAAAAGACCGTTCCGTTGGCATATCGGCGTTTTCCTGGCGCCGGCAGTGCTGGTCTATACGGCGATCATGATCCTGCCGCTGGCCGGCACGCTGCAGCTGTCGCTGTTCCGCAACATCAATCAGTCGCAGGTCTTCGTCGGACTGGAAAATTTCCGCATGCTGTTCGGTGATCCCAACTGGTCGGTCAATTTCTGGAACGCGCTCAGGAACAATGTCTGGTTCTTCATCATCCACATGCTGGTGCAGAACCCGATCGGCGTCCTTTTGGCCGCACTTCTGTCCAGCCCTAGGCTGCGGTTTTCCGCCTTCTACCGCACGGCGATCTTCGTGCCGACGATCCTGTCCTTCGTCATTGTCGGCTTCGCCTGGAAGCTGATTCTGTCGCCGCTATGGGGCGTGGCGCCGCATATGATGGACCTGGTCGGCCTGAAAAGCCTGTTCACGCCCTGGCTCGGCAAGGCGCAATATGCGCTGACCGCGCTCAGCCTGATCTCGGTCTGGCAGTTCGTCGGCATCCCAATGATGCTGATCTATGCGGCACTGCTGTCCATTCCCGAAGAGGTGATCGAAGCAGCCGAATGCGACGGCATCACCGGGATGGCGCAGTTCTGGAAGATCAAGCTGCCGCTCATCCTGCCGTCGATCGGCATCATCTCGATCCTGACCTTCGTCGGCAATTTCAACGCTTTCGACCTGATCTACACCGCGCAAGGGGCGCTGGCCGGGCCGAACTATTCAACCGATATTCTCGGCACCTTCCTCTACCGCGCCTTCTTCGGTTTCCAGCTGCAGGTCGGCGATCCCAACATGGGCGCGGCGATCGCCACGATGATGTTCCTGATCATCCTGGGCGGCGTCTGCGTCTACCTGTTCCTCGTGCAGACGCGCCTGCGTCGCTACCAGTTCTGAGGCGCCACATGAGCACGGCAACCCGCTCGCTGCCCCGCACCATCGGCGCGCATGCGATCCTTCTGACCTACACCGCAATCGCGCTGTTTCCGGTCATCCTCGTGATCATGAATTCGTTCAAATCACGCGCAGGGATTTTCGGCGCGCCGCTGACGCCGCCGACGCCAGGTACCTTCGACCTGATCGGCTACACGACGGTGATCGGCCAGGGCGATTTCATCCACTATTTCCAGAACAGCCTTGTCGTCACCGTCGCCTCGCTGTTCTTCGTGCTTTTGTTCGGCGCCATGGCGGCTTTCTCGCTGTCGGAATACCGCTTCCGCGGCAATTCGCTGATGGGGCTCTATCTGGCGCTCGGCATCATGATCCCGATCCGCCTTGCCACCGTCGCCATCCTGCAATTGATGGTGGCGAGCGGGCTGGTCAACACGCTGACGGCGCTGATCCTGGTCTACACGGCGCAGGGCCTGCCGCTTGCCGTCTTCATCCTGTCGGAATTCATGAAGCAGGTCTCGGACGATCTGAAGAATGCGGGCAGGATCGACGGCCTGTCCGAATACACCATCTTTTTCCGGCTGGTGCTGCCGCTGGTGCGCCCATCGATGGCGACGGTCGCGGTCTTCACCATGATCCCGATCTGGAACGATCTGTGGTTCCCGCTGATCCTGGCGCCGTCGGAGGAGACCAAGACAGTGACGCTCGGCGCGCAATTGTTCCTCGGCCAGTTCGTCACCAACTGGAACGCCATCCTGGCGGCACTGTCGCTGGCGATCATGCCGGTGCTGATCCTCTACGTCATCTTCTCGCGGCAGCTGATCCGCGGCATCACTTCGGGGGCCGTCAAGTGAGTGAGGGTCGGGACGCGATCATTCGAGGCCTCACCGAGTCGGCAACCCGCCACAGATTCCGCGGCGTTCGCAACACAAACTATTATCGCGAATGGCCGGAAACGGTCTGTCTGCTTAACCTTCAGAAGTCTGCCTGGGGACCGCAGTTCTATCTCAATGCAGCTGTCTGGCTGACTCGGTTCGGGATCGAGCGTCGACCGAAGGAATACAACTGTCATATCATCTGGCGTGTCAACTCCCTGATGGTTAGCGAGCAATCCAAGGCATTCACCGAGGCGCTGGATCTGGACCGTCCGTTGCCGGACGACCGGAGGTCTTCTCTGATCAAAGAGGGAGTCGATACATACGGGTTCGGACTTCTGGCACGTTGTGAAAGCGAAAAGGCTGCTCTGCAGATCGCCAGTGAGTATGGATCGAGTATTAGGATGGACCTGAAAGCCCGCGCTCTACTAAAGGCAAACTGAAATGGACCAACCCCTTCGCGTTGTCATCGCCGGCCTCGGCAATATGGGGCGCAGCCATGCGTTGGCGTATCACACCAATCCGGGATTCCAGATCGCCGCGCTGGTCAACCGCTCCGATGTGCCGCTGCCGGAAGGGCTTTCGACCTACGCCATCCGGCGTTCCTTCGACGAGGCGCTACGCGACGAAAAGCCCGATGTCGCCTGCATCGCCACCTATTCCGACAGCCATGCTGACTATGCCGTCAAGGCGTTCGAGGCCGGCTGCCACGTCTTCCTCGAAAAGCCGCTGGCAACCACCGTCGCAGATGCAGAGCGCGTCGTCGCCGCCGCCAAGGCCAACGGCAAAAAACTGGTGATCGGCTATATCCTGCGCCACCATCCGTCCTGGATCAGGCTGATTGCCGAGGCGCGGAAGCTCGGCGGCCCTTACGTGTTCCGCATGAACCTCAACCAGCAATCCTCCGGACATACCTGGGAGACGCACAAGCAGCTGATGCAGACGACGTCGCCGATCGTCGACTGCGGCGTGCATTATCTCGACGTGATGCTGCAGATCACCGACGCCAGACCAGTCGAGGTGCGCGGCATGGGACTGAGGCTGAGCGACGAGATCGCGCCGTCGATGTACAATTACGGTCATCTGCAGGTGCTGTTCGACGACGGTTCGGTCGGCTGGTACGAGGCCGGCTGGGGGCCGATGATTTCGGAGACGGCTTTCTTCGTGAAAGACGTGATCTCGCCCAATGGCTGCGTGTCGATCGTCATGAAGGAGGGTGTCAGGTCCGACGACATCGACACCCACACCAAGACCTCGACCATCCGCCTGCACAGCGCGGCGACCGGAGCCGACGGCAAATTCGCCAAACCGGACGAGATGCTGTCGATGCAAGGCGAGCCCGGCCATCAGGACCTTTGCGACCTGGAACAGGCGTTTGTGCTGAAGGCGGTCCGCGAGGATCTGGACTTGACCCGTCACATGGACGACGCGGTGAAGTCGCTCGCCGTCTGCCTTGCCGCAGACGAGAGCGTGCGCAGCGGCCTCGCCGTGAAACTCTAGAACAGGGACGACGCCGTGGGCTCGCTGAACATCGAGAACGTGAAAAAGGCCTTCGGGCCGGTCGAGGTGCTGAAGGGCATCAACCTCGAGGTGACGGATGGCGAGTTCGTCGTCTTCGTCGGTCCATCTGGCTGCGGGAAGTCGACGCTGCTCAGGGTCATTGCCGGGCTGGAGGACTCGACCTCGGGCCGCGTGGTGATCGACGGTGCGGACGTCTCCGCAACGCCGCCGGCCAAGCGCGGTATCGCCATGGTGTTCCAGACCTATGCGCTCTATCCGCATCTGACGGTGAAGAACAACATGGGCCTCGGCCTCAAGCAGGCGGGCACGCCGGCGGCCGAGATCGACCGCCGCATCGGCATCGCCTCGTCGATGCTGTCGCTGGAGCCCTACCTCTCGAGGCGGCCGGCCGAGCTTTCCGGCGGTCAGCGCCAGCGCGTCGCCATCGGCCGCGCCGTGGTGCGCGAGCCCAAGCTTTTTCTGTTCGACGAGCCCCTGTCCAACCTCGATGCCGCGCTGCGCGTCAACACCAGGCTGGAGATCGCGCAATTGCATCGCCGGCTGAAGGCCACGATGATCTATGTCACCCACGACCAGGTCGAGGCGATGACGCTGGCCGACAAGATCGTCGTGCTGAACGCGGGAAAGATCGAGCAGATCGGCGGACCGATGGAGCTTTACAATTCGCCGGCAAATGAATTCGTCGCCGGCTTCATCGGCTCACCGAAGATGAATTTCGTCGACGGCGCCAGGCTTGGCGAAACGGCAAAGACCATCGGCGTCCGTCCCGAACATTTGACGGTCGATCCCAGATCCGGCGCCTGGAAAGGCACGGTCGTCCATGCCGAGCACCTTGGCGCCGACACCAACCTCTATCTCGACTGCGAGAAGGCCGGCTTGATCACAGCGCGCATCTTCGGCGTCTATAACGCCGAACCTGGTGCCACGCTCTATGCGACGCCGGATCCGGCAAAGACATACCGGTTTGGAGCCGATGGGAAGGTGCTGAAGTAGCGCAGGCGCCGACTCCCCTTCTCCCCTTGTGGGAGAAGGTGGCCGAGCGAAGCTCGGTCGGATGAGGGGTGTTGGACGATCGCTACGCTGAAGGCGTAAGCGACGGAAATCCTTCGATGTTTTCTCGTCGCGTTTCTTCCAGCACCCCTCATCCGTCTCGGCGCTGCGCGCCGATCCACCTTCTCCCACAAGGGGAGAAGGAAGAGCGCCTACGCATCCGCCTTGAACGTCTGCTTCTGGATGCCCAGCCCCTCGATACCGAGCTCGACCACGTCGCCGGGCTTCAGGAAGACCGGCGGCTTCATGCCGAGGCCGACGCCGGGCGGCGTGCCGGTCGAGATGATGTCGCCCGGGTGCAGCGACATGAACTGGCTGAGATAGGAGACGAGATAAGCGACGCCGAAGACCATGGTCTTGGTCGAGCCGTTCTGCATCGTCTTGCCGTTGACCGTCAGCCACATCGGGATGTTCTGCGGGTCCTTGACCTCGTCCTTGGTCACCAGCCACGGGCCGATCGGCCCGAACGTGTCGCAGGACTTGCCCTTGGTCCACTGGCCCTGGCGCTCGGCCTGGAAGGCGCGCTCGGAGACGTCGTGCGCGACGCAATAGCCGGCGACATAATCCAGCGCCTCGGCCTCGGTGACATACTTTGCAGTCTTGCCGATCACCACGCCGAGCTCGACCTCCCAGTCGGTCTTCACCGAGCCGCGCGGGATCAGCACGTCGTCGTTCGGCCCGACAATAGCCGAGCTTGCCTTCATGAAGATGATCGGCTCCGGCGGCACGGTGGCGCCGGTTTCGGCGGCGTGGTCGGAATAGTTGAGACCGATGCAGATGAATTTGCCGGTGCCGGCGACGCAGGCGCCGATCCGCGGCTTGCCGGAAACCGCCGGCAGCGTCTTCGTGTCGAGCTTCGACAATGTCTCGAGCGATGCCGGGTCAAGTGCCTTGCCGGCAATGTCGGTGACATGGGCGGAGAGGTCGCGGATCGTTCCATCGGCATCGAGCAGGCCGGGGCGTTCGCTCCCCGCCTCGCCATAGCGCAGCAGTTTCATGCAGTTTTCTCCCAGTTGCGACCAGAGGCCGTTTGCAAACTCGCTCCGCTGCGGCGAATGGCGTGGGTTTCGAGAACCGGAGCGGAGCGTACTTAAAGTACGTGAGCACCGGAAGCGCAGAAAGCCGCGTCAGGCGCCCGGCGGAGTAGGGTTTTCAAATGGCCTCTTAGATCGACCAGCCACCGTCGATATTATAAGCTTGCCCCGACGTATAGGTGGCGCCGGCCAGATAGACGGCGAGATCGGCGATTTCCTCGGGCGTGCCGAGCCGGCCCATCGGCTGGCGGGCGATGAAGGCGGCGCGAGCTGCTTCGTAGTCGCCCTGCGCATGCATGCGGTCCTGCAGCGACGGGCTTTCGACCGTGCCCGGACAGATCGCATTGCAGCGTATGCCCTTGCCGACATAGTCGGCGGCGACCGACTTGGTCAGGCCGATGACGGCTGCCTTGGTTAGGCCATATACGAAGCGGTTCGGCACGCCCTTGGTCGAACTGGCCAGCGATGCCATGTTGATGATCGAGCCGTCGCCGCGCTCCAGCATGCCGGGCAGCACGGCGCGGATGGTGCGGATCATCGAGCGGACATTGAGATCATAGGCAAAGTCGAGATCGCCGTCCTTCATCTCGAGGATCGAGCCGGAATGGACGAAGCCGGCGCAATTGAACAGCACGTCCACGGCGCCGATCTCGGCAAAAGCGGCGTTCACCGCCTCGTCGTTCAGCACGTCGAGCTTGCGGGTCTTGATACCGGGCGTCTTGCCGAGGTCGGCGAGCACCACCTCGTTGATGTCGGTGGCATGGACGACCGCGCCGGCCTTGGCGAAAGCCAGCGCACTTGCCCGGCCGATGCCTTGCGCCGCCGCCGTGACGACAACGATCTTGCCTGTCAGATCCGCCATGCTTCTCTCCTCGCCCGTCTGTGATCGTTCGGCTTTTTACCGGCACAAGGCCGGGGCGCAATGTGCCAGCCGGGCAGTACCATCCCGCCTGTTTCGATATTCGCCCTGCCAACCAAATGTTTTTTCTCGGTAAAGAACATTTGTTGGCCCGTCAAGCCCGGACGTCCCTCCGGGACACTCAGTCGCCGTAGGGCACCCAGACGTTCTTGACCTCGATCGCACGGCGCAGCAAGGCATCGCCGGCTGCTTCGTTCGAGGGCCAGTCGAGGCTGTGGCCGTTGCCGGTCCAGACGCGTTTGAGATTGCCGATGGACTCGGCCTCGGCCTTGGCGCAAGTCTCGGCGTCGGCGAACACCCAGAGCCCGTCGACATCGTCATGCTTGGCCAATACGCCGGCAAGCTCGGCGCTACGGCCGGTGACGATATTGATGGCGCCTGCCGGAACGTCGGAATATTCGATGACCTGGTAGAGGTCGGTGGCAAGCAGCGGGTATTTTTCGGATGGCACTGCGACTACGGTGTTGCCCATGGCAAGCGCCGGCGCCACCAGCGAGATCAGGCCAAGCAGAGGCGCGTTGTCCGACGCGACGATACCGACGACCCCGACCGGTTCGTGCAGTGCCAGCGTGACGGCGCGGGCCGGCGGCTGGTGGACGCGGCCCTCGAATTTGTCGGCCAAGCCGGCATAGAGGAACAGGCGCTCGATCGACAGCTCGACCTCGTCACGCGCCGCCTTGGCGGTCGCGCCGGTGAGCTGGGTCAAACGGGCGGCAAACTCGTCGGCGCGGCCGGACAGATTTTCGCCCAGGTAGTAGAGCACTTGGCTGCGGTTGTGGGCGGTCGCCTCCGGCCAGGCCTTGCAGGCGCGCGCGGCCGCGACGGCGTCGCGGATATCCTTGCGGTTGCCGAGACCGACCTCGCTGGCAAGCTTGCCCTTGGCGGTGGCGACGGCGAAGGAATAATTGCCGTCCGGCCGGACCTGCTTGCCGCCGATGAACAGCTTTGCCGTGCGGTCGATGGCATCGCCTTCGGCCTGCTCGACAGGTTGCGCCGAAGACGTTGCCGGTTTGATGATCGGGCCGAGCGGCAGTTTTGCCGAGAGATATTCGAACATGCCCTCGCGCCCGCCTTCGCGGCCAAAGCCGCTCTCGCGGTAGCCGCCGAAGCCGCAGGAGGCGTCGAACATATTGGTGCCGTTGACCCAGACGACGCCGGCCTTCAATTGCGGCGCGACGTGCAGGGCAAGATTGATGTTCTCGCTCCACACCGAAGCAGCCAGGCCATAGCGCGTGTTGTTGGCGAGCTCGACCGCTTCCTCGGTGTTGCGAAAGGTCATGGTGGCGAGCACCGGCCCGAACACCTCTTCCTGTGCCAGAATGTTAGCCGGCGAAACACCTGTCGCCAGCGTTGGCAGATGGTAATAGCCCGAGGAGGGCAGCGCCGAGTCCGGCTGCCAGCAGATCGCGCCCTGCTTGGCGCCCTCGGCGATCAGGCCCTTGACGCGATCGAGCTGAGTCAAGTCGACCAGCGGGCCGATATCGGTGTTCTTGTCGAGCGGGCTGCCGACGCGCAGCCGGCTCATCCGCGTCTTGACCTTGGCGATGAAGGCATCGGCGATGCCTTCCTGCACCAGAAGGCGCGAGCCGGCACAGCACACCTGGCCTTGGTTGAACCAGATACCGTCGACCAGACCCTCGACGGCGCTGTCGAGGTCGGCATCCTCGAAAACGACGAATGCCGACTTGCCGCCAAGCTCCAGCGACAGTTTCTTGCCCGAACCGGCGGTGGCTTTGCGGATGATCTTGCCGACCTCGGACGAACCGGTGAAGGCAATCTTCTGGATGCCGGGATGATTGACGATTGCCCCACCCGCTTCCGGCCCGCCCTGGACGATGTTGACGACGCCCTTCGGCACGCCAGATCGTTCACAGATCTCGGCGAACAGGATCGCGGTGAGCGGCGTGAATTCGGCTGGCTTCAGCACCACGGTGCAGCCGGCGGCGAGCGCCGGCGCGATCTTCCAGGCCAGCATCAAGAGCGGGAAGTTCCACGGGATGATCTGGCCGACGACGCCGACCCCCTTATGGCCTGGAAAATCCCTGTCCAGCGCTTGCGCCCAGCCGGCATGATGGATGAAATGGCGGATGGCCAGCGGCACGTCGATGTCGCGGCTTTCGCGGATCGGCTTGCCATTGTCGATCGATTCCAGCACCGCGAACAGCCGTTGGTGGCGCTGCATGGCGCGGCCGATGGCGTAGAGCACTTTGGCGCGTTGATAACCAGTGCTGGCGCTCCATTTCGGCAGCGCTTTTGTGGCGGCCGAAACCGCCGCGTCGATATCGGCGGCACCGGCATCCGACACCTTGGCCAGCAGCTTTCTCGAGGACGGATCGCTGGTGTCGAAGGTTTTGCCTCCGCTGGCTGCCTTCCAGTCGCCGCCGATAAACAGCGCTTTGCCGAAATCCCACGCGGCAAGCCACGCATCGGCCTCGCTGCGCGCCTCCGGCGCCGGGCCGTATTCCATGGCGTGATAGCGTTCGAGAATGTTCATGGCGCGCTCCGAATCACGCCATCGCGTGGCGATGATTGGCCGAGTAGTGGCCGGTCAGATGATGCTCGAGCTGGCGCTCGATATCGGTCAAAAGGCTCGATGCTCCGAAGCGGAACAGCTCCGGCTCCAGCCACGGCCGGCCCAGCTCTTCCTTCATCAGCACCAGCCAGTCGAGCGAGGCTTTTGCCGTGGAAATGCCGCCGGCCGGCTTGAAGCCGATGAGATAGCCGGTTTCCTCGAAATAGGCGCGGATGGCGCGCACCATGGCAAGGCCGACCGGCAGCGTCGCGTTGACGCTTTCCTTGCCGGTCGAGGTCTTGATGAAATCTGCACCCGCCATCATTGCCACCATCGAGGCGAGCATGACGTTGCGCAGCGTCGCGAGGTCGCCGGTGCCGAGGATCACCTTCAGATGGGCCTCGCCGCAAGCGGCGCGCATCGAGACAATCTCGTTATAGAGCTCCTGCCATTTCGCCCCGAATACCAGGCCGCGCGGGATGACGACGTCGATCTCGTCGGCGCCGTCCCTTACCGATGCTTCGATCTCCTGCAGACGTGTCGAAAGCGGTGCAAGGCCATGCGGGAAAGCCGTGGAAACGGCGGCGACATGGACGCCGCTGCCGCGCAGCGCGTCGACGGCAGTGGCGACGAAGGGATGATAGACGCAGACCGCCGCCGGGCGGATCTTTTCACCAGTAATGCCGAGCCCCTCGGCAATGTCGCGACGGAACGGGTTGACCGCCTTGGCACAAAGCCGGCGCACGCGCTCTTCCGTGTCGTTCGAGTTCAGCGTCGTCAGGTCCATGCAGGCGACGGCGCGCAGCAGCCAGGCGGCCTGGTTATCGGCCTTGATCGAGCGTCTTTTGGTCAGGCTGGCGACGCGGCGTTCCAGCGCCGAGCGGTTGACGCCGCGCATCGATTCCATGAAGCCGAGATCGAGCCTCATGCCGGGATTGCGAGCAATGCCATGGGCTTGCGGGATTGGTGCATTGGCCGCGGCGCGCGCCGGCAGCGGCGTGATCTTGGACGTGCCGAGATCGGTTTCGCGGATTGTGCTGCTCATCTCCTGCCCCTTGTTCAGCGAGTTATGCCGAAGATAGACCGTGAAGCAGCGCTTCACGAGTCCTTCAAGCGGTCATAGCGGAAAAAGACAGTCAAGGCAGCCGATTTTTGACCGTATGGTCAAAATCAGGTTCGCAAACCAGTAGACTCTGAACTGCCGCGTCTCAGCCGACGAAGGCGCGCTCGACGACGAAGCTTGCCGGATGGTGCAGCGAGCCTTCCTGGAAGCCGAGGCTTTCGGCCAGTTCCTTGACGTCCTTGAGCATATGCATCGAGCCGCAGATCATGATGCGGTCGGTCTCGGGATTGAGCTTGTCGATGTCGAGATCGCTGTAGAATTTGCCCGAGCCGATCAGCGCGGTAATGCGGCCCATGCGCTCGGAGGTCTCGCGCGTCGTCGAATTGTAGAGCGTGACGCGGCCGCCGGTCAGTTCGCCGATCAGCGGGTCGTTCTCCAGTGCGGCCACCAGCTCCTGGCCGTAGGTGAGCTCGGCATTGTCGCGGCAGGTATGGGTCAGGATAACCTGCTCGAACTTCTCATAGGTATCGGGATCGCGCAGCAGGCTGGCGAAGGGCGCGATGCCGGTGCCTGTCGAGATCATGAACAGGCGCTTGGCCGGCGTCAGCGCGTCGACCACCAGCGTGCCGGTCGACTTCTGCCGCATGATAACGGTGTCGCCGATCTCGATCTTCTGCAGCTCCGAAGTGAGCGGGCCGTCCGGCACTTTGATCGAGAAGAATTCGAGTTCGTCGTCCCAGGCAGGGCTGGCGATCGAATAGGCGCGGAACACCGGCTTCTCGGCATTGGGCAGGCCGATCATGACGAACTCGCCGGAACGGAAGCGCAGCGATTGCGGCCGGGTGATGCGGAACGAAAACAGCCGGTCGGTATAATGCTTCACCGAGACGACGGTTTCGGCATAGACATTGGCCGGTATCGGGAACTGCAACGGCCGGGCGCCAGCAGTGTTGAACGCGGATGTGGTGTTCATCAAACCTAACCTTCCGGGCCAGCTCAGCGGCCGCGCCAAATCCTCACCTGCGCGCCCGAACCGGTCAGATTCCAGCGTGCCGTTTGCACACTCCGAAGCGGTAAGCTCTTGTGTCCGGAATTTATTAGTATACAAACGATATTTGCGTCAAGACGCCGCCGTAAAACAGCTTTCCAAACTAAGGCATGTAGGCAGTTCGGGCATTTCGGGTTTCGACAATGGGACAGAATTTTTCGGCGCAAGCTCTGGATTCGACGGGCAGCGTCGTCGCCGGTATCGATGTCGGCGGCACCTTTACCGACCTGCTTCTGATCGACGGCCGTGACGGCGGCCGGGTGCACATCGCCAAGACCCCGACGACAGTCGACAACCAGGCGTTCGGTGTCGTTTCGGCGCTTGGCGCCACCGGATTTCCGGTCGACGGCATCGACCTCATCGTGCACGGCACGACGACCACCACCAACGCGGTCCTGGAGCGCCGGCTGGCCAAGACCGGCATGATCACCACGCGCGGCTTTCGTGACGTTATCGAGCTTGGCCGGCGGACACGGCCGCAAGCCTATGGCATGACAGGCACGTTCGTGCCGATCATTCCGCGCAATCTGCGGCTCGAAGTGTCGGAGCGGGTCGAGGCCTCGGGCGCGGTGCGCATCCCGCTCGACGAGGCCGAGATGCGGGCAGCGATTTCACAACTGATCGCGGCCGGCTGCGAATCCCTCGTCATCCATTTCCTGCATTCCTACGCCAACCCGAGGCATGAGCGGCGTGCCGCCGAGATCGCGGCCGAGCTTTGGCCGAACGGCTACATCACGACAGGCCATGCGCTGCTTTCGGAAGCGCGCGAATTCGAGCGCGGCGTCACCGCTTCGGTCAACGCCTCGGTGCAACCGATCCTCGAACGCTATGTCGAGCGGCTGCGCAAGGAGCTGGCGTCAAAAGGCTACGCCCGCGACTTCCTGATCATGAACGGCAATGGCGGCATGATCTCGGCCCGCTTTGTCACACGTGAGTCGGCCAAGACTGTCATGTCCGGCCCCGCTTCCGGCGTCATTGCTGCCGCCTATACGGGAAAACGCGCCGGCTTCGAAAACCTGGTCACCTATGACATGGGCGGCACCTCGACCGACGTGGCGCTGATCCGCAACGCCGAGCCGGCGGTGTCGAACGAGATCGAGATCGAGTATGCGATGCCGATCCACGTGCCGATGGTGGCGGTGCATACGGTCGGCGCCGGCGGCGGCTCGATCGCCCACGTCGATGCGGCAGGCCTGATCCAGATCGGCCCGGAAAGCGCCGGCGCCAATCCCGGCCCGATATGCTACGGACGCGGCGGCTTGGAGCCGACCATCACCGACGCCAATCTGGTGCTCGGCAGGCTGGCGCCGAAGAAGCTGCTCGCGGTGGAAAACCCGGTCACCGTCGAACGGGTCACCGGCATATTCGAGGACAGGATCGGCCGCGCCACAGGCTTGTCCGGCGTCGAGGCGGCGGGTGCGGTGCTGCGGCTCGGCAACGTGAAGATGGCCGGCGCCATCCGCATGGTCTCGGTGTCGCGCGGCCACGACCCGCGCGATTTCGCGCTGTTCGCCTTCGGCGGCGCCGGGCCGCTGCATGCGACGGCACTGGCGCGCGAACTAGGCCTGCCGAAAGTGCTGGTGCCGGCGCGGCCAGGCATCACCAATGCTCTCGGCTGCGTCGTCGCCGATCTGCGCCATGATTTCGTCAACACGGTCAATCAGTCGGTGCCCAGTCTCGATGAAACCCAGCTCCATGAGACATTGGAACGGCACCGAAACGAAGGCGAGGAGCTGATCGGCAAGGAGGCGGTGAAGCCGGAAATGATCCGCGTCACGCATTCCGCCGACATGCAGTTCGTCGGCCAGACGCATATCATCAACGTGCCGCTGCCGTCGTCTGCGGTGACACGCGAGGGACTGCAGCACCTGTTCGAGAAGGCCTATTTCGCCCGCTTCAAGGTCCAGTTGCCGGAAATCCGCGCCAATCTGGTCAACCTCAACACCTCGGTCACCGGCGTGCGGCCGGCAATCGATCTGTCCCGGCTGATCGACCCGGCTGGGCGCGCCAAAACGCTCGAAGAGGCGCGGCGCGAGATCCGGCCTGTCTGGTATGGCGGGCGCTGGTACGACACGCCGGTCTACAGCAGAGAGAAGTTGCCGCTCGACGCAACAATCGAAGGTCCGGCGATCCTCGAACAGATGGACGCGACGACTGTGCTGGAGCCCGGCGACCGGGCGCGATCGGATGCCGACGGCAACATCATCATCGATATCGGCGAGGCCTGAGATGGAAAAACTCGACGCCATCACCCTTTCAGTCATCCAGGCGGCGCTACAGCAAGTCTGCGACGAAATGGACCTGACGTTTTCGCGCGCCGCGTTCTCGCCTGTCATCGCCGAGGCCAATGACCGTTCGGATGGCATCTATTCAGCGCTCGATGGTTCGCTGATCGCGCAAGGCAGCCAGGGCCTGCCGGTGTTCGTCGGCGTCATGCAGTATTCGACCAAAACCGTGATCGAGATGATCGCCGACGGACGCTGCCTGCCGCCCGAGCCGGGCGATATCTACATCGTCAACGATCCCTATCTCGGCGGCACCCACCTGATGGATGTGCGCTTCGCCATGCCGGTCTACCGCGACGGCAGGATATTCTGCTGGCTGTCGAACACCGGCCACTGGCCCGACATCGGCGGTTCGGTGCCGGGCGGCTTTTCCGCCTCGGCAACAGCGGTCGAGCAGGAAGGCTTGCGACTGCCGCCGGTGAAACTGTTCAAGAAGGGCGTGCTCGACCCTGAGATCTACGCCATCATCTGCTCGAACATCAGGGTTGCCGACCAGCGCATCGGCGACATCCGGGCGCAGGCGGCGGCACTGCTGATCGGTCAAGACCGACTGAACGGAATCCTGGATCGTTACGGAGATGAAACGGTCGTCGATGCGATCGCCGAACTGCGCCGCCGCGCCGCCGAACAGATGCGCGCGAACATATCAGCCATTCCCGACGGCATTTACCGGTCGCAGGCTTTTGTTGATTCCGACGGCGTGGTCAACGAGCCGCTGACTATCGCGCTGGCCGTCGAAAAACAGGGCGACACGCTCAGCTTCGACTTCTCCGGTTCGTCAAAGCCCTGCGCTGGGCCGATGAACAGCGTGCTGGCGACGACCTTGTCCTCGGTCTATCTCGCCATGCGGCACATTTTCCCCGACGTGCCGATCAGCGCCGGCGCCTTCGAGCCGCTGATCGTCAAGCGGCCGGAAGGCACCTTCCTCGACGCCAAATATCCGCGCCCGGTATCGGGCTGCGCGGCCGAGGTTTCGCAGCGCATTGCTGAAGCGGTGTTCGCGGCGATGGTGCAGGCGCTGCCGGACAAGGTGACGGCGGCCCCCGCCGGCTCCAGCGGCAATTTCGCGCTCGGCGGCAACGATCCGGCCCGCGGCCGCGATTATGTCATGTATCAGATCTCCGGGGGCGGGTATGGCGGCAATGCCGGTCACGACGGCCTGACCAATGGCTGCTCGACCATAGGCATCTCCAAGTCGCCGCCGGTCGAAATCATGGAGCAGGCCTTCCCGGTGCTCTACCGCCACTATGCCTTGCGCGAAGGCTCGGGCGGCGCCGGCAAGCATCGCGGCGGTTTTGGCCTCGCCTATGAGGTCGAGATCCTGCGCGGCGACGCCCGCGCCTCCTTCGTCATGGATCACGGCCGGTTCGGCCCGCAAGGCGTGCTCGGCGGCAAGGACGGCGCGGTCAACACGGTCACCGTGTTCCGCGACGGCAAGGAACATGTGCCGCCGCATCTGTCCAAGGAGCAGGACATCGCGCTGAAGACAGGCGACCGCGTGTGCGTCGGCACGCCTGGCGGCGGCGGCTACGGCGATCCGTTGCAGCGCGATCCGCAATTGGTCGCTCGGGATGTCAAGCTCGGCTACTATACCGCAGAGCAAGCCAGAGACCTGTTCGGAGTCGTAGCGGATGAGCAATCCAAATCCCCTGGAGGCTGATCTCTCGTCCGAACTGGCCCACGCAGTCGAACGCGTCTATGCCGCTTTCGCGTCTTATCCATCGCCCCGCCACCTGCATGGCTCGCCGTACAAGGATTTGGAATCGATCTTTCGGGGAGTATCCAGTGGTCCGCTTCGGGAGCTCAGTGGTGAAAACCTCGGCGCCTATGCCGGATCGGCCATATGGACGGTCGGCGACGTCGATGACTACCGGCACTTTCTGCCGAGAGTGCTTGAACTTGCCATCCAAGGCGAACCTTCGATGGGGTTCGACGCCAACGTGATTGCCGCAAAGCTCGAAAGGACCTCCTGGCGCGATTGGCCGTTGGAAGAACAGCAGGCTGTCGAGGTGCTGTTTCAGGTTGCCTGGCGAAAAGCGATGACCATACATCCCGATGAAGGGAACGCGGTTCCCTGGCTGGAGGGCATAGTGCTTGCCGGAATGGATGTAGCAGCTGCATTAGCGGCATGGCGTGATAGCCCTTACCCCGAGGCCATGTTGCACTGTGCGGACTTGATTACCGGCAACATCAAGACACTCGATAAGGGGCAGGTGATCTTCAGCGAACAGGTCACCACATGGCTTCTATCCGACAGTCTCGCCTGGCACTTGTTCACCGTCGCGGTCGAGGCTCCCTTGCGCCCCGACGATCGCGAAAAGCTCGCTTGGGCGAGCGAGACCATCGAGAACAATCTGAACTTTCCCGGAAATTAAAGGCGTTGATTGGCCGCGTTTCGCCGGTCACGCTCTGTGGTCCAGCCTCGCGACCAGCCGGTCGCCGGCCCACTGGATGCCGCAGACCAGGATGATCAGCACAATGACAACGGCGATCATGACGGATGTCTCGAAGCGCTGGTAGCCGTAGCGGATGGCGAGGTCGCCGAGACCGCCGGCGCCGATGGCACCGGCCATGGCCGAGGCGCCGATCAGCGTCACCAGCGTCACCGTGAAGCCGGCAACGATGCCGGGCAACGCTTCCGGCACCAGCACCTCGCGAATGATCGTCCAGCGGTTGCCGCCCATGGCGCGTGCTGCCTCGATCAGCCCGTGGTCGACCTCGCGCAGCGACACTTCGGCGATCCGCGCATAGTAGGGCGTCGCCGCGATCGACAGCGGCACAATCGCTGCCCAGGTGCCGATCGAGGTGCCGACGATCAGCCGCGTCACCGGGATCAGCGCAACCAGCAGGATGATGAAAGGCACCGAGCGGAAGCCGTTGATGACCGCTCCGAGCGCGCGGTTCACCCACAGGTTTTCGGCGATACCGCCGCGGTCGGTGGCGACCAGCGCCAGGCCGAGCGGCAGCCCGAAAACCAGCGAGATGAGGCCGGAGGCGGCCGTCATCAGGATCGTTTCCCAGATCGAACGGACGAGAAGCTCAAACAGAACCGGCGACATGGCCAAGCACCTCCACCCGCGCTTGGCGGGCTTTCAAGAACGCGATCACCTCTGCCAGGTGAGCTTCATTGCTGCCGGCGACCGCCACGAACAGTGTCCCGACAGGCTGCTGCTGAACGTGATCGATGCCGCCATGCACGAGGCGGAACGAGCCGGGAACTGCCGAGGCAAGATCGGACAAAAGCGGGCTTCGGGCGGCCTCACCCGCCACGTCGATCCTGAGGATCGCCTCCAGGCCGGCGTTCTGCGTTAGCCGGCTTGCGATCTCCGCCGGCAATTGCGGCCGGATGCCGCCGAGCAGGCTTTGTGTGATCGCCGACTTCGGATCGGCAAACACCGACCACACCGGCCCTTGCTCGACGATCCGCCCAGCGTCAATCACCGCGACACGATCGGCGATCGAACGGATCACCTCCATCTCATGGGTGATGAGCAGGATGGTCAGGCCGAGCTGCCGGTTGATATCCCTGAGCAAGGCGAGGATGGAGCGCGTCGTCTCCGGGTCCAATGCCGAGGTCGCTTCGTCGGACAGCAGCAGCGCCGGGCGCGCCGCAAGCGCCCGGGCAATGCCGACGCGCTGCTTCTGCCCGCCCGACAGCGACGCCGGATAGGCTTTCGCCTTCTCCGACAGGCCGACGAGCTCGAGCAGCTCGGCAGCGCGCGCCAGGCGTTCGGCCCTGGGCCGGCCTTCGATCTTGAGCGGCAGCGCTACGTTGTCTTCGACCGTCTTGGCAGACAGCAGGTTGAAATGCTGGAAGATCATGCCGATACGCCGGCGCAGCGGTTGCAATTCGCGCTCGCCGAGCCGGCTGATGTCGCGGCCTTCAATGAAGACTTGTCCTGTATCCGGCCGCTCCAGGCCGTTCAGGCAGCGTATCAGCGTCGACTTGCCGGCGCCGCTCCGGCCGATGATGCCGAGGATCTCGCCCTGGCGCACGCTGAGCGATACGCCGTCCAGCGCCGCTGTCGCGCCGAAGCGGCGCTTCAGCTCGATGAGGCGCACGACGTCGTTCGGTCCGGCGGAACGGCTGCCGACGGGATGCATGACTTCGGTGACCGAGGCGAAATGCTGGTTCATGAGAGTTCCTGTATTGGTGTCCCGCAAAACGCGATCGCGGTCCGCGTTGGAGCGCGGACCGCTTTATCATGCCGGGCTTCAGCGCCAAGTCGAGCTCGGCATCAATAGGCGCTGATGCCGGTTCCCTTGTAGACTCGGTCGAATTCGGCCTTCACCTTTTCGTTCTGGTAGGAGGCGACCAATATCTTTACCCAGGGCTGGTTTTCATTGCCGGCCTTGACCGCGATGAAGTTGCGGTAGGGATTGTCGGCCACCGCCTCCTGGGCGATGCGGTTCTCCGGTGTGAGGCCGCTTTTAAGCGCCCAATCCGTGTTGACCACGGCCCCGTCGAGGTCTTCCACCGAGCGCCCGACAATGCCGGCGTCCAGCTCCTTGACGACCAATTTCTTCGGGTTTTCGGCAATGTCGGTGGTCGTCGCCAGAATGCCGGTGCCTTCCCTGAGCTTGATCAGACCTTCGCTCTGCAGAACGCGCAGTGCGCGGCCCTCATTGGACGGGTCGTTCGGCACGCCAATGACGGCGCCTTCGGGCAGGTCGGCAATCTTCGTGTACTTCTTGGAATAGAGGCCGATCGGCCAGACCCCGGTATAGCCGACCGGGACGATGTGATAGCCCTGCGTCTTGATCTGGTTGTCGAGATAGGGCTTGTGCTGGAAGGCGTTGGCGTCGATTTCGCCACGCTCGAGTGCTTCATTCGGCTGGGTGTAGTCGTTGAACACCACGGTCTCGATCGTCAGCCCCCTCTCCGCCGCCTGGGCGGTGACGACGCGCCACACATCCTCGTCCTCGCCGCTCATGATGCCGACCTTGACCGCCGTCTTGTCTTCGGCGAACGACGGCGCAGCAAGGCCGACAATCGCAACCGCCGACGCGAAAAGTACAGCCAGACCGGCGCGCCGGTTTATACTTGCGGAGAGAAATGAGAGCAAAGTGTTGGTATTCCAAGACATGATCTATCCCGTCGGTTCTGAAGTCGTTGCGGCCAGGCGGAGTGCCAAGCCTTGCCGGCATCATCGGGAATGCTGACCATCGGATCAAAGCACCGTATTTCCCGCGAAATGCGAAGCCAGGAATATTCTCTCAAAGTTTCGGGCCTGGCGAGCACAGGGCGTGCTGGGATCATGCGTTCTAAGCCAATGCTGGTTCAGAAATTGTCCGGACGTCGTCTCCGCTACGAGGCCCGCCGTGCTTCGAAGCGGCGGGCCTTTCTGCGTCCGAATGCCCAACACGGGCAGCAGTGTGGGATTCGACAATGCTGGACGCGCCGCATGTCCCTTCAAAGCGACGCGCTTGCTCACTCGATGACCTTTACAATCCTGCGCGTGCCAGGATCGACCAGGACGGTCCGATTGTCGACGACGACGTAGCGGTATTTGACGTCGGGAACCTCATGAAGCTCGACGGTATCGGGCAGGGTCGAGCCGACATTGAGCTCCACGCCGGGAAGCTGGACGGACGCCAGAGGCTGCTTTTTCACATACTCGCGTACGATCGTCTCCTGCTGCGGTTCGATGATCACGTCCTGAGCGGCAGCGGCGCCAACACCCGCAAGCAGCAAGAACCCAGCCGCGGCGGCCGAAAGATGCATTCTCATGATCGTCTCCTTTCGTCGTGAGCCACCTCTGCGCTGCGCCGCGTCATGCTGTTCGCAGCGGGGTCGCTATAGGCCGGTAACGTCATCAGGTGGAGCTTGTTCCGCCACTCGGATCGCTTGCCGTTTCGCTCCATTATTTTGGAACAAAGTTTTTTAGCCGCAGTTTTGCGCGGTGAAGGGACGCGTTTTCCAAGGAGATCTCTCATGAAGGGCGTTCTGATCACCAGCATGCTAGCAATCAGCGTCAGCTGCGGGGCTGCACTTGCCCAGACGCAGCAGTCGACCGACGACCAGTCCGGCGCCAATTGTGCAGCCGGCACTGCCAATTGCCAGAACGGCGCCAAGATGGGCGAGCAGGCTCAGGGCAAGGCCGGCGCTGCAACTGATCAACAGGCGCAAGGCAACAAGAAGCTGAAGACCGATGAGCAAGCCAAAGGCAAGGCCGGCGCAACGACTGACCAGCAAGCCCAGGGCAAGGCTGGCGCCACGACTGACCAGCAGGCCCAGGGCAACACAAAGATGAAGACCGATCAGCAAGCCCAGGGCAAGGCCGGAACCACCACCACCGAGCAGGCCCAAGGCAACACGAAAATGAAGACCGAGGAGCAGGCTCAGGGCAAGACTGGGACCACGACCACCGAGCAGACTCAGGGCAATGCCTCGACGCAGACGCAAGACCAGAGTTCGACCGCTTCCATCAACAATGTGACCGTTGAACAGAAGACGGAGATCACGCAGGTCATCAAGGAGACGAACGTCCAACCGGTTTCCAGCGTCGATTTCGACATCTCTGTCGGTGTCGAGGTTCCGCGAAAGAAGGTCCGGCTGCATCGCCTGCCGGCGCGCATCGTCAAGATCGTTCCGGCTTACGAAGGCTATGAGTATTTCGTGCTCGCCGACGGCCGGATCGTCATCGTCGACCCGAATACCTACAAGATCGTGATTATCCTGACCTAGTCGTGGCCAGACGGTCTACCGTGGGTTGATGCACCAAAAAGGCCCGCCGCGCAGCTCGGGCGGCGGGCTTTTCCGTACCCGGCTCGAGCGTCTGCAAATCGCAAATCAAGGTCCGTCCTCGGGGCGAGGAGTGAGCACGGTGTGATCGATGGTGTCGGGCAGGCAGGGACTGGGCACGCAGCTTGTTCGGACTGACGCGGTGGTCATGGCATCGATATCCGTAACCAGCACCATTCTCGCGTAGTGCCGCGGCCACAGCGGGTCTCCAAACAGGACGAAGACGCCGCCAATCATCAAGGCCAGCAACATGAGAGCCGTAACATTTGCAAATATCTCGCCGTAGCGCATGAAGGCAGCCTGTCCCGTTCGGAAAGCGATTTCAGCCTGTGACAGCGGCGACCAGGACGGCGCCGAAAGCCGGCGCTACTATCCTTGAGGCCCCGCGAATGCCGCCTTCCATTGGATCCTCCCCGAACAAGCCGGATAAATAACGACACTCTCGGTGCTTTGTTCCCGGCCGTGTCGCCGGACGACAGCCGCGTCACACAGGCCGTGTGTGGGGCGGCCTTTCGTTTGCAAAAGGCACTCTTCCTCTCATTGATGCGCGGCAGCAAGGTCCTTGACATGACGTTCGTGCATTTGCAGCACCGGCAGCGTCTTCTTGGCAAACTCCTTCATCGCCGGATCGTCGCCGGAATTCGCGTAAGCGGAAAACAGCGCCACCGCTTCCTTATGCGCCTGGGTCTGCATGTCGATATATTTCGATTGGAAGCTGTCCCCGCTGGCCTCCTTGAGTTGATCGAGCAGCGCCTGGTGCTTGGTGTCCAGCGACGGGCCGGCTGGCGCGGTGGCCGAAGTCGTCTGACCCTTGCTGAGCGCCGCCTTGAAGTCCTCGCCGGCCTTGGTGTGGTCCGTGACCATTTGCGCCGCGAATGCCTTCACGTCGTCGGCAGTCGCCTGCGTCTGCGCAAGTCGGCTCGATTCGATTTCGAATGTATTGGCGATGGGCACGGTCTTGACGAACGTCGCGGTGTCAACCTTGCTCATGGTGTCGGTCGTTAGAGGCGTCAGCGTCGCCGATTGGGCAAAAGCAGCCAAAGGTGCGCCAGCCATCATCGCTGCCGCAGTGATGGATAGAAGGGTTTTCATGGGGGTTCTCCGAGGCTGATGTCATCCCTCCGATGGCTCAACGCGCAAGCTGCGGCGAGGTTGCCTGGTCGCGGCGGCCACAGCCGCCGCCACGCCAAACAATGAGTTGGAAACGCAAAACAAAAGACGCCGGCTGCGTCCTGCAAAGTGCAACGCAAGCCACGAGATCGTACGGAATCGTACAAGCTCTTTCGCTTTGCGGCAGTCTTGCTATCGTTGGCTGGGAGAGAGATGGGTGGAGGCTTCCGTGGGGCAGATCAAGTCGCCGCTAGGAATCGGTATTGACACCGACGCTGCCGTTCATACCATCATGGCCGACTATCATTCCGGCGACATTCTCTCGACCACCGTCGTCATAGCCGATTTGCGCAAACGCTTTCCCCGGTTCCGGCAAACCGACGAGGAGCTGGTTGGCTTCATCGTTCGGGCGCTGGACGGTCGGGATATCGCGGTCAGCTTCGACCACCGCGGCCGCTAGGCTGATTTTACGGCAAAACCAGCCGGGGGGGGGGGGGGGGGGGGGCGGGGGGGGGCGGGGCGGTGGGCTGGGGGGGGGGGGGGAGCGGGCGGGGGGGGGGTGGGGGGGCGGGGG